>NZ_CP030032.1:429500-759000 GCF_003258315.1 Bradymonas sediminis
GCGTCGGTGAATTCGAGGTGCTTGCTGATATCGCTATATTTGTCGGACACCCCGCTCATCAGCCCGAACCAGAACGCCGCGTTGGCGGTTTCGTCGGCCGGCGTTGGCCCCGCCGGCAGCACCCGATTCTCGATGCGCAGGTGCGGCTTGCCCTCCGAGATGCCGTAGCACGCTCGGTTCCAGCGGTAGACCGTGCCGGTATGCAGCCGAAGCGCCGACAGTTGCGGGGCGCGCCCGGCCTCCAGTGCGGCGAAGGGATCCTCGGCCTCGCCGCCGCTAAAGAGCAGGCGAAAGCGCGAGATATCATCGCGGTAAATTTCGAGCACCGAGTCCTTGATCCAGCGCGACCCGAAGCTCACCCGCGGGTGCATCTCCCGGATGTGAGTGCCCGAGGAGCGGGTGTCGACCGACTGCTGAAATAGCGCGATGCGCGTCTCCTTCCACAGCCGCTTGCCGAAGAGCATCGGGGCGTTGGTCGCCACCGCCAACACCGGCGCCGCGACCGCCTGGGCGATATTATAGAGATGGGCGAACTCGTCGGGCGCGACCTGGAAATGCACCTGGAAGCTCGCGTTACACGCCTCCAACATCACATTATCGTGCTGGACGATAAACTCGTCGGTCCCCTTGATATGGAAGTCGTAGGCCTTGCCGCGCAGCGCCGTCATCGAGTCGTTCAGCGCCCGGTAGCGCGGCTGCGGGGTCATATTTTCAAGCCCGAGGTCCGACTTCTTCATCGTCGGCAAGATCCCCACCAGCGCGACGTCTGCCCCGTGGAGTTGCGCCGCCGCGCGCGAGCGCCGCACCGCCTGGGTAATCTGCGCGTCGAGGTCGCGCAGGCAACGCCCCCCGAACTCCGCGGGCAGCGCGTTGAACTCGATATTGAAGAGCCCAAGCTCCGTGGTGAATTGCGGGTCGTTTAGCTCCGCCAGGACCTGCGGCGAGCAGGTGGCGGCCCGAAATTTATCGTCCACCAGGAACATCTCCTGCTCGGCGCCGATGCGCCGGATGCCGGTCTCAAAGACCCCGTCCTTGAGCATCTGCTCGAGCGCGCGCAGGTCGCGCAGCACGTGGCGCATGAAGTGGCGGCGGTCGTCCTCGCCTTTTCCTTCCTTGATATTCTGCTCACCCATGGTGATGCCTGGATCGAGGGATATATAAGTTGCAAGAGGGGGTTCGTGGGGATGAATGTAGCGCAGAATGCGCAGGCGCGCGAATGGAATCTGCGCGCCGACAGCGAGGCGGCGGCGGCGGCGGGGGGGCGTGAGCGTCGGAAGTCAGCCCAGCAGCGCGAAGACGATGGCGCCGATGATGAAGGTCGGGAGCAGGGCGAGGGCGACGTGCAGGCCGAGCTTTTTGGAGCCCAGCGTCGCGCACATCGTGATCTTGGCCAGCGCGTTGGCCAGGACCGCCAGGATGATCGCGCGGTTCACGATGAGCATCGTCGCCTCGCCGCTCTCCTGCATGCGCGCCAGGGCGATGCTGATCGCGTTGACGCCGGTGAACCCACTGATAAACGAGGCGATATAGGTACCCGACTGCCCGAAGAAGGTGCGGGCGAGGTGGACGACGCCGATGATGAGGATAAACACCAAGCCGAATTTAATGGCCGGCACCAGCCGGAAGGGGTTCGTGATCCCGAGGCTCTCGGAGGTCTCATCCTCGCGGCGCGCCTCGGGGTCATCTTCGCGGGCGGACTCCGGAGTTTTCTGCAGCGAACCGTCAGATTGGCTCGCCTCCTCGGAGGCGGCGCGGCTCATTCTGGGCCAGACGATCGCGGCGATGATGACGCTCGGGGCGCAGATCGCCAGCAGCGGGAGCACCAGGGCGCTGGCCACCGAGAGGTTGACCACCGCGACCGCCAGCAGCAGGCGAATCGGGGTGATGGCGTTGGCGATGACGATGGCAAAAATGGCGGGGACCCGGACCTCGGGGTTATCGTCGGCGGCTTTGACGCGCCCGGCCATCGACAGGGTAACCGCGGTGCTCGAGGCGAGCCCGCCGAGCGCACCGGTCAGCGCGATGCCCTGGCGTTTGCCCATAAAGCGAATGGCAAAATAACCCGCGAAGCTGATCGCGCTAATGAGCACCACCAGGTAGCCCAATTCGCGCGGGTTATAGATATTATCCGGCCCCATCGCCCGGTCAGGAAGCATCGGCAGCAAGACGACCAGGACGAGCAGAAACTTCATGGTCGCCAGGATCTCGACCTGGCTCAGCTTTTCGACCGCCCCGTGGGTATAGGTTTTAATCGAGAGGATCGCCGCGACGATGACGCCGAGCGCGGCGGCCAGCATCGGGTTCGAGGGAACCAGCGCGCCGAGCACGAAGACGATGAGCGCGGCGACCTCGGTGGTGATGCCGGGGATGCCGTCGTGCTCGCGAAATTGGAAGAAGAGGTAGGCTAAGATCATCAGAAAATAGCCGCCCCCGGTCAGATAGATGAGTCCGGGGAACCCGTTGGAGGACGCGACCGCCGAGACGGTTCCCAACAGGCTCGCCAGCGCAAAGGTGCGCACGCCGGTGGAGGAGCGCGAACTCCCCTCCACCCGGTGGCTCTGGCGCTCCAGGCCGACCACCGCGCCCAACGCCAATGAAATCAAGATATTCTGGACGATTTGCCAGTCCAGCATTGTCGTTGGGTCCACGTGTCTTAAGGCTCCCTCATAAATGGTGGGTGATTATTTTTTCTCGCGGCTCTTGCGGATAAACACGGCTGGGCCGACCTTTTCACGGCCTGCAAGGCGCTCGGGACTCGGGATTTCCTGCTCCTTAAAGCAGCGGCCGCATCGGTATTCTTCGTGCGGCTTGGGCTCGAATTTCAGGTAGTCCTCGCGGCCGCAATCGCAGCAACTAAAGCTCCATTCGGCCTGGCTCTCGGCGACCTTTTTCTCGCTGATCTCGGCCCAGCGAGACTCCTCGCCGTGGGTCGCGCGCACGCAACCCGAGCATAAAATATCCTGCAAGGGGATGCCTTTGGGGACATAGTCCAGGGTTTCGTTTTTGCCGCATAGCGCGCATTGAATCGGCAGCATCACGCGCGTGCCGTGCTTGACGCGCGGCGCCTTGGACTCACGCCCCTTCTGAACCCCCTCGCGCTTAAACTTAAAGCACATGCCGCAGAATACATCCTGGTCGGGCTTGGGGCGAAAAGGGACCTTTGATTTATTGCCACACAATGTGCAGACGATTCGATAGGTCTTTTGCGTGGTTTCGATATCTTCTTTGCTGTCGGTTTTGTCCGTCATCCCTTCACTCGCCTTGCTATTCACTTGTCAGATTACAAAATGTCTACGTGTTCGCGCTCCAATTGTGCGCGTGCGCCCGGGGCGCCCGGCCGGCCAAATGCTCTCATAAAGAGGGCTTTGGGGACAAACGCGCGGCCCCGGCTGTTTCTTCCCGCTGCATAGGTCAATACGCATCCATTAAGCAAGTGCGACGATGTGATTTACCGGGATCGTTTGCGGCCCACGCCCCGCGATCGCTCGCCGCGCTCTCAAACGGGTTTATAGTCGGTGGAAGTCAGCGCATCGGCGTTTCGTGGCAGCGGGGAACAACTTTTCGAGATGGAAGTTGCCGATCTGCCGTGTTGTGTGCAAGTTTGCCGCGGACGCGATTTGCTTGTCGAGCGCGGGCGCGAGGGCTTGAAAATTAGCCCCAAAGCCCGATAGGAACCGAGCATCACATCGCCGAGTTTTTCACTTCCACATCAACCCCCCGATAAGACTTTGATTTTTCAGGAAACGACACGAACGCGCCGGCTGGTCGGGCGCATCGAAGAAGGCGAAGAGTTTGTCAGCGCGATCACCAAGCTATGCCAAGAGCATGATGTGGGCGCTGGGCGGATCGAGGCGATTGGCTCTTTTTCCCAGGTAGAGTTGGCACGCTTTGACCCGGTGAGCGCAACCTATAAGGCGACGTTGAGCGCCGAGGGTTGCTTTGAGTTAATCTCGTTGCAGGGCAATATTTCGAAATTAGGCGACGCCGTGGTGCCCCGCCTTGAATGCCTGCTCAGCGTCGAAGGGCCGGCTGGGGCGCAATTTGTGTCGGGGCAGTTGCGCTCGGCCAAGGCGATCTCCTGCGAGTTCGTGCTGGATATTTTTGAGGACCTGGCGATCGAGCGAAAGCTGGACCCGGAGACCGGGCGGCTGAAGATGCGCTCGATTACGCGCGTCGAGTTGCCCGCGCCCGCAGCGCCGGTGGCACCCGCGGCGGCGCCAGCGCGCGACGTTGCGCCGGCCGCCCCCGCGCCGCAAAAGGTCGCGCACAAGCCAGCGCCCCAGGCCGCGCCCGAGCCGGTGACGCAACCCGAGGCCACGCCCGCGCCCATCGCCGGCAAGGGATTGTCCTGGAAGGACGCGGTCGCCGAAACGGCAGCTCCGGAGCGCTCGAGCGCCCCGGGAGCCGGGGCCAAGCGCCCCAGCGCGACCGACCTCTACGCCGATGTCGACCTTGAAGAGCCGGCGATTCAGGCCGGTGATATCCTGGAGCATCCGAAGCTTGGGCGCTGCCGGGTCATCAAGATCGACGACGGTGAGTACGCCCATGTGCGTCTGCCGCGCGGCAGAATCCGTAAATTGTCGCTGGATATCGTGGATGTCGAGTTCGACCGCGATGAAGATGGCCGCAGCGTCTTCCGCGCGATCATCGGTCGGTGATTCATTCATGAGCTTATGATGGTTGCTTGAGCGCGATGCCAAAGATCGATCTAAATCCCGAATTGATTCGCCAGAGGTTGCAGCGGCTGAACGAAGAGCCGCTGCGACGCTGGCGGGTTGATCGCGATTCGGAGGAGAAAATCTTTTGGCAGTCCGCGGTGCTGGTGCCGCTTTGCGAGCGCGACGGCGAGCTTTATGTGCTCTTTACGGAGCGCTCCAAGCATCTTCGCAATCACGCCGGCGAGATCAGTTTTCCGGGAGGGCGCCGAGAGGAGGAAGACGCGACGTTGCTCCAGACGGCGCTGCGCGAGACCCACGAAGAGGTGGGGCTCGCGCCCAAATGCGTTCAAGTTTACGGGGCGTTGGCGAGTTTGCCGACGTACTCCGGGTTTGAGATTACCGCCTTTGTCGCCGAGTTTGACGCGAGCCGGGAGCTCATCGCTGACCCTGGTGAGATTCATTCCATCTTTGAGGCGCCGCTGTCGGCGCTTCGCGACCCGGCCCGCCATCGCATCGAAAGTCGCGAATATCATGGGCGAGCGTACCCTCTTCATTTCTACGATTTTGAAGGGCATATTATCTGGGGCGCGACCGGGTTGCTGCTGCATACGCTCTTGGAGTTTTTGGAGTTGTCGGCATGAATATTTTGTTGGGAGTTGGCGGGGGAATCGCGGCCTATAAGGCCTGTGAGATCGTGCGGGCGTTGCGAAAGCGCGGCGACTCGGTGCGCGTCATCATGACCCGCGGGGCCCAGGAATTTGTGCGCCCGCTGACGCTACAGGTCTTGTCCGAGAACCCGGTGGGCACCGAGATCTTCGACGCCACCTACGAGAGTGAGATCGGGCATATCGACCTGGCGCGCTGGGCCGATGTTGTCCTGGTGGCGCCGGCGACCGCGAATCTCATCGGCCGGTTGGCCGGCGGGCTGGCCGACGATCTTTTGAGCACGGTGATTCTGGCGACCCGCGCGCCCCTGGTGCTCGCGCCGTCGATGAATACCCAGATGTGGTTTCACCCCCTGGTGCAGCGAAATCTCGACATCTTGCGCGACACCGCCGGCTATCAGGTGATCACGCCGGACTCCGGCGAGCTTGCGTGCAAGGAGGTTGGGCCAGGGCGTTTGCCCGACGCGCCGGTGCTGCTGCAATATTTAGATCGTGCGGTCGCGCCGCAAATATTGGCCGGAAAGTCCGTGGTGATCAGCGCGGGGCCGACGCGCGAATATATCGACCCGGCCCGCTTTATCTCGAACCCGTCGAGCGGGCGCATGGGCTATGCCCTGGCGCGCGCGGCCTGGGTTGCGGGGGCCAAAGTTACGCTGGTGAGCGGCCCGACCGCTTTGTCGGTCCCACCGGGTGTGCGCGCCGTTCAGGTCACCAGCGCCCTGCAGATGCATCAAGCGGTGCTCGCCGAGGCGCCCGGCGCTGATTTTGTATGCATGTGCGCGGCCGTCGCGGATATCCGGCCGGCCGAGGCGTCGGCCCAAAAGCGCGCAAAATCCTCGCTGAATCTGACCCTCGAATTAGCCCAGAATCCCGATATACTCGCCGAACTTGGCGGGCTCTACGGAGCGTTGGCCAAGGGCTCGCAGGAGCCTGGCGGACCGTTTTTGATCGGCTTCGCGGCGGAGTCTCACGATGTGGTTGAGCGCGCTACAGCCAAGCGTCTGCGAAAGGGCGCGCATATGATCGTCGCCAATCAGATCGGCGGGGCGGCGTCGGCCTTTGGGGCGGAGTCCTCGAAGGTGACGATTATTTCGGCCGAAGACGCCCTTGATGTCGGCCCGGCTACCAAAGAAGAATTGGCCGTCGATATCTGGCGGGTCGCGGCGAATCTGGCGGGCGCACCGTCGAAGCTTGCAGTGGAAAAATCATGACCGAAGATCTCAATATCAGCTCGATCAGCGCGCGCGGTGAGCTTCACCGCGTCACTCGCACGCTTAAGCAATATTTGAAGTGGCAGCGGGCGAACGGCGCGATCGGGAGCGTGCCGGCGCCGCCGGCCGAGCGCGCGGCGTTCGAGGCGACCCAAAAAGCGCGGGAGCAGGCGAAGCTCGACAAGCTCAAGGCGGGGCTTCGTGGTCCGCAGGCCAGCGCGCCGACGCAGCCTCCGTCTTATGCGCCGCCGGCGGCCCCGCCGCGTGCGCCGGCGGCGCCAGACGCGCCGACCTCTGCCCCGTCGCCCCCCGAGCAGGGCGAGCGCAGCACCGGCAGCCCGGTCCCCACCAGCCGTTTTGCCAAGAAAGAACCCTCGGCGGCTCAACCCGCCCCGGATATTCTCGGCTCCTCGACCGCGACGCCGTGGAAGACCCTCGGAAGCCGGCCGGCCAAGCGTTTTCAGGGCCACGCTGCGGCGCCCGAAGCATCTGCGCCGACCCAAACTTCGGCACCTACGCCCGAGCGCGCCGCGCCCTCGCGACCCACGCCTCAGCGCGCCGCGCCGGCGCAATCGGCGCCTAATCCCTCTCAGAGTGAGCCACAGAATATGTCCGCTGACGAAGATGATATTTATTTGATGGACGGCGATGAGAGCGAGCTGGAGATGCCGTCGGATTATGACCCGGCGATGTTCTACGACGCGCCGCCGTCGCAGCCTGCGCCGCCCAAACCCGCGCCCGCGCTCCGCAAAGATCCAGCGAAGATGTCGAAGCCCGAGAAGCTCGCGTTTTTGCAGAATTATATGGGCGATTGTCGACGCTGCGGGCTCTGCGAGGGGCGAAAGTCGATCGTCTTTGGCGCGGGGAACCCCGACGCGCGTCTGGTCTTTGTGGCCGATGCGCCGAGCGCCTCCGATGACCAGGCGGGCTCGCCATTTGCCCAGTCCAGCGTCGCCGGCACGCCGGACGAATTGCTGGCGAAGATGGTCAAGGCGATGGGCTTAAGCCTCGACGACGTTTATCTATGCACCGTGCTTAAGTGCCGCCCGCCCGGCGACCGCCCGGGACAGCTCGACGAGGTTAAGGAATGTCAGCCCTTCTTATTTAAGCAGCTCGGCGTGATTGAACCCGAGGTCATCGTCGCCCTGGGCGGCTTCGCGACCAAGGTCATGAGCTTGGTAGATCCCTCGATTAAGCCGGCGCGTGGCCAATGGCAGACCTGGCGCGGAACGCCCTTGATGCCGACCTATCATCCGCGTGAATTGGTCGCCTCACAGGGGCGCCAGCAGGTCGATATGAAGCGCACGACCTGGCAGGACCTGCAATCGGTGATGGCAAAATTAGGTTTGAAATAATTTAATAACTTCGTGAGAGACAAGCGCATGGAATTTAAAAAAGGTGGGCATTTATACGGGTTGCATCGGGTCATCGAGCCGCAGGGTGTGCTGCCGCAGAGCTCGCTGAAGCTCGATAATAGCGCGCCGGCCTACGATAACGAGATCGTGGTCGAGGTGGAGACGCTCAATATCGACTCGGCGAGCTTCCACCAGATCATGGGCGAGGTTGGCCGCGATGAGGCCAAGGTCGCCGCGCGCATCGAGGAGATCGTCGCCCAGCGCGGGAAGATGCAAAATCCGGTCACCGGCAGTGGCGGAATGTTCATCGGCACGGTGCGCGGGCTCGGCCCGAATTATAAGGGCCCCGAGGGGCTTAAGGTCGGCGACCGCATCGCCTCTCTGGTGAGCCTGACCCTGACGCCGCTGCTGCTTGAGAGCGTCGACAAGGTCTACCTCGACGCCGACCAGGCCGACGTCACGGCCACTGCCTTCTTGTGGCCCAGCTCGCCGATCGTGCGCATGCCCGACGATATGTCGGCGCGCCTGGCGCTCTCGGTGCTCGACGTGTGTGGAGCGCCGGCTCAGACCGTTCGCCTGGCCGAAGGCGCCTCGCGGATGTTGGTCCTCGGGATGGGGAAATCCGGCATGATCTGCGCCGCGGCGGCTCGCGACGCGATGGGGCCCGACGGCGTCATCTGCGGGTATGACCTGCGCGATGGGAACCTCAGCGTCATGAAAGAAGAGGGCATCATCAACGATTTCCGCACCGGAAACGCGAAGAATCCCGCCCAGGTCCTCGAGCAGGTCTCTGAGATGATCGACGGCGGCCTCTTCGACGTGGTGATCAACACCTGCAATGTGGCCGACACCGAGATGTCGGCGATTCTTGCGTGCAAGGATCGCGGTCGGGTCTATTTCTTCAATATGGCGACCGACTTCTCGAAGGCGGCGCTGGGGTGTGAGGGGGTTGGCAAGGACGTCGACCTGCTCATCGGCAACGGCTACGCCCACGGCCACGCGCAGATGGCGCTTGAGCTGATCCGCGACTACCCGGCGGTGCGCGCTCAGATTGAGAAGCTCTTCTGCTGAGGGGGGATTTGATCGGTGGATGAGAGGCCACAGATTCGGCGCGACCGATGGGTTGCGCCGGGGCTGTGGCTCAGCTCAGAACCTTTGGGGTGTCCAGGGCGAGGTCGTTGACCAGCCCGTGGATTTGCTCGGGGTCGCGCGGCAGGCGCACGACAAAGCGTGACCCTTCGCCTTCGACGCTCTCGACGTGAATGCTGCCGGCGTGCATCTCCGCAAAGCGGCGCGCCACCGACAGCCCCAGCCCGATGCCGCGCTTGCCGAATTCGAAGCTGCCCGACGAGTGGTGCTTTGACTCGAAGGTGCTGAAAAACGAGTTGAAAATCTGGGAGACGTCTTCGTCCGAGATGCCGATGCCCTGGTCTTGGACCGAAAAAACGTAGGTCTCGGGCTCATCCGTGGCGGCCTCGACCGACAGGGTGATGGTCTGGCCATCGCGCGAGAATTTAATCGCGTTCATTAACAAATTCAGGAAGATATCGCTGAGCTTTTCGGGGTCCGCGTGGATCTGGGCGGGCTCCGAGGGCAGCGTCACCTTGAAGGTCTGATGACGCTTTTGCAAAAACGGCGAAATCTGCGTGTGTAATTCGTCGGCGAGGTCTTTGAGGGTCACCCATTCCAGGTTGAGGGTGGAGGTTGGGCCCTCGTCGGCCAGCATCTTGAAGATGCGGTTGGAGATGTTTTTAAGGCGCATCGCGCTGGTATCGATCCCCTCGATCGCCTTGCCCGTCAGGTCGCCACGCGCCCCGTCGAGCTCCTTTTTGAGCAAAAACACATAACCCAGAATGATCGCGATGGGGGTGTTAAGCTCGTGGCTGACGACCTCCATGAAGACATTCTTGACGCGGTCGAGGGTCTTCAGCTCCTCGTTGGCGATGCTGAGCAAGTTGAGCTGCTTTTCCATGCGCTCGTTGGCGCTCTGCAGCTGCTTGATCAGCGAGCGGCGCTCCTGGCGGTCGACATAATAATCGAAGGCCTGAGCGACGAAGAGGCGCAACTCCGCCGGCTTCCACGGCTTACTGATATAGCGATAGACGTGGCCCTGATTAATCGCGTCGATCACGTGGTCGATATTGCTATAGCCGGTGAAGAGGACGCGCACGATATCAGGGTGGGTCTTGTGCAACTCTTCGAGCAGCTCGATGCCCGACATGCTGGGCATGCGTTGGTCGCTCATGACGACCTGAATCGACTCACGCTGGACGATTTCAAGCGCCTCAGCCGCCGAGTTGGCGGTGAGGACTCGGTATTCCTTTCGGAAGAGTCGTTCGATGGCGTCGAGGATATCGGGCTCATCATCGACGACCAAAAAGGTGCGTTCTGGTGCGTTGCTAGCCATATAGGTTTAATGCTCTTTTCTTAACGTTATTGCTGAAGCCGCAAAGTTGATATCGCCTCAGGGTGACCGCTCGCCGTATTTTGACCGGCGCGCTTTTTATTCTTTTAACGACGAACCCCGCATCGTGAAGAAGTTAGGGGCGCCAATTAAATTGGAAATGCGCAAATTTAATATTCAGAACAGGCCGAAGCGTACCATAATTTAATGCCGGTGCAAGATGAAAATCTCAAAAGTTCGGCAACGCTTTGGTGCTCGACGATTTGCCGCCATATCCTAAAGAATCAGCGCGCCAGCTTACGCGTCGGCCGCGTCGACTAAGGCTAAGAAATCGGTTTCTTTGATGATCGAGATGGCGCTGCCCTCGCTATTATAGCGCTCGGCCTTCTTTAGTTTTCCGCTGCGCCAGCCGCCCTCGAATTTCTCGTAATCGGCGTCGCCGATGACCAGATAGTCCAATGATTTGAGCACCGAAGAGGGCGTGTCACCGCTGAGCGCGCGCACTCGCTTTTGCGCCTCCGAGCGCGTCATTGACTCCAGGGTGCCGGTGAAGAGAAACGAGCGTCCGGCGACCGGCGAGTCGCTGGGCGCATCGGCATCTGATTCGGACTTGGGCTCGGGGAAGACCAATTCGATCTTGGAGCGCAGCGATTCGATAAGCTCCGCTTTTTGCGCCAAGCCCTTGGTGACGTGCTCGGCGATGACCTCACCGATCGTTGGGATGGCGACCAATTCCTCGACGGGCACCGCGAGGATCGCGTCGAGGGAGGGGTAGGTCTCGACCAATAACTCGGAGACGTGGCGGCCGAGTTCGTTGATCCCGAGGGCGCGCAGAAAATGCTCAGCGCGCACGCGCCGGCGTTGGTCGATGCGCTCGAGCAGGGTGTCGGCGGTCTTGGTGCCGACGCGCTCCAGGCTGGTTAGCTCCTCGCGGGTGAGCGTGTAGAAGTCACTCGGGTCGCTGACCAACCCGCTATCATAGAGCTGTTCGAGCAGCTTCGGCCCCAGGCCCTTGATCTCCATATGGCTGGCGAAATGCTCGAGCTGGCGCACGCGCTCGGCGCGGCATCCTGGCAGATGGTCGGCGCAGAGGACGTCGGCCTCGCGATAGGTCGGGGCGCCGCATCCCGGGCATTCCGTCGGGATGGTCACCGGCTGCTCACCGGCTTCAATGATCTTCTCCAGATGCGGGATCACGCCGCCTCGCCGGGTCATCAGCACGCGCGAATTCAGGGTCAACCCTTGCTCGCCGCCCAAGGTCTCCATGATCGCCAGGTTATGCAGGCTCGCCCGGGTGACCACTGCGCCCGAGAGCGTCACCGGGTCGACGATGCCGACCGGGTTGATCGCGCCGGTGCGCGACACATTCCAATGAACCTCGCGCAGCGTGCTCTCGCCGAAGTCGCCCTGGAATTTATAGGCGATCGAATAGCGCGGGTGGTGGCCGGTATAGCCCAGGCGAAGTTGCTCTTCGCGCAGGTTGGCCCGGTAGACGACGCCGTCCATCTGGAAGTCTGCGTGCGCCTGAGAGGCGTCGATGCGCTCGAAATTCTGCTGCAATTCGTCTTTGGACACGATGGTAGAGCCGACCGGGTCGAACCCGAGCTCGGCGAGCCAGCGCATCTTCTCAAGCTCGGTGTCGAATTCAACGCCGAGCACATCATAGGCAAAAAAGCGGATGCCATAGGCCTTGGCGGCCTGGGCGTCCTTGAGCTTGAGCGCACCTGCGGTGAGGTTTCGCGGGTTGGCGTAGTCGGCCGCGAAGTCGGCGCGGAAGACCGACAGCGGCATATAGGCCTCGCCGCGCACCTCGATGCCCGCGGCGTCGACCTTATGGGGCACCCCGCCAACCTGCTTGGCGTTCTCGGTGATGAGTTCCCCGACGCGCCCGCTGCCGCGGGTCGCGGCGAGCAGCAATTCGCCGTTGGCGCCGTAGCGCACGCACATGGCCACGCCGTCGACCTTGGGGCTGACCAGCACGTCGCCCTCGAACTTATCGAACCACTTGAGCAGCGTCTCTTCGTCGTAGCATTTGTCCAGCGAGAGCATCGGCGGGTTATGCAGCACCTGGTGGGCGTCGTGGAGTGCGTCGGCCTGGACCGCCGCCTCTTCGAGCCCCGCGCCGGCCGGGCCGATCGCGGTGAGGATCGGGCTGTCCGGGGATTTTTGGCGCAGCGCCTCGACCAGGCGATCGAATTCGGGGTCGCTGATCTCGGCGTTATTCTCCACCCAATAGAGTCGATTGTGGTGGGCGACGGCGTCCTCGAGCTCGGACACGCTCAATTTGTCCCAGGAAGAAGAGGGTGGCAATTTACTCATGGTCGTCACATTGATCTTAAAAGGAATTTTTAGGGCTCCACTCGTGCGACCCATCTATAATATTTCGGCGCAGAGAAGCAATTAAATCTTGGCTCGCCTCGAACACGTCGTTTGGCTGATTTAGTCCGATAATCCGCGCTGGATGGGCGAAATAAGTGGGTTTAGGGGAAGAATAAGGGCGTCTGGTTGGTTAAGCCAGCGGGGCGGCGAAGTTGAAATTGTACAAAAAGGTATGATATTGCCCACGGGCTACTTGAAAGTCTACAAAATAGTATGCTAAACGCCGCAGCGAGGTTGGTCCAAGGTCGGTCCACGATGAGGTTTAAGGATGAAGATTACCGCAACTGAAGAGTATGGCCTGCGCTGTCTATTGCGCGTGGCGACCGCCACGGAGGATGCGCCGATTTCTGCCCAGACCATCGCCGAGTTGGAAGGGCTGAGCTTGCCGCATACCCAGAAGATGCTGCGCATCCTGTCCCAGGGCGGGTTGGTCGACTCCAAGCGCGGCGCCCACGGCGGCTACTACGCCGCGCGCCCGGCCGAAGAGGTCTCGGTGGGCGACGTGATGCGTGTTCTTGGTGGCTTTCTTGAGGTTGAGGAACTATGCGGGCGTCATACCGGCGAGCTGCAGATCTGCCGCCACGCCTGTGATTGCACGATCCGCCCGGTCTGGTCGCATATCTCCGAGTATGTGATGTCGACGATGGACCGGTTGCCGCTGAGCCTGCTCACCCAGAACGAAAAAGCGGTGCGCGACCACCTGTCGAATTTGGACCCTGCCGATTTAGATACAAAAGAGGATTCCACCATTTCATTCGTCGATATTCCGAGTTAGCGGGTCCAGTTGGACGCGTTTCCTTCGTGATTTTGACCAGTGAAGTCGATTTTATAGCACGACCCAATGAGGCCCAATATGAGTGCAGAAGCATCTGAGAAGAGAGAGATTAAGTCGATCATGGATAAACCCTACGAGTTCGGGTTTTCCGCAGATATCGAGGTGGACGAGCTGCCGCCCGGGCTTGATGAGGATGTGGTCCGCGCGATCTCTGCGCGCAAGGGTGAGCCGGAATTCTTGCTCGAGTTTCGCCTCAAGGCCTATCGGCACTGGTTGACGCTTGAGGAGCCCGAATGGGCAAACGTCACCTATAAAAAGCCCAACTTCGATGAGATCATCTTCTATTCGGCGCCCAAGAAGATGCCCAAGAAGAAGGCCAGCCTCGACGAGGTCGACCCGAAGATCCTCGAGATCTACGAGAAGCTCGGCGTGCCGATCAACGAGCAGAAGATGTTCCAAAACGTCGCGGTCGACGCGGTTTTTGATAGCGTCTCGGTGGTCACGACCTTTCAGGAAGAGCTCAAAGAAGCGGGCGTTATTTTCGCCTCGATCTCCGAGGCGGTCCACTCGCACCCCGAGATCGTCGAGAAATATCTGGGCACCGTGGTCCCCTATACCGACAACTTCTACGCGGCGCTCAACGCGGCGGTCTTCTCCGACGGCACGTTCGTCTACGTGCCCAAGGGCGTGAAATGCCCGATGGACCTGTCGACCTATTTCCGCATGAACGCCCAGCACACCGGCCAATTCGAGCGCACGCTGATCATCTGCGAAGATGACGCCACCGTGAGCTATTTGGAGGGCTGCACCGCGCCGCAATACGACGAGAATCAGCTCCACGCTGCCGTGGTCGAGCTGGTCGCGCATGACCGCGCCTCCATCAAATACTCCACGGTCCAGAACTGGTACGCGGGCGACGAAGAAGGCGTGGGCGGCATCTTTAACTTCGTGACCAAGCGCGGGCTTTGCGCCGGCGAGAGCTCCACGATTTCGTGGACTCAGGTCGAGACCGGCTCGGCGATCACCTGGAAATACCCGAGCTGCATTTTGCGCGGGGATAACTCGGTCGGCGAATTCTACTCGGTCGCGCTGACCAATAACCTGCAGCAGGCCGACACCGGCACGAAGATGATCCACATCGGCAAGAATACCCGCAGCAAGATCATCTCCAAGGGTATCTCGGCCGGCCACTCGCACAATAGCTACCGCGGTCAGGTCAAAGTGACCCCGAGCGCCGACAACGCGCGCAACTATTCGGAGTGCGACTCGATGCTCATCGGTGACCAGTGCGGCGCGCATACCTTCCCGTATCTGGACATCCAGAACCCGACCGCTCAGATCGAGCATGAGGCCAGCACCTCGCGCATCGGCGAAGAGCAGCTCTTTTATTTCAAGCAGCGCGGCATCGACGAAGAAGACGCCATCTCGATGATCATCAACGGCTTCTGCAAAGAGGTCTTCCACGAATTGCCGCTGGAATTTGCCGTTGAGGCGCGGGCGCTGCTCGGGCTCAAATTGGAAGGCAGCGTCGGTTAATCCGCCCAGGTCCTCGAAACTTTATAAACTTAGAAAATTTCAACCTTTTCAAGGGGTTCATATTATGTTGGAAGTCAAAAATCTACACGCTAGCGTTGAAGGCGTTCGCATCCTAAAGGGAATCAATTTCACGGTGAATCCGGGCGAGATCCACGCCATCATGGGACCCAACGGCAGCGGCAAGTCAACCTTCGCCAAGGTGCTCGCCGGGCACCCGGCCTATACCGTGACCAAGGGCGATATCCTCTATAAGGGCGAGTCGATCGTCGAAGAAGAGCCCGAAGACCGCGCGCGTCAGGGCATCTTCCTGGCGTTCCAATACCCGGTCGAGGTCCCGGGCGTGACCAACTCGGCGTTCCTTCGCCAGTCCTATAACTCGGTGGTCGAAGCCCGCGGCGGCGAGCGCATGGACCCGCTGGAGTTCGACGATTTCGTGCGTGAGAAGCTCAAAGTGGTCGATATGCCGGCCGCTAAGCTCGACCGTAGCGTCAACGTTGGCTTCTCGGGTGGTGAGAAAAAGCGTAACGAAATCCTGCAGATGGCGGTGCTTGACCCGTCGCTTGCGCTGCTCGACGAGACCGACTCCGGCCTGGATATCGACGCGCTTCGCACCGTCGCCAACGGCATCAACACGCTGCACCGCGAGGACAACGCCGTTGTCCTGGTCACCCACTATCAGCGCCTGCTCAACTATATCACGCCCGACTTCGTCCACGTCATGGTGAACGGTCAGATCGTGAAATCCGGCACCAAAGAGCTCGCCCTTGAGCTTGAGGAGCGCGGCTACGATTGGATTATCAACGAGTCCAAAGCCAGCTAAATCCACCTCCCTCGGGCGATAGGTAAAATTATGTCAGTCATTGAAAAAGATAATATTTCCAGGGCCTTCGCCGACGCCGTGCTTGGCGCGGACGCGGTGAGCTCGGCCGATGCCGCGCAGGCTGCGTTCAAGCAGCAGGCGACGGATCGGCTCACTCAACTCAGACTTCCGAGCGTAAAAGACGAGGATTGGCGCTACGTGCGGCTGAAGCCGCTGACCAATATCGACTTTGTGCCGGCCCACCAGGTCGAGGCGAAGATCACCGCCGAGACGGTCGCCGAATACGCGATCCCCGAGGCCGAAGGCCAGCGCCTGGTCTTCGTGAACGGGCAATACGCGCCGGAGTTCTCGGACGTATCCGTGCTCAGCACCCAGAAGGGCGTGCAGGGCGGTACGCTCAGCCAGGGCGGCGAGCTGCCGGCCGAGGTCGCCGAGAAGCTCGGCAACGTCGCGCATTATTATGAGGACGACTATTTCGCCAACCTCAACGGCGCCGGCTACGCCGACGGCGCGTATTTGGTCGTCGATAAAGAGACCTCGGTCGAGGGCGTGATTCAGCTGCTCTATCTGTCGAGCGAGTCGGCGCAGCCGTTCGCGGCGCACCCGCGCAACCTCATCGTCGTCGCCCAGGGCAGCAAGGCCACGGTCGTCGAGGATTATGTCGGCGCGCACCAGGGCGTGTATTTTAATAACGTCCTCAGCGAGATCTGCCTGGGCGAGAGCTCGACCTTGAACCACACGCGCGTGCAGCGTGACGGGCGCGCGGCCTATCATATCGCGCGCACCGCCATCGACCTGACGCGCGGGTCGACCTATAACTCGCAGAATATCTCGCTGGGCGCGCTCTTCTCGCGCTACGACGCCTACGGAAACGGCGACGCCGAGCAGATCAACTGCACCTTCGACGGGCTGGCGCTCATCGACGGCAAGCAGGTCTCGGACACCCACACCGCGATGGACCACCGCAAGCCCCACGGCGAGAGTCATCAGCTGCATAAGATGATCGTCGACGACGACGCCCACGCGGTCTTTAACGGCAAAGTCTTCGTGCGCCCGCAGGCCCAGATCATCGACGCCTATCAGCTCAACCGCACACTGCTCCTGGCCCCCAAGGCCAAGGTTAACGCGAAGCCGCAGCTTGAGATTTTCGCCGACGACGTCAAATGCACCCACGGCGCGACCATCGGTCAGCTCGACGAGGACCAGCTCTTCTATCTGAAGAGCCGCGGCCTGTCCGAAGCCGAAGCCCGCGACCTGCTGGTCTACGCGTTTGCCGCCGAGGTCATCGAGTTTATCCCGGTGGAATCGCTCAAGCACGCGCTCGAAGAGCAGGTTTCCCAGCGAACGTCGAAGAACGACTAGGAAGTGGCCATGACTGAGTCAAAAAGCAAGCCCGCGGTGGATCGCTCCAAGATGAGTTGGGAGGAGATTCGCGCCCAATTTCCGGTCCTGCATCAAAATGTGGGGGCGCATCCGCTGGCCTATTTGGACAACGCCGCGTCCAGCCAGATGCCTCAGTCGGCCATCGACCGGCTCATGGCGTATCAGACTGGCGAGCATTCGAACGTGCACCGCGGCGTGCATATGCTCAGCCAGCGGGCCACCGACGCGTTTGACGCGGCGCGCGAGAAGGTGCGCCGCTTCATCAACGCGGGCGAGTCCGACGAGTGCATCTTCACGCGCGGCGCCACCGAGAGCATCAACCTGGTGGCGTACGCGTGGGGGCGAAAATTCGTGGGCGAGGGCGATGAGATCATCGTCTCGGCGATGGAGCATCACGCCAATATCGTGCCCTGGCAGATTCTGTGTCAGGAGAAGGGCGCGCGCCTGCGCGTTTTGCCCATGACCGACCAGGGCGTGCTCATCGTCGACGCCCTCGACAAGTTGCTCAATGAGCGCACCAAATTGCTCGCCGTGACCCACGTGTCGAACGCGCTTGGTACCATTAATCCGATCGCGGAGATCATCGAAAAGGCCCACAAAAACAACACCTTGGTGATGGTCGACGGCTGCCAGGCGACCCCGCATATGAAGGTGGATGTGCAGGCTTTGGACGCCGATTTTTACGCCTTCTCGGGCCATAAAATGTGCGGCCCGACCGGCGTCGGCGTGCTCTACGGGAAGCGCGCGCTGCTTGAGCGCATGAACCCGTTTTTGGCCGGTGGGGATATGATCCGCAGCGTGAGCTTTGAGAAGTCGACCTACGCGCCGATTCCGCATAAATTCGAGGCCGGCACGCCCGCGATTCTGGCGGTGGTGGGGCTGGGGGCGGCGATCGATTATCTGGAGAGCATCGGCATCGAGCGCATCGCGGCGCGCGAGCATGAGCTTTTGGAGTACGCGACGGCGAAATTCGCCGAGCTCGACGGCGTGCGCATCCTTGGCACCGCCGCGCACAAGGCCGCGGTGATCTCATTTGAGGTCGAGGGCGTGCACCCGCATGATATCGGCACCATCTTGGACACCGAGGGCGTGGCGATTCGCGCGGGACACCACTGCGCGCAGCCGGTGATGACGCGCCTGGGGGTGCCCGCCACGGCGCGGGCGTCCTTCTCATTTTATAATAATCGACAAGATATCGACGCGCTGATCAGCGCTCTGGCGACCGTAAAGGAGATTTTTCACTGATGGCAGACCTTCGAAGTTTATATCAAGAGGTGATCCTCGACCATAATAAGAACCCGCGTAATTTCGGGGAGCTCGAGGGGGCCAGTCACCACGCGCACGGGGATAATCCGCTGTGCGGCGACTCCTACGATATCAGCGTGCTCCTGGGCGAAGACGGCACGATTGAGGATATCCGTTTTAGCGGGTCGGGCTGCGCGATCTCGAAGTCTGCGGCGTCCATGATGACCCACCGGGTCAAGGGCAAAAAGGCCGAGTATGCCGAGGTGTTGGTCGATGAATTTCGGCAGATGCTCGTCGGTGAGCTCGACCCGGAGGCCGAGGATAATGAGCTCGGGCACCTGAAGGTCTTTCTCGGGGTCGCCGGGCGCCCCGAGCGCATCAAATGCGCGGTGCTCCCCTGGCACACGCTGCGCGCCGCGCTGCGCGGCAAAGAGGTCGTCTCGACCGAAGGCGACGCGGACCCGCTCGCCGAATCATAAGGCCATAAAATAGAGCGAAAGCTCGAGCCGTCATTGGCAATATGCGATTCGACACGAACCGTATTTTCGCCCCCTAAGGAGGTACGAGATGAAGATTGAAGAGATTGAATACACGCCGAACCCCAACGCGATGAAGTTCATCCTGGACCAGGCGCTGACGCTCAACGGACGCACGCGCTCCTTCACGGATATGGAGAGCACCGAGGGGGTGCCGCTGGCCGAGGCGATTATGCGCATCGACAGCGTAATTTCGGTCTTTTTTGCCGACCGCTGGCTGTCGGTGACCCAGGATGGCACCGCCGACTGGCATCAACTGATGCGCGATATCGCCGACCCCATCCGGGCGGCCTCACTCGACGACGCGCGCCCCATCGACGAAGAGGTCGGCGGCGTGGAGGCCGGCGGCATCGACGACGCCGAGGCCGGGTTTGATGACCCGCGCATGGAGGCCATCGAGATGGTCATCAACGAGCAGATCATGCCGTATTTGCAGGGCGACGGCGGCGGCCTGCAGATCAAGGCGCTCATCGATACGCAGCTGATGATTCGCTACGAGGGCGCCTGCGGCACCTGCCCGTCGGCCATCGCCGGCACGCTTAAGGGCATCGAGAACCTGCTCAGAAGCCAGGTGGACCCCGACCTGACGGTCATCGCGGTCTGAGCGACGACAAGCTTGCGCCGGGCCCAAACGCCCCGCTTCACGCGTTGTGTGAGGCGGGGCGTTTTCGTGTTCGCGAACCAATACTCATCAAGCCGTAGTATTGGCTCAATGGTAGGGCATGCACTCAAGCTCGATAAATTGGGTGGGGCCATAGGCATCTTTAGAGATATAAAAACCAACGACCCCGTCACCTGCCGTGGAGCAATGAATTGTTGTAAGTGGTCCCTCAGGCCTTGCTTGACCGATTTGTTGCGTCGCGTCTTCGTATTCATACTGAAAATGGTCGGGATCCACAGTCATGCCAGCGCGATAGGGCGTTGTCGCGCTAAGCTTTTCGAGACTCGTCGGTACGCGGCACGGATATTCTCTATAGTCGTCATGATCCGGGTCTAAGCATGGATTGAATTTGGGAGTGATTGGTTTTCGAATATCAACACATCGCAGCGCGGTGACGCCTACAATATAGTCCGAAGGGCCGGAACCGGTTGCCTGGACCTCAAGGCCACGCATGACAAAGCCGGGCGGACACATCTGAAATGGCATGGGGGCGATGCGGTCGACGGGGGTTCCATCTTCGAGTTTATCCTCGGTGGTTAAGCGCATGCTCGTGTTGAGGAAAGACAGGGGTTCACTCTTATAGGTATCCCAAAAATCGTCATCCCCGTACATATAAGTCAAACGTGTGAGCAGGTCGCGTCGATGATCCCGGCGCTCCACCCCGATGAAATCCCAATTCATCGACCACTCTCGCCGACTATGAGGCCCACAGATGATCCCAAAGCCGCCGAGGGCGGTGTCCGTTTTGCTCGCGAGATTCTTTTGTAGTGGCGCTCCCATCACACCGAGCCCCTGGACATCATGAACACGTGCGGGGTTGCCAGTTTTGGCGAGTTTGTTGTTTGTGCAGCTTAGATGCCGAACCTTTTTAGGATCCCGCGATGAGCCACAATTTGAACCGACACAACCTTCTTGGTTGCTGTCATGGTCGTCAAAGATCGGGGCGTCGGGGTCGTGGCAGTGATATTTCTCGCATCGCGTTTCGTTCGCGTGCTCAGGGTTCGCGCAATATACGACGCATTCGTCGTAACAAGAGTCTGGGTCCCCCTCGGTACATTCATCCGTGCCGGAGCGAAAAGGCTCCCCATGATTTCCCTGCGCGTTGTTGCGTGCATCCTGATGCTTGAGATCAAATCGATTGAAAAATGAGTTATAATCGGGTGAATCGAAAGGCACCTCTATGACTTCTGAGCAGCTATTGGAGACACCACCACAGCCGCTATAAATGCCCGCCCAATTTTGCCAGCTAGAGTCGAGCCCGCCGTCGAGGAATAGGGCTGAACCGCTCGATCCGCCCCGCGCGTCCGTATTGGCGATAAACTCCAAAACATAATTGCGTGTCGTTCCATCAATTGCGGTGAGTTGTTGGGGGACGGATACAAATTTTCTAAAAACGCCGTCGTAGCTCACGAGCGGCACGCGAAAGTCAGGGTTTGAACTTCCTATGGGTATATTATGCTGAATCTGTATTGCATGACCGTCTTTTTCAAACCAATCATCGGACAGAACAGCCGGCGGTTTAAAGTCAAAAAACATGCCCGGCCCTAATATCTGCCATTTTGGCAGCTGTCGAAGCTCTTCTATTAATTTGGGTTTGACTTTTATTAAGGCAATATCTTCGTCATCGCCCTCCCAGTTTTCAATTTCCTGCCATTGCCATTGTTCAAATAGATTTTGATAATAGGGTTGCCTTCTCATGATCATACACATCTCATAACCCCACTTGCCAGCGGACGCCAAATTTGATCGAATCCGGCGGGATCATCTGCTTTTCTAGAAAGGACCGCCATGCAGCAAGTGACCGAAATACTCGCCGATATTAGCTTGTCCGAAGAGGTCGCAGACGCCCCCTTGGGCGACGTGCGACGCAGTCAAAGGTTCGCCCGGATCATGGAGTCGCTCGGGCGCCAACCCGAGGCGAGCATCCCGGAGGCAATGGGGGGATCTAGCGCGTCTGGAGGCGTATTATCGGTTGATGCGAAACGAGGCGGTCGATCACTTCAAGTTGCTTGAACCTCACTTCGACGCGGCACGTCGGCGCACCGAAGATCTTGGGGCGGCGTTGGTGCTCCATGACACCTGTGAGATCGCGTTTGACATCCACGATGAGCCGGCGCGAGAGCACCTCAGCAGGCTCAGCGCGAATCGCCAGGGCTTTTATTGGCACGCCTCTTTGGCCATTTCGGATGGCCCATTTCGTGCCCCGTTCGGTCTGGTTGCAAGCCGCCCATTTGTCCATGCCTCCGAGCTTGAAGACGACGAAACACGCGCATTTTGGGAGCAAATCGACGGGGTGATGGACAACGAGCAGCGCCGCTGGATGGAGGCGGTCGAGCAGAGCGAGGCGCGCCTTGAAGATGTCCCCAAAATCATCCACGTCATGGACCGCGAGGCGGACGATTATCTGACACTCTTTCCGATGGATATGTCCGGCTACAGCTTCGTGATTCGGATGACCTGGGATCGAAATGTGTGCGACGGTCCGAGGCGCTGCGACTTTCGCAAGCTAAGCGATGAACTCGATGAGGTTGCCTGGCGAGATGAGGCACGAACGACAACTTTATCGCCGCGGCCCAAACGCAAGGCGACTCTGGGGCACCCGGTGCGCCGCGCGCGGATGGCGCAGCTTAAAGTGCGCGCAAAGCAGGTCGAGATTCGCCGCCCAGACCGCATTAAGGCCGCCTACGGGCCCGCAGGCCTCAAAGTAAATGTCGTTGAAGTTCTCGAGGTTGACCCGCCCGCA
Source organism: Bradymonas sediminis (assembly GCF_003258315.1). Classification (GTDB taxonomy): domain Bacteria; phylum Myxococcota_A; class Bradymonadia; order Bradymonadales; family Bradymonadaceae; genus Bradymonas; species Bradymonas sediminis. The sequence continues at coordinate 451,872 of NZ_CP030032.1, forward strand.
GATGAAGATCCGGTGCGATGGCTTCTGGTCACCGACCAGCCCATCGAGGCCGATGAGCAGGTGTGGCGAATCGTCGATTGGTACCGCGCGCGCTGGGTCATTGAGGAGTTTTTCAAAGCCCTGAAAACCGGCGCAGCCTACACCAAATTGCAACACAAACGCGCCGCGACACTGCTCGCCGCGCTCTCCGCCAAAGCTGTGGTCGCCTGGCACCTATTGGTGCTGCGCCATCTCGGGCGCACCATGGGCGAGGCCGACCCGAGCCTTGTTGTTAATGCCCTGCAACTCGAAGTGCTGCGCGCCCTGAAGCCCAAAAAACTTGGGGCTCACCCGACCGCCGCCGACGTGATGAGGACCATCGCTGAGCTTGGGGGGCACCTACCACAGAACGGTCCGCCGGGCTGGCTAGTGCTGGGGCGTGGATGGAAGCATATGCGTGAAATCGAGAAGGGATACCGGTTGGGATTTCAGCGGGGTAAAAAGATGTGATCAATCATGAGGGTTGCCTTCGAAAGATTGCCCAGTCATCCAACCCCAGCGCTTTAAGCCTAAGATACATATACCAGTCGCTCTTCAGTGCTGCTAATCCGCCGTTAGAGTCCGGAGTCGACCAATCCATCTCGAAAGTAATATATTGAGCCTCTATGGCTTCTGACGCTGGTAAGTGGGTTTGGTCATATATAACGTGGTCGGCAGAAAATAGAAGTCCTGCACTCGTTAATGTTGCGGAACCAAATAGCCGAGGTCCTGATTTATATTTTAGACGAACGTTTCCTGAGGTTTTGGATAGTGTCGCCAGTTGCCACCATTTATCCCTTTTCGAATCCGAATTGATTTCCGTTTCGGCCCGATCGACAAGTTGATCCCGCTCCTCATAGTCGTCTCCAAAAATCACTTTTTGACTGACGATTCCTGTTGATAGAGTATTTTCTTCATTTGCACAGCCACTTGAATAACTTACAGAAATGAAAACTAAAATGAGAATGTGCGCGAACAAAATGTGTTTTGTTTTCATTGATTTTGCCGTGTCCAGTTGTCCTCGTTTGAAATAACACATCCTGTGACAAGTGGAGTGTAGAAATTAATCATGGCGTCTCCATAAATCGGGAATTCTGGCTCGGGATAATGATAGGCGAGCGCTTTTTTTGATGGGAGTGATTCAAAGAGTATATCCACAACAGAAAATTGTTGAATGACTTCTTCCTTTTTGACGTTTGATACGCGGCCACACGTTTGGTCGAATATTTCAATGTGATGAAGAGCCGAGTCCGGATATCCGTTACCGATATCTGATCGAAAATGTGCGATCCCCAAATATCCTCCGATTTCAAAACGCCAAAACCAATAATACTCACTTTCATAAATCGCGTGACTATAGTCACAGCTTTCATTGGGTCTACGGACCTCAAATCGATGCCAAATCTCCGAGACCCTCGGTAGGCGAATATAAATGTTGAAATTTGTACATGACTGCATAAATCCGGGTGTGCAATCGTTATTTTCGTTTGTTATTCGCCTATCCGTAATGAAGCCAACTCTTCCATAATACCCGAGCTCCCTGGGATCTTCGAAAATGTCGGTGGAGCATTCGGGTCGAAGTAGTAATTCAGAAGACCATTGGATTTGAACCTCGTCGGCGGGGTGGTTAACCAGGCATACGGGCTGGGCGAATACATCGACATCCGGCAGGTCAACGTCGACAAGCGCCCCTTCGGGGCAGTGATTGGTATTGAGTTCCCAAGCGCCGGGTTCATCGGAGGCGAGGGGTGCGCTACAGCCGGCTGAGAAGGATAGCAGCAGTATCGCTAACTTGATGGAATTGCTTCGCATGATTGGAAACCCCGGCTTTGTGTGAGTTGTTTTTGTTTTGTGCAACCAAGTTTGGATTGCTAGATGTGCGACGTCAACGCGCGCTGAGGTTCATCGTGGATCACCGATATGGAGGGCACCAAAAGAGTGCCGCTGGCCGAGGGGGCTTTGACTACCCGCGCATGGAGGCCATCGAGATGGTCATCGCCGAGCAAATCATGCCGTATTTGCAGGGCGACGGCGGCGGCCTGCAGATCAAGGCGCTCATCGATACGCAGCTGATGATTCGCTACGAGGGCTCCTGCGGCACCTGCCCGTCGGCCATCGCCGGCACGCTTAAGGGCATCGAGAACCTGCTCAGAAGCCAGGTGGACCCCGACCTGACGGTCATCGCGGTCTGAGCGACGACAAGCTTGCGCCGGGCCCAAACGCCCCGCCTCACACGTTGTGTGGGGCGGGGCGTTTCTTTGCGGTGGATAGGTGCTTCAGGCGATTTGTGCACCGTGCGCGCGATGTGCAGCAGCAATGCGAGGTGGCATAATCGACAGCGGCTTCAGCCTGGGTGTCGTGGAGTTCAAGGCGCTGGTTTGACGATCAACGTCCCCACCGAATTCGAGTCGAAGTGGGTCGGAAAGACCTGCGGTTCGTCGGGGCAATCCGTTGTATAGACCTCCGTCGAGGTCGAATTGATGATATAGACGCCCGGTTTCGTCGGGGCGTTAAAAGTCGTCCGGTGTTGCTTTGAGACGCTCGAGACGTCGTTGCTACCAAGGCATTGGGTGAAGACATTGTTCATGCCCACATACGCCTGCGCGTAACAACCCATACAATAGGGGCGCCATTTTGTTTCAACCTCCAACGCGACCTCGGCACCCGGTGACACCGTGGCCACCCGGGCTTCCGTGTCATCTAAGCTAATGTGATTATAGACCAGGTTGTGCGCATCCAGCGACACGCGCAGGGGCATGTCGGCTAGGGTCGGCGGCCCAGACTCCGCGACGACCAACACGGCGAGCGAATTATCGCGAAAGCTCGCGTCCGAGACGCTCCTGGTGAAATCACAGCGCTGGTCGCGGCGGGCGCGCAGGTTGATGACATAGGTCCCGGTTTCGTATGGGGCGTCGAATTCCCACGTTTCGTCGAATTCGTTTTCTGTCGGGCCGTACGAGAGGCAGGTCGAGGTCTGGTCGGCTATGCCCACATAAAACTGCGCGTTTCGTGCATCGCCTGGTTCTGTGGGCGACCAACTTCCTTTGATTCGAAGTTTCACGCTCGCACGAGGGGGAACCTGCGCGGTGGTGTTGGCGTTGTCATCCAACTCGACCAGGTCAAGCTTTAAGTTCAGCCCCTCTCCGGAATATTGAATGGGTCTCGGCAGCGTGCAATAGGCCGCGCTTGCGACCGGCGGCGGGCAGTCAAGGCTGCTGCCGTCACAAGTTTGGGCTTCGTCGCATAAGCCACCCGCGGACTCGCGGCACACGGTCCCCGCAGTGGCGGGGCTGAGAGCACATCGTCCTTGCTCACAGGTCGCGACGCTGCACGGGCCCGACGCGGCTGAGCACTGCGCGTCGTCGGCGCATGCCGAGCCGATGAGGTCGGGCTCGGAGGTATCCGGGCCGGCGTCGGCTTCAGGCGATGAATTGCCCGAGGTCCCATCGATGAGCGCGCAGCCGGGTCCCATTGCAAATATCAATAGGCACGCCCACAGCGCGCCAGCGCCTGTGCGCTGCGGACGGGAGAAATAATTCTTCATGCGTCGGCTAAGCCTTGGTTGCATCAGGGGGCTCCGAGTGAGGCGACTAGAAAATAAAAGTCCAATATCAACCCGCGTAGTTAGTATAATTCGGGTCGCATCGCCAGTGTAGGCGCAGGAGAAATATGTTCAGCTTCTCTTCACATCGCATCGGGTGTGCATAGGTTCCGCCCGCGCATCAGGTCTGATGCTTTTGATGACTCACTGTTTTTTAACTCAAAGGGATACAATATGTCTGACTCAACCAACCGTCGCATCGTGCTCGCCAGTCGTCCGAAGGGAGAGCCGACGGCGGATAATTTTCGCATGGAGGAGCAGCAGATTCCCACGCCCGCAGACGGCGAGGTGTTGCTCAAGGTGAAGTATCTGTCGCTGGATCCCTATATGCGCGGGCGCATGAGCGCAGCCAAATCCTACGCTGCGCCGGTCGAGATCGGCGACACGATGGTCGGCGGTACCGTGGCCGAAGTCGTGGAGTCTCGCCACCCTAAATTTAAGGCCGGCCAGACCGTCTTGTCCTATTCGGGCTGGCAGGAATACGCGATTTCGAATGGGAAAGACCTGCACGTCTTGGACCCGGACGCAGCGCCGCCGAGCACCGCGTTGGGCGTGATGGGGATGCCCGGATTTACGGCCTATGCGGGGCTTTTGACCATCGGGAAGCCGAAAAAAGGCGAGACGGTGGTGGTGGCCGCGGCGACCGGGCCGGTGGGCTCGGCGGTGGGGCAGATTGCGCAGATCAAGGGGGCGCGGGCGGTCGGCATCGCCGGGGGCCCCGAGAAGTGCAAGGCGTTGATCGAGGAGTTTGGCTTCGACGTGGCCCTGGACCATCGGGACCCGAATTTTGCGCAGAACCTCAAGGAGGCGGTGCCCGAGGGCATCGACGTCTATTTCGAGAATGTCGGCGGCGCAGTGTGGAAGGCGGTGCAGCCGCTGCTCAACGACTTCGCGCGCATCCCGGTATGCGGGCTGGTCGCCCATTATAATGAGGTCGCGCCGCCCGAAGGCCCGGACCGTCTGCCCGGGTTTATGGGGCAGATGCTCTCGAAACACCTGACCTTCCAGGGCTTTATTCAGAGCGATTTTATCGAGCAATATCCCGAGTTTCTCAAAGAGATGGGCGGCTGGTTGGCCCAGGGACGCGTGAAATACCGCGAGGATATTCGCGAAGGCCTCGAGAACGCCCCCGAGGCGTTTATCGGTATGCTCACCGGTGGCAATTTTGGCAAATTGATCGTCAAGGTCTCCGAATAAGCGCGGCACAAATGGGGGGAGAAAGGGCGGGTTGTCGAACCGCGAATCGGGTTGCTAGGATGGCGCTAAGTTATAGGTCCATACTTCTTCGATCGGACGCGCTTTGGAATATCTTGAGACTGCCGGCAACCTGACCCTTAACCGACTGGCCGCGGGGCTTGGCGCCTCGATCTGGGTGGAGACCCACGAAGCGCTGGTCTTTGGCCGGCACTCCACCGCGGCGTTGCTCGTGCATTGGGCGAGCGCCGGCAATTGGTGGGAAGCGACGCGGCAACAGCTGGAGCTTCCCGAGCCTGTCGAATGCGCGGGGTGTGGACACCGGGCCTATCAGGGGAAAGCTACCTCCAGGATTGTAGCCCCGGGCGTCGGTCCGGTAGTCGTGAGTCTGTTATTGTTGGGGCACAATCACGCCGGTGCGGTCGGTCAGGAGGCCGCGCGCTCGATTTATCTGGTCGAGTCGATCAAATTGGCGAGGGACCACATCGAGCCGCAGCTCCTGGCGGAGTCGAGCGTGCGCTTTGCGCCCACGCTGGCGCCCTCTTCGGCGCATGAAATTGACGGAGAGGGCGACGACGCTTGCAACGAGCTCGACGCCTATCTGGGTTCGATGGGCCACAAATTGCGCACCCAGCTTGCGAGTCTTCTGGGCTATAGTGAGTTGTTGCTCGAGGAGGGGTTTGGGACGGACTCCTTTGGGCGGGATTCGCTTGAGCGCATCGAGCGCTCCGGGCGCGAGGTGTTGGATATCGTCGACGCCCTGGAGGTGCATCTGATGCGCCAGCAGGCCAAACGCAGGTTGGCCCAGACCCTGCAAAAGGTTTCGATGATGATGGCGAGCTCGCTGAACTTGAATGAGGTCATTCCAAAGATTCACGAGAGTATCGCGCAGCTGGTGAGCTTTGATCGCTCGCAATTGTGGTGGGTGTATGACGGGTATCTGGAGTTGGCCGAGGCCTCCCCGGACGCGCCTACTCGCGTGAGCGTCGATGAAGAGCCCTACCGGCGGGTGTTTCAAGAGCTTCCGAATATTCAGTATATTCCGAAGATTGACCGCGAGCATATGTGCGACGCGCCGCATTGCCTGGGCCCCGAAGATCGGTCCTGGGTGTGCCTGCCATTGATGGGTGAGAAGCGCGCGTTGGCGCTGATCACCCTGGCTTCGGAATCCGCGCATGCGTATAGCGACCAGGACCTGGACCTGCTCACCGCCTTTGGGCACCACGCCTCATTGGCGCTGTGCAACGCGCGCCAATATAGCGAGTCGCGAAGGCTTAGCGATTATGATCCGCTCACTCAGGCCTTGAGTCGGCGATATTTTTTCGAGAGCGCGCAGAATAAGCTCGATGCTGCCCGGCGCGGCGGTGAGCCGCTGTCGCTGATGATGTTTGACGTCGACCATTTTAAGCAGGTCAACGACACCTATGGGCATGGGGTGGGTGACGTCGCGCTGAAGCATGTGGTCGATAATTGTCAGCTCGCGCTTCGTCCGCTTGACCTGGTTGGGCGCTACGGTGGGGAGGAGTTTGTGGTGCTATTGCCCGGGGTTGAGCTGGCGATCGCGATGGAGATCGCGGACCGGGTGCGCCGGCGTATCGGTCTCTCGGAGGTCGAGAGCGAGGGGCGGCGATTCCGCATCACGATCAGCGCCGGGGTAGCGACCTTTCACCCCGAGATGGACACCAAGATTGAGGAGTTGATTAACCGCGCCGACGCGGCGCTTTATCGCGCCAAAGAGGGCGGCCGTGACCAAATGTGCGCCGAGGAGTGGGACCCGGTGACCGTGCGGATGATCTTAGAGTAGCGCGCGCCACAACATCCCAAGCGTGGTGGTATAGCCGACCACGGTATAGTCGATCGCGCCGTCTTCGTTGAGCACATAAAGGGTGGGGTAGGAGGAGATCTTATAATCTTGTTGGACCATGCGATTGCCCTTGAGCACGGGGTAATCGACATCTTGTTTGTCCATAAACTCCTGGATCTTCTCGTCTGATTGGTAGTCCAGGACGACCGAGATCAGGTTGATGCGCTCGCCCATCCAGGACTTGATGCGGCTGACGTTGTCGGACTCCGCGCCGCACACCCCACACCAGGGGGCCCAGAAGACCACGAAGGTCTTCTTGCCCTGGTATTGCTGCAGCTCGTGCTCGTTGCCCTGCATATCGACCAGGGCGAACTGGGGGGCGGGGGCCCCCGATTTGACCAGCGCCCGGCTCTGCCACATCGTGATGGCGGTAAAAATCAGCGCGAAGATAGCCAGGTCACCGGCCCAGCGAAACCAGCGCTTCTGGCGTAATTGCTGCCAGCGGCTGAGCTGCTGGGAGGATATATCACTGCTCTCAGTGCTCATTGTGCGGCCTCTTTAAATGCGTCGACCAACATGGTGGGCGTCAGGACCTCGGGCATCGGTTTGCCCTTGGGCGACCCGTTGGGGGAGTAGATGAGGTAGAAGGGAACGCCGGCCTTGCCGTGCTCGGCGAGCTTCAGGCGGATCTTCTCATCCGGGTTGGTCCAGTCGGCGTAGAAGGGCGCGACGTTATATTTGACGATGGCCTCGCGCACCGGCGCGGTGTCGATGGCGGTCTTCATATTTGCCTGGCAGGTCAGGCACCAGTCGGCGCCGAAGTCCACAAAGACCGGGCGGCCCTCGGCGACGGCGGCCTGCACGGCCTCCTCGCTCCAATCCTGCCATTGAATCTCATCGACGGTCGAGGTCGCGGTGTTGGCCGCGCGCGCCTGGGTGCGCTCGATTTTAAGCGGGAAGCTATAATATCCCGCGACGCCAAGGATGCTCAGGGCCAGCGCGACGGTCATCGCTTTGCGCTTCGTCCAGGAAGCGAATTGCACCAGCCCGAAGAGCCAGGCCGCGATGCCCAGGGTGCCGGCGAACATCAGCACGGACGCCATGGCGTCGACGCCCGCCTGGCGGCCGAGCAGCCAGATGATCCAGATGGCCGAGCCGAGCAGAGCGAAGCCCAAAAAGGTCTTGAGGTGGGCCATCCACATGCCGGGTTTGGGCAGGACTTTGGCCCAGCCGGGCATCAGCGTGAGGGCGACCATCGGGGCCGCAAGGCCAAGGCCGAGCGCGGCGAAGACCGCGATAATGGTCAGCGGACCGCTGGCCAGCGCGAAGCCCACCGCGGTGCCCAAAAAGGGCGCGGAGCAGGGGGTCGCGAGGATCACGGCGAGCACACCTTCCCAGACGCTGCGCTTGATGCCGCTGCTCTCCTGGGCCTTCTCATGGATATTCTGGGCGTTCATGCTTACTTCGAAGACGCCGAAGAGGTTGAGCGCGAAGAGCACCAGGATGACGATCAGGCCGGCCAGGAAATGCGGTTGCTGGAATTGGAAGCCCCAGCCGACCTGCGTGCCGGCCACGCGCAGCCCGATGACCACGCTCGCCAGCACCATCATGCTGCCGATGATGCCGCCGGTATAGGCCATGCCGTGGGTGACGATGCCGCGCTTGCTCTCGTGGACGATATTGGCAAAGGACGACACCTTCAGCGCGAGCACGGGGAACACGCAGGGCATCAGGTTTAGGATGATGCCGCCGACAAACGCCAGCACGAGCACCCACGCCAGGCTAAGCGGCTCCTCGGAGTCGTCGGGCGTTGTAGCCGCGCCGGGCTCGGCGTTCTTTGGGTTCGAAAGCGCGGGCGTCGAGCCGACGCCGGGGATGCGCGCGTTATCCCAGGTGGGGACCGGCATCTCTTCGACCGGGTCGTCGGGCGCGCCGCGCTCAAACTCGTCGCGAATATAGACCGGGACGATGCTGCCGTCGGAGGCTTCGAATTCGAGCACGCCCGACAAGATATCGCGCGACTCTTCGGCGTCCGCCGGCAACTTCCCGTGGATATTGAGCAGCCAACCGTGGGCGGCATCGGGGTGCTTTTCTAACGCGGTGACGCGCACTTCGGGGATCGAGAAGATGTCCGGGATAAACGCGTGTTCGAGGTCATCGTAGCGCACCTTGAGGTCCAGGCAGGTGCTGGCCTTTTCCTGGCACTCGACAAGCTCGACCAGGACGTTGAACTCGTCGTTGGGGCGAAGCGGGGTCTGCGAATAGTGGAATTTGGTCTCAAGCCCGAGGTCCTCGGCCTTGCGCGGCACGCGCTTGCCGAATTTCGCGAAGTCCTGGATCAGGTTGGTGTCAGCCAGGATGGTCGAGTCGCCCACCGGGATGGTGCGGCTGAGGTTGGAGTGCCCGGGCATGCAGAGGTTGCTGCACGCCAGATAATCGACGTTGGCCTGCAGGGTGATCGAGCCGGTCGCGTCTTTGGCGACGGTGGCCTCGCTATAGAGGATGACCTCGTTATCGTAGCCATAGACGATCTGCTCGCCGTCCATCTCGGCGAAGACCTGCGGGGCGGCCCATTGCAGCTCGCCGAAGCTCATCTGGTCGGCCGACCACTCGATATGGGTCGGCACGCCGGCGTCTCCGGGGTATTTCCAATAGATATGCCACTCGCTGGCCAGCTTAAACGCCACGCCCACGCGGATGGTGTCGCCCGGGGCCACCTGGGTGGCGTCGACGATGAGGCGCGACTCGACGCTGACGTCGCCTTCGTGAATCGGTCCGGCGCCATACGCGGTTTCGGGGACCTGGTAGGCCTCGGCGCTCGCCGGTTGGACGGCGCTCAGGGCGCCGAAGAGCAGGCTGGCGCTCAGGAGTAATAAACGGAGGTATTTGGACGTAGTCATAGATATGGACCGTGAAGATTCAACGTCGGATCTAACCGAGTTCAATAAGCTCAAAGATTGGACTGCGTTTCAAGTGTTTTTCCCGCAGCCAGCCACTCGGCGATGCCGGGGGCCAGGCGCCGGGCGCTGATGCCTTGGGCGCGCATTTTGGCGACCGATTCGATCGCCGCGACGCAATAGGGGCCGCGGCAATAAGCGACGACTTCGCGGTCGCGCGGCAGCGTGTCGATGCGTTTGCTAAGTTCCGCGGAGGGTACCGATTGGGCACGCGGAAGATGCCCTGCTAAATATTCTTCCGCCGGGCGAAGATCCAAGAGGATGACTTCACCGCGCTCGACCTTATCGAGCAGCTGGGCGCCCTCAAAGTCGGGGATGACATCCGGGTCGCTGGCGTGAACGCGCATGGCCTCGCGCACCTCGGGCACCGACTCCAGCCCCATATCGCGCAGCGCGAGCCAGAGCTTAAGCGCCGGTTGACCCGACAGGCGATAAAAGACCCGGCGGCCGTCTCGGCGCGTGCTGACCATATGCGCGCGCTTGAGCACCCGCAGGTGCGCGCTGGTATTGGCCACGCTCTGGCCGAGCTTGCCGGCCAGGTCATCCACCGAGCGCTCCGATTGGGCCAGCAGGTTGAGCAGGCGCAGGCGGGAGTCGTTCGACAGCGCCTGCCCGATCGAGGCGAATTGGGTATAGAGTTGGCTGGGGAGTTCGTTGAGGCTCATATTTGGACATCCGCTAAATCGTTTCATTCACGCCTGGAGTGCGAGGCGGCGTGGCCATCGTCGCATATTCAAACGATCAATTGAATGGATTATATTCCGGCGGATCGAACTATTTTAAGATAACCCAAAAGAGCGCCCCCGGGGGCGCTCCAGGGGCGCATCGGCGCGTTATTCCGTGGCCTTTTTCTGCACCAATTGCATATGGCAGACCGGGCAAACGCCGTCTTTTTTGTCGTGCGCGGCGTAGTGGCTCAGCTTGCTCATGTCGCACATCCACACCCCGTCGGGGAGCTGGGCGACCGCGACCGACGGGTCAAACTCGATGCCTTCTTTGGGGACTTCGACCTTGGGAAGTTGGTCCAGGTCGACCTCGGCGCCAAGTCCGGCGTTGTCGGCAGGGGCGTCTTTTTTGCAGCCCGAGAGCGCGAAGGCCGTCGAAAGGACGAGGAGCAGCAGGATGGTGAGGTTTTTCATGGCAGTGAGCTCATGCGATAGATGTTGGGGGGATGTTTGCTGGACAAAATCTTCATTTTTCAGGTCAAAAAGCGCTGCACAAACGCGGCAACGGCGAATAACGGCAATGAGACCAGGCTCGACAAGAAGACGCGTTTGCCCCAGAGGCTCACGTTCTTGTAGTCGACGGGGCGCACGATATAGGTCATCGGGCCGATGGTGCCGAGCAGCGTGATCAGCATAAAGGGCCAGCCCAGGCCGTCGATTAAGAGGGGCAGGGCCAGCACCGATGCCAGGGTGAGCAGCGAGATCACCCGCGCCCAGAAGACCGTGCGCTGGTAGCCACGGGGCGCCGGCGCGACTTGCAGCCGCGCGTTCTGATAGTCGGCGGCGCGGTAGAGCGCGATGCCCAAAAAATGCGGCATTTGCCACCAGAAGAGCACCGCGAAGAGCGCCAGGGCGCCGATATCGGGCGTCCCGGTGGCGGCGGTCCAACCAATCGCCGGCGGCATCGCCCCGGCGACGCCGCCCAGCGGCACCGCCAGCGAGCTGCGCCGTTTTAGCGGCGTATAAACGCAGACATAGACCAGGGTCGCCAGTAATCCCAGGAACGCCGCCAGCGGGTTAACAAAGGCGGTGAGCAACCACATTCCCAAAAGAATCTCGACGGTGCCGATAATCGCGGCTTCGGCGATCGACATGCGCCCCGACGGCAGCGGGCGCACGGCCGTGCGTTTCATAAAGGCGTCGGTGTCGCGCTCAAAGATCTGGTTGAACGCGCCGCTGCCGGCGACCAGCAGGCCGGTGCCGCCGATGGCCGCGGCCGTCACGGGCAAGGACACGTTGATCGGCGCCAGCCAGAGCCCGGCGACCGCCGTCATCATATTCGTGATGACGATGCCGGGTTTGGCGAGCATGACCCAGTCACGAAGGCGCGATGGTTTCTGTGGGGTTGGCATTGATTCTCTCTGTGGCGCGCCCGGACAAGGTGGGTCTTCGATGGACCCGTGTTGCGGATGAACACCAGCGTGGTAGCGGTGCTGCGGGGATAGACACCGTCATGCGCGTTGCAAGGAATGGATTGAAGCATAGCGAAAAGTCGCCCGGGCACCATGGCCTGGCTGCCCGGGCTAAGTTCGCATTAAAGCAGGGATTTTGCCAGTTTCGCGATATGGTCGCCGGTGAAGCCCATCTTCTCGAAGATGACCTCCGCCGGGGCCGATTTACCGAAGCCCGGGATGCTGTGGACGATGCCGTTGAGCCCGACATAGCGCTCCCAGCCGAAGCTGCAAGCGGCCTCGACGGCGACGCGGCGGCCGACATTTTTGGGCAGCACTTTCTCTTTCCAGGCGTCGTCCTGGGCCTCGAAGACCTCCCAGGACGGCATGCTGACGACGCGGACCGCGACGCCCTCGGCGCGCAGGATATCATAGGCGGCTATGCAGGTGCCGACCTCGCTGCCGGTGCCGATCAGAATGACGTCCGGGGTTTGCTCGCCGCCGGCCAGGATATAGGCGCCGCGGGTGGCGTCGCCGATGCTTCCCAGCGCGTCGCGGTCATAGGTGGCGACCGCCTGGCGGGTCAGCGCGAAGGCCGACGGACCGGTGGTATTCTCGATGGCGACCTTCCAGCACTCGCGGGTCTCATTGGCGTCGGCCGGGCGAAGCACCGTCATATTGGGCATCGCGCGCAGCGAGGCGAGCTGTTCGATGGGCTGGTGGGTCGGGCCGTCCTCGCCCAGGCCGATCGAGTCGTGGGTGAATACGCCGATGGTCGGCGTCTTCATCAGGGCGGCCAGGCGAAGCGCCGGGCGCATATAATCCGAAAAGATCAGGAAGGTCGCGCCGAATCCGCGCACCCCGCCGTGCAGGTTCATGCCGTTTGCTGCGGCGCCCATGGCGTGCTCGCGCACACCGAAGTGGATATTCTGGGCGTCGCGCGTCTCGCGGCTGAAGACGCCGTAATCGGGGAAGAGCGTCAGGTTCGAGCCGGCCAGGTCGGCCGAGCCGCCGCTGAACTCGGGCAGGGCTGCGTAGATGCGCTCGACGACTTTGCCGCTGGCCTTGCGCGTGGCCATGCCCTTGGCGTCGGGGGCAAATTGCGGCAGGTCGGCGTCCCAATTCTCGGGCAACTCACCGGCCAGCCGGCGGGTTAATTCGGCGTATTTTTCGGGGTTCTCGGCGGCGTATTTCTCCATCCGGTCGGCCCACTCGCTCTCGAGCTTGTGGCCCTGGTCGGCGGCGGCGCCCATATGCTCGAGGACTTCTTCGGGGATGAAGAACGGCTCTTTGGACGGCCATCCGAGCGCCTCTTTGGTGCGCGCGATTTCTTCGTCGCCCAGCGGCGAGCCGTGGGAGCTCGAGGTGCCGGCTTTTGCCGGCGAGCCGTAGCCGATGACCGTGCGCAGCGCGATGATGCTGGGCTTGTCGGTGGCCTCTTTGGCCTCCTCGATGGCCGCGTCGATCGCGTCGAGGTCGGTGCCGTCGGAGACGCGCTGGACATGCCAGCCGTAGGACTCAAAACGCGCGCAGACATCTTCGGTGAAGCTGATATCGGTGCCGCCGTCGATGGTGATATTATTGTCGTCATAGATATAGACGAGCTTGCCCAGGCCCAGGTGGCCGGCCAGCGAGGCGGCCTCGTGGGAGATGCCCTCCATAAGGTCGCCGTCGGAGCAAATCACATAGGTGAAGTGGTCGACCACGCCGTCGAAGCGCGCGTTGAGCTGCGCCTCGGCGATGGCCATCCCCACGGCGGTCGCGAAGCCCTGGCCCAGCGGCCCGGTGGCCATCTCGACGCCTTCGGTCTCGAAATTCTCGGGATGCCCGGGGGTCACGCTTCCCCATTGGCGGAAGTTCTTAATTTCTTCGAGGGTCATCTGCTCGTAGCCGGTCAGATGGAGCAGCGAGTAGAGCAGCATCGAGGCGTGGCCGGCCGACAAAATGAAGCGGTCGCGGTTATCCCAGCGCGGGTTTTTGGGGTTGTGGCGCAGGTGGTTTTGCCAGAGCACATAGGCCGCCGGGGCCAGGCCCATGGGCGCGCCCGGATGTCCGCTATTGGCTTTTTGAACCGCGTCCATGGCCAGCGTGCGAATCGTGTTGACGCTCAACTCTTCGATGCGTTGCTCACTCATCTAGGGTCCCTTTTATTCGTAGGAAAATGGTGCGTAGAAATATATTCTTGCGAAAAATTTGATTATCCTATGTGCGGATAATCGAAGATAAAATTTTGTATCTCAGTCGCTTAAGCGTACCCGGCATTCATGCCGCTTTAGGCGGGTTGTGTCAATCCGAACTCCCCGCGGATATACGCGCGGGCGTGGCGGCAAAATGGTGCGCACGGGCGCCGAAAAGGCGAGCGCTATTTGATGATTAATTCAAGGCGCGGGCCGGTCTCCAACAGCACTCGCCCGTTGTCGGCGATATGCATGTCCCCGTCGATGGTATAGCCGATGGGCTGCTCCGAGATAAATTCCGCGCTGTGCGTGACCGCCGAGCGGATCTTATCCTCGGGGACCGGCAGACCCAGGCGGATGCGCGGCAATTGCATCGCCGTGGTGACCGCGCCCGAGGTGATGCCGAGCATATGGAAGGTTGCGGGGGCTTCTTCGCTGCGAATAAAGGGGCGGAATCCAAGGCCGATCTGGTCGACCGTGGAGGCGACCACCGAGATATAATCGCGCTCGGTCCAGACCTCGTCGTCGAGCTCGATGCGCGCGCGGAAGGGGCGGAAGAGCTGCTTGGTTAAATCGCTATTAAAAAAGGTGCCGACCGCGGCCTGTCCCAGCAGGCGCGCGGCGATGGCCGGGCTGGGGTCGCCGGTGGCGTAATACGCCTCCAGGAAGTTGGCGACCATGCCGTTGCCAAAGATAAAGCCGTACCGGCTTCCGGTGGCGTCCGTGACTTTTAATAGGTCGCGCTCAGTGGTCTCAAATGGTTGATTTGTATAGTATTTCTCAACCAGGTTGGCCAACAGGCGAGAGGGCGTCCCCTTGACTCCGACGGCATTGGACACAGTGTTCATGGTGCCTCCCCGTAAGAGCGCGATTTTCGGCAGCGGTTTGTCGCCCCAGACCTCGATGAATTTGGTCAGGGTGACATGATTGGTGCCATCCCCGCCGTTGAGCGCGAGGATATCGATATCGTTCTCTTTGAATTGCTGGGCCGCCTCGCCGACGTCCTCGATGCGGTTGGTCAATTCATGATTGTCATCCTGGCCCAGGATATAGGCCAGGCGACGCATCTGTTCGGGGTGACGCCGATTGCGGCGGCTATGTGGGTTGCTGATGATTCCAATACCAGGCATGCGCGCGACTCCTTGAAATGTCCGCCGTTGAATAGCAAAGTGCGCTTTCCCGCGGCAAGTGTCCGGTATTTAATTAATACCCGTCTAATATTCCGAGACCTTTTATGACGACCAAGACTAAATATCCACTGGTGCGAAAGCTCGAGGCGCTTGCGCACAACCTGCGATGGTGTTGGCAGCCGGATGGCTGGCGGGTCTTTCGAGACCTCGACGCGCAGCTATGGCATAAGTGCAGCCACAATCCTATTGCCTTTTTGGAAGAATGGGAGCCCGCGGAGCTCGAGGCGCGCGCGCAGCGCACGGGTCTGGCGGGGCGGATTCATAACGGACACCAGAAATTGGTCGACTATCTGGCCCGGCGCGGGCCCGAGGCGCGCATGAGCGCGGGGCCGCTGCACACCCGGCCGGTGGCGTATTTTTGCGCTGAGTTTGGCATTCACGAATCCCTGCCGATCTATTCGGGCGGGCTGGGCATTCTTGCCGGCGACCATATGAAGGCGGCCAGTGATTTGAGCATCCCGCTGGTGGGCGTGGGGCTCTTTTATCCGCTGGGGTATTTTCAGCAATCGATCGATGAGGACGGCTGGCAGCAGGAGCATTACGGGCGCACCGACGTCGCCAAGCTCCCGCTGACCAAGGTCGTCGACGCCGACGGGGCGCCGCTTGAGATCGAGATCGACATGGGGAGCGAGCGCATCAAGGCCTATGTGTGGCGCGCGCCGGTCGGGCGAAATGAGTTGCTGATGCTCGACTCCGACGTGCCGGGCAATAACCCCGACGACCGCCTGCTCACCAGCCAACTCTACGGCGGCGACCGGCGCATGCGCATTCGCCAGGAGATTTTGCTCGGCGTGGGCGGTGTGCGGGCGCTGGCCGCGCTGGGCATCGACCCGGCGGTCTATCATCTCAACGAGGGCCACAGCGCGTTTGCCACCTTTGAGCTGGCCGCGCGCTATATGGAGCGCGAGGGCATCTTTTTTGAGGAGGCCCGCGACAAGGTCGCGCGCCAGACCGTCTTCACCACGCATACGCCGGTGCCGGCCGGGCACGACCGCTTTCATATCGAGCTCTTCGAGGAGATGCTCGGTTGGATGCGCCCGCGCCTGGGCATCGACCACCGCGAGTTCCACGGATTCGGGCGCATCGACCTCAATAATCCGAACGAATCGTTTTGCATGACCGTGCTGGCGCTCAAGATGAGCCGGTATCGCAACGGCGTGAGTAATCTGCACGGCGAGGTCAGCCGGCAGATGTGGCGCGACCTGTGGCCGCATGGCGAGCTCAAAGATGTGCCGATCGGGCATATCACCAACGGCGTGCATGTGCCGTCGTTTTTAGCCCCGGAGATGCGCACCCTCTACGATAAATATCTGGAGCCGGGGTGGGAGCATCATCAGGAGAAGCCGGAGGCCTGGGCGGGGCTCGCCAACCTGGAGCCCGGCGAGTTGTGGGAGACCCACCAACTGCTCAAGGCGAAGCTCATCGAGTTTATCAACGACCGCGTCGCGACCCAGACCGCGCCCAAAGGAGAGGGCGAGGGGCAGGTCGTGCCGGGCTCGGGTTTTGCCCCCGAGACGCTCACCATTGGTTTTGCGCGCCGCTTCGCGACCTATAAACGTGCCGATCTCATCATGGATGACCTCGAGCGTTTTAAGCGCCTGATCCGCGACGCAGACCGCCCGATTCAGATCATCTACGCCGGCAAGGCTCACCCGGCCGACGAATACGGCAAGGCGCTTATCCAGAAGATCGTGCAGGTCACGACCGACCCGGAGTTTGAGGGGCGCGTCGTCTTCTTGGCCGACTACGAGATGAACGTCGCTCGCCATATGCTCCACGGCGTCGACATCTGGCTGAATAATCCGCGACGCCCGCAGGAAGCCTGCGGCACCAGCGGGCAAAAGGTCGTGCTCAATGGGGCGCTCAACTGCTCCATCCTCGACGGCTGGTGGGCCGAGGCCTACGACGGGCGCAATGGCTTTGCCATCGGCGACACCTCCGAATATGCCGACCCGGGCCAGCAGGACGTGCACGACGCGCGCGCCCTCTACGATGTCCTCGAGAACGAGGTCATCCCCCTGTATTATGACACCGACGCGAGCGGCCTGCCGATTGAGTGGATCGAGCGGGTCAAGTGGAGCATCATCAGCCTGGGCTGGCGATTTAACGCCAGCCGGATGTTGCTCGATTATCTCAACCTCGCCTATTTGCCGGCGGCGGGGGCGACCAGCGCGCAAATGTGAGCGATGGAATCGGAGCCGACCTTCAAGTCCAAGAGCGCCAGCGCATCGGCCCGCCCCGACCCCAGGATGATTCGCGTCGCCAAAGACCGCGACGTCGGGGTGGTTCCTCGGGCAACGCTAAACTCTTGGGAGCGCTCACCTCCATAAACTATTCATCAGATCTGCGCCTGTGAAACAACTGCCGTGTTGCTTCTCGATGTTGAAACCTTATACAAGCTGGGGATGCGCTGCCCTCCGCCGACAAAATCGGCGTGGGTGACGCCAGCGTTGTCGGTGCCACGAATGTCCAACGGCAGTATGGCGCTAGTCGCCTAGTGACCGTACTGAGAAGGAGCTGTGCGAACCCATGATTCGTCTATTGCTGATATTATTGGACCTTGGTGGCACGTTTGTGTTCGCGCTCAGCGGCGCGATGGCGGCAGGCAAGCATCGCCTCGACATTTTCGGCATCATGGTACTGGCCTTCGCGGCGGGCAATGCTGGCGGCATCCTGCGCGACCTTTTGATCGGCGCGACACCGCCGTCCGCCATCGAGCATTTGAGTTATCTGGGCGTGTCGCTCTTGGCTGGTTTCATCGTCTTTTTTTGGGACCCATTGGTTAACCGGCATAACCCATTGATACTGTGGTTCGACGCCCTTGGCCTGGCGTTCTTCGCGGTCGCGGGGGCAGAAAAGGCGCTGGCTTTCGGGCTCAATCCGGTCATGGCCGCCCTGCTGGGCATGGTGACGGGCGTGGGTGGCGGAATGTTGCGAGACCTGCTGGTGATGCAAATCCCGACGGTGCTGCGCGCCGACCTCTACGCCTCGGCCGCGCTCACCGGCGCCACGATCGTGGTCCTCGGCCATATGCTGCACATTACCTCGGTTGGGAGCATCTTGGTGGGCGGGCTCGCCTGCTTTTTCCTGCGCTATATGGCCATTCGCCATGGCTGGCATCTGCCCCACGCCCGAGCCTCTTAGAACATTTCATGAGTTCATGCGTCGAGTCCGCGAGTTCCACGGCTTCGGGCGCGTCGACCTCAACAACAATTCGCCGGTTAAAAGAGTACGCAAAAGCCCCGGGCGCCGCGTTGAGCGGCGCCCGGGGCTTTGAGTTAGGGGCAGTGATATTTGACTATGCCTGTAGGATTATAGCGCGTCGATCCGGTACACCATGCCGTAGGCCGGGTTGGCGGCGTTGCGGCGCAGCTTCAGGTAATAGTCTCCAGCGAGCAGGTTCTCCAGCTGAAGTTGACCGTAGAAGGGCGCGGATGTCACGACATTTTCTCCCGCGTCGAGCAGCTCAATTTGGCCATATTGGAAGGTATATGGACCGAATTGTTCGAGCTCGAGGGTGATGATGTCGCCGCTATTCATATCGGCGGCCAGGGTGAAGGAGAAATAGTCGACATCGACGTCGCTCGGCAATTCCCCGTAGATGCTGGTCCCCGCCTGCAGCTCACTGAGGTCAAAGGAGGTCGCGCTGGCGGCGGCGTTGTTGGGCTCCGCTTCCAACATCCCCATATCGGTGGCCGCGCTGAGCTTATAGGTCAGCGGCGAGGTCGGGTGCTGGCGGGTGGCCTCGATATGCAGGAAGTAGGTCTCCGAGGCCTGCAGTCCCGTGGCCATCGTCACGCAACCATTATAGAGCGCGTGGGGGTTATTGACGCCCACCAGATCGCCGTTCTGGTCGCTCAACGTGCAGCGGAAGGACGCGCTGGCGGAGTCGAGCGGGTCGACGATCAACGAGAAGACCTCGTCGGCGGCCATGTCGGCCGGGATGGTGAAGGTATAATAATCGTCATCCAGGCTTCCCGGGACCGAGCCGTACAGCGCGGAGCTGATATCGAAGGGGTTCGCCAGCAGCGGACCGTTGTTGGGCTCGACCTCCAATTGCTGCGCCGGGTCGACGTTCAACTCCAGGCTATAGCCGGCGTGGGCCTGGTTGGTGGCCGTGACCTTGAGCAGAGTGGTGCCCGGGGCGAGCAGGGTTTCGTGGAATGTCAGGGTGCCGTTCTGGAAGCCGCGGTTGGCCAGGGTCGTGTTGTCTTCGGCCAAGAAGTACAGGCCGATTTGCTTGCTGGCCTCTCCGTCGATCTCGCCCGAGATCACCACCGCGTCGGTGTTGCTGACCAGGTAGAAATCGGATGCCCAGGCGTCCAGTTGATCGCTCTGAGTGTGCGCCACGGTATCACCGCTGGCGACCTCACCCAGATCCACGGGCGTGCTGGTGGTGATGGTCGTCACCAGGTTCTCCAGGTCGAAGGAGTTCCCCGGGCGAATCTCGAGTCGGTAGCTGCCGCCGTGGGCGCTATAGGCATAGGAATAGCGCCCCTGCGGGACGTTCTCGTAGGCGTAGCCGTAGTCGGGGGCCGGCACCATATGGTCGCCCGACATATCGGTCAGCCTGATCTGCGTCGGGGCGAAGGCGGTGTCATTGGCGAATTTAAGCTCGATAAGCTGGCCGGCCTCGACCTCAAAGGTATAGGCGACGCTCTCGCCGTCGGGCACGTCGACCGGGGCGCTGGAGATCGCGTCGTCGGCCCCGATGGAGCCCAGGCCCTGGGTGTCACTGGAGACCGCGGCGCTGATCTCAAAGGCGGTAGCCAGCCCTTCGACCGTCAACCAATCCGCGACCACCTGGAGCTCGCCGGAGGCTGGCGCGAGCAATTGCAGCGTGTCGCCCTGGGCGATCTGATGTGAGCCAATATAGGCGCCGTCGGCCCAGATCTGCAGGACGCCGCGCGCGCTGGGCTGGCTGGTCTCGACCTGCAGGGTGACGTCATCGCCCGCGCTCAGGCCGGTGAGGTTGAAGAAGTTGTCGCCCAGGGTGCTGTACTCTCCGCTGAGCGAGCCGCCGTTGGCGTCCACGTCGACGGGCGTGGGCGCGTCGATCTCTTCGATGGTGCCGACATAGCCCCAATCGTCGCCGCCGTAGGGGCCCGCGACGCTGCTGCCCGACACAATCGCCGCGGCATAGGCCGCCGGCATCACCGTCACGGTATAGGTGCCGTCGACCGGGATCAGGATTTGGCGCGCGGTGTCGGCGCCGCCAAGCTGCGGGCTCAAGCGCTGGAATCCATTGGGGCCTTCGACCAAAAACGCCGGTGAGGGGATGCCGGTGGACTGCACCGACAGCTGCAGCAAT
Source organism: Bradymonas sediminis (assembly GCF_003258315.1). GTDB lineage: Bacteria > Myxococcota_A > Bradymonadia > Bradymonadales > Bradymonadaceae > Bradymonas > Bradymonas sediminis. The sequence continues at coordinate 472,240 of NZ_CP030032.1, forward strand.
TGTCCGGCCACCGCCTCGAAGTGGAAGATATCCAGGTCCTGGTCGACTTCGCCGTCGCCGCTTAAATCGCTCGGCGCATCGATCTTGCCGGTGAAGACCGTGCGCTCGCCGATGCTCTTGAGGGTCAACGCGTTGGTCTGGCCGCCGTGGGCCGGGTCGTTATTCTCGACCTCTTCGACGTCTGCTTGGGCGGCCAACTCCTGGGCCGGGCTCACGCAGATTCCGCCCAGGAGCACATCGCCGACCTGGCAGGCGTCGGGCAGGCAGAGGCCGGACGCCTCGTCGAAGACCGTGCCGCTGTCGCAGACATCGGCCGTGGGGACGCATTCGCCCGAGCCGCTGTCCAGGGCCGTTCCCTGGCCACATTCGGGGCCGCCGGCGGCCACGCACTCGCCGCTGTTGGGGTCGAGGTTCTCCCCCGCCTGACAGGCGTCCGCCGCGATTACGCATTGGCCATCTTGCAGCGTTGTCTTGGGGCCACAGGCGGTCTCGGCGCCGTCGGGCACGCAGGCGCCGTCTTGCTCGACGGTGCCCGCCCCGCACTCAAGCTCGTCACCGGGTTGCTCACCGATGGTCTGGTCCGCCACGCATTGCTCGCCTTTTTGGACCGTCCCCGGCCCGCATTCGGTGCTGTCGCCACAGCCAGCGCTAGGCAGCGCCAATAGAACGGCGGCTGCGAGGATGAGATATAGATTCGTTTTCGACTGCATTGTTGTTCTCCAATAGAGGGAAATAATAATCAGCGCGAAGGTCTGACTGAGCGGATACTACGGATTATCGAATGCAGTATCAGCGCAACGTCGGCGCAATTCTGGCGCAATTATTTTGGCGCTTGATTTCCCCCCCAAATCGGGCCGCTGGGGCGCTCGAAGGTCGGCGAAAAGGGGCGAGGGATAATCGGCGTTTCGGATTGAATAAACCCATCGTGATTGATAGCTTGAGCGCCCCAATGGGTCCCCTGCACTGCAAAGAAGTAAGGTTATGAGTCAATCGGCACCGGATATTCTGGCGCGCGAGGTGCCCTATCTCGGGCAGGACATCTCCAGAGCAGCCATCGAGTCCATGATCGTCAGTGAGCGCACGCGCCAGCGGCGCGACCTCGCGGCGCTGGAGAAGCTGCGCGAGCATAACGCCGAGATCCAGCAGACGCTTGTCGGCGAGGTTGAGAAATTGCGCCAGATCAGCGGCCAGCTCAGCAAGGAGCGCGAGCGCGGCGAGTTCTCGCGCAGCCTGCGTAACTTCCTGGCGAAGTTGCCCTGGGTGGGCGGGCAGGTGTTGACGCACCGCTCCATCGAGGAGATTTTGCGCGAGCAATACGAGCTCAGCGCGCGCCGGGCGAAGGAGGCCGCCGAGTTCGTGGACCGGCTCGAGGCCGCCAAGGTGGGGCTATGGGATGAGATCGACCGCCTCAATCAAAAGATCGTCGAGTCTGCCAAAAACGAGGAGCTCGCCGTGGCGCATATTCGCCAGCTTGAGGCGCTCAAGAGCCGCCTGGAGGTCGAGCGCGCGGCGGTGGAGCTCAGCAGCGCCGACGGCCGCCAGGCCCAGGCGCTCTTGGACCGCACCCATCGCGCGCTCTCCGAGCACGCCACCAAATTAAAGCTCTACGCCACCGCCGAGAACCGCCTGGCGAAGCTGCAGGAGAATACCCGCCAACTGGCTGAAACCATTGGGCATTTGCAGTCAGATATCGTTGTCTATGTGACCGCGGCGACCGAGAAGCTCGACCTGATCTCCGGGCAAATTCAGGCCATCGGCGTGGCCGCCGACGCCTCGGTCGTCATGTTCGAGCTGCAGCACTCGCTCAAGGCCATGACCGAGTCGGTCAACCACGCCACGCGCTTTGTCTCGGAGACCCAGGTCTATTTCCGCGAGAACGTCGACGCGATGCTCGAGGAGATGGAGCTCTACGACGACGAGACCCAGCAGATTTTGGCCGGCAATCTCGCGCTTAATGAGGGCTACGACCAGATGGATATCGCAGGGGCGATGTCCCTGGCGTTGGCCGATAAGATCGAGCAGGCCGCCCGACAAGCCGGCGTGGGGTCGAACGCGGGCGAGGTTGTGCTGGATTTTGAGGGCGCCGAAGAGGCCGCGGCGCAGCAGGTGAGCCGGGTTCGTTCGACAAAGGAGCAGCATCGATGAGCGCCGCCCAGACGCGTGAATTAAGCGGTCCGCAAGAGGCCGACTATATCGGCCGACTGGGGCGCATCATCCGCAGCGCGCGCCTCAACCTGCATTATCCCGAGGCGCGCGCGCTGCGCTCGCACCTTGGCTGCATGGACCCCCGGGTGCACCGCGGATTATACCCGGGCGTGCAGGTGAATCTCGCCTCGGGCCTGCCGAGCTACCGCGAGTGGACGCGGGTGCAGACCGACGTGCAGATCGCCGCCGAGCAGCTTCAGAAGCTCGGCGCGCGCGCGGAGCTTGAGCGCCAGGCGAGGGCCAGCGACGCCTCGATTTATCAGAAACTGCTGCATAAACACGATTATTATTCGCAGATTCAGGGGCGTGAATTGGCGTCGCTTGGTCAGATGACGGTCGCCCTGCGCAAGATCGATGCGCGCAGCCGCACCGGCTATTTTAATATCGTGCTCGACAAGCTCGAGGCCTCCGGGCTCTTCGTGCGCTATTCCATCCAGCTCGCCCAGACCCACAGCGCCTGGAGTCAGCCGCTGGTGCGCCTGGACGCCGAGAACGCCGAGCATACCGAGCAATTAAAATCACTGGTCTATAAATGCACCGCCCTGGGCAGCGAGTCGACCTTTATCAAACTCGCCGCGCTCGGCGGGGTGCGCGTGGAGCGGGTCGTGCGCGGCAGCGTCGGGCCGATTATCTGGCGCGCCGAGGACGCCCCCGACGTGCTCCGCCCGCTGATGGAGGCAGGCGGCCCGACCGGTTTTATCGCCCAATTCGGCCTGGATATGCTGGCCGATGACGTCGCCGAAGACCGTCAGAATGACCCGCTCGGCGCTCGAGTACAGACGGACGCGCAATTTTCCTCGAAGATGCGCGCGGCCCTTAAAGTCGCGCGCCAAAAGTCGGGCGTGAATATCTTCGGCGACCGTAAATTCGTGGTGCCGCGTCATATGATGGCGCCGCTGCGCGATTTTTGCGCCGCGCGTGGCACTCAGAATTTGATTTATTCGATTTAGCCGCAACCGGTGATGCCACGTCCGCCGCCCAAGCCACGACCGCCACCCAAGCCACGACCGCCGCCCAAGCCACGAGCGCCGCCCAAGCCACGAGCGCCGTCCAAGCCACGAGCGCCGCCCAAGCCACGACCGCCGCCCAAGCCACGAGCGCCGCCCAAGCCACGACCGCCGCCCAAGCCCCGACCCCCGCCGAAGGCTACGGCCGCCAACCCTGGCGGGATTGGCGCCCTGCGCCCACGGCTACTAATTCTGTCACGCCCCTGCGGGGCTTGCCGCGCGTGGGTCGTGCATGATCTACGAGCCTCGCGTGGCGAAATTGTGTGGCGAATCCGATTCATAACCGACCGCCTCCTCGAATCGGCGAACGCGTTTCGGACCACCAGCCCCAACGGGGCGCGACAGAATCGGTAGCCGGGGTCGTAGCGTTTTTTGCGTAGGCCTCGGCGGCGGTCGATGATGTGATGGCGGTCGATGACTCGATGGCGGTCGATGACACAACGGCGACCGATGACGCGACGGCGACCGATGACACAACGGCGACCGATGACGCGACGGCGACCGATGACACCACGCCGGTCGAAGACACCACGACACTCAATGACCCAACCACGCTCGCCCCTTGTCTGCACCGCGCGATTCGGAGACACTTCTGCCAAATATCGCGAACCTTAGGTGTCGCTAGCACCACCTCAAATCCTGCAACGCTCCGATGAGCGCATAATTTCGTGAAGCGAGATGCCCGTGAGCCAGAAAAATACCGGCCTTATCGAAAACCTGGTGACCCAATTTAGCTCTCCGCTGGATTGCTTCCGCGAGCTGGCCCAGAACGCCATGGACGCCGGCAGCCAGGTGGTCGAGGTGTGGAGCGAGTTTATCCCCGGCGACGATTATATCGGCACCATCGCTTTGCACGTCGATGATTTTGGCGAGGGGATGGATGAGCATATTATCGACACTTATTTGACCCAATTATTCTCGTCGGCCAAAGAGGACGACCTGACCAAGATTGGCAAATTTGGCATCGGCTTTGTGTCGGTCTTCGCGCTCGAGCCGCGCGCCGTGTTGGTGCAAACCGGGCGCGGCGGCGAGTATTGGGAGGTGCTCTTTCACGAGGATCGCACCTTCACCAAGACCCGGGTGCAGATGCCGGTGGAGGGCACCCAGATCACCCTTTTTCTGGCCGGCGACATCCAGCGCTACAATGAATTGGTGCAGGGGACGCGGGAGCGGCTCAAATTCTGGTGCGCGCACTCCGAGACCGAGATCACCTTCGAGGACCGCAGCCAGAACACCGACGCCTTCGCCGAGCCCGAGCGGATCAACCAGCCCTTTGGGGTCGAGGGGAGCTGCGTCACCCGGGTCGAGCACCAGGGGACCGAGATCGTGTGCGCCTACCAGCGCCGCCCGTCTTACGGGTTCTATAACGCGGGGCTGACCCTGGCGTACTCTCAGATCGGCGAGGACCTGCTCGGCGCGCGCGCCGCGCGGTTTCGCCATATCGGCTTCAAGATCAAGTCGCGCTATCTGGAGCATACCCTGAGCCGCGACACCATCATGCGCGACGCCAACTACGATAAGGCTATGCGCCTGCTCGAGGACGCGGTAAACCAGGACCTCTTCGGGGCGCTGGTCGCCCAGCTCGAGTCGTTGGTGGCCGAGGATGGCTGGGCCTTCGAGCAAATGCAGGCCTACGGCGAGCTGTGCAATTATCTGGCCCGGGAGCCCGCTGAATTGCTCAAATCCATCGGCGGGCGGCGCGTGATCCGCGGGCTCAACGGCTCCGCCCTGTCGCTCGACGAGCTCTACGACGCCTGGGCCGACAGCGGGCGCGTGCTGGTGAGCGAGCAGCCCTCGGAGCTATGCGCGGCCCTGGAGCGCGCCGGCAGCCTGGTGGTGTATGGGCGAGGCGAGGGGGGGACGGCGGCGGCATCCCCGCTGGACGCGGTCAACCGGCTGGTGGATCGATTCGTGCGGCTGCGCTACCGCGACACGCTGGGCTCCAAGATCCGCAGCGCGCTTAAGGTCTTCGGGGTCTCCAACGCCACGCCCAGCGTGCTCGTCGCCCCCGAGGATATCTATTTGCCCGTGGTCCTGGACGCCTCGCCGCCCGAGGTGGTGCGCGGGTTAATCGCGCACGCGTCGCGGATTCTGCGCGACGCAGGCGCCGGATACCGGCGCATGACCACCTGCCAGATCGGGTGGAGCGCGGGGGATGAGCAGCTCTTCGTGGTGGGCAATAAGCTCAGCTCATTTATGGCGCGCCCGCCGGTCGGCGCCGCGCGGGGCACGCGCAGCCTGGAGGCCGCGGTCAACCGCGATCACCCCCACTTCACCTATCTGCTCGAGGTCTACCAAAGCCAACCCGAGCTCGCCGCTTATTGCCTGGCCAAGAGTTTGTTGCTCAGCCAGGACCGCCTGCCGAGCTGTGATATGTCCATGATCGAGGCGGCTCAGGCCTAGTGGCTGCGCCCTCAATTGTTGCTCAAATACCTCAGCGCTACCCCTCTGAAATCCGTGGTTCCTATGTCTAATATCGATGCGATTATCGCCCGTAGTCGGCAGGCTGGTGAGTTTAGCGAGCGCAAGAGCTTCCAGGTCTCGCGGGAGCGCGCCATCCGAAAGATGCGCGAATTTGCGCTGGCAGACCCGCATTATTATGTGCTCGAGCTCATCCAGGCGGCCATCGCCAGCGGGGCGACCCACGTCGATATGCAGATCGACGACGACACCTTTATCCTCTCCTATGTGGGCGGCGGGTTTAGCGAAGGCGAGCTCACGGCGCTCTTCGATTTCCTCTTCGCGGCCAAATCCGATGTCTCCACCGGCGCCATTCGCCAGCTCGCCCTTGGGGTCAACGCGCTGATGCGTTTTGAGCCCGACCAGATCATCCTGGAGTCCGGCGACGGCACCCTGGCCGGCACGACTCGCGTCGAGATCAACCCGGGCCGGGACCTGGTCGAAGTGGGCACGCCCGAGGCGGCGCTGAACGGGTCCTTTCTGCGCGCGCAGGGCCTTCGCCGGCGCAAGGTGCGCGGGCAGAGCTCGCTTATCGAGACTCCGTATGGCCCGCGCGAATGCTCGGCCATTGAGGAGCGTTGCCTGGCCGCGCCGGTGCCCATCCTGGTCAACTCCCACCCGGTCTTTGGCTATACAAGCATCCGCAGCCCGCGGCTGATCGGGTACGACGACGTCATCAAATTCGACGAGGGCGAGCTGTACGGGAGCATCGGCGTGGCGCGCCAGGTGCATAACCAGGTCTTCAAATTGCTCACCTGGGGGGTGTGGGTGGAGTCGGTGCACTTCCCGCTGGTCGAGGGAAAAGCCTACGGCGGAATCGTGACCTACAATCACCTCAATAAGACCGCCGACCACTCCGCGATCGTCCAGGATAAGCGCCTGAGCGACCTGTGGGCGCAGCTGCGCACCTACGCCCATATGGCGGCGAGCGACGGGGCGCGCGGCGAGGGCTTTCGGCTTAAATTTTTGGGCGGCGACACGCTTGAACCCCGCCATATTCGCCTGGTCCTCGACGCCCACTCCTGCCTGCTCGTGGTCGAGCCTAGCGTCGAGGCGGACACCCTCGCCGGGCTGCGCGCGTTGCGCATCGGCCAGGCGTTGAGCGCGCCGGTGTTTAGCGCGTCAGCGGCGGATGGCCAGATCCTCGAGGACCTGGCCGGCCCAAATATCCGGGTGATTCGCTTCGAGGACTTAAAGGAGAGCGACGAGGCGATCTTTAACCAGGCGCTCGTCACCCCGCCCGAGCGCCCCTGGCTCCTGGGCGTGCGTGAGATGCCCGCGATGCGCGCCGGGGTGCTGGCCGCGCAGCTAAAAGAGGCGGCGTTTGCGGCCCAATTGCAGCGGGCTGAGGGCGAGCAGGACGGCGAAGACGCGCCCGGGCAGGGACGCCTTTTGGAGCGACTGGGCGGCGCGCGCAGCCAGTATAATGTGCGGATTTATACGCCCATGCGATTGCCCCGCGCCGCGCGCTCGGGCGGCGCGGACGGGAGCGCGCTGGGCGTCTGGGTGCGGGTGGTCGCCCTGGAGCGTGTCGTGTGGGAGGGCGCGGTGGAGAATCCCTACGCCGGGCATTTTATCGAGATCGACGCGCCCGTAGATCTGCCCAGCGACCTGCTCGCCGCCAACCCCTTCGACCCCTCTCAGGTGCTGGCCGAGTCCATCGCCCGCGCGATCGTGGCGGGCGCCCAAAAAAGCCTCGAGGAGACCAGCGCGCAGGCGCTTGAGCAGCTCAGCCACGCCCCGACGCTGCCGAATACCGCCGGGGCCTATATCGCGCTCGCCGCGCTGCTGCGCGACTCGACGATGCAAATCCGCGCCGGCCAGAATGCTCAGGGCGCCGCGATTCGATTCGACCTTCGCGGCGCATCCAAGCAGCATAACCTCGGCGAGCTCGAGCTCTTTTCGACCCTGGATGGCCGCACCATAAACCTGCGCGAGCTCGAGTCCATCATGGCCCACACCGGCGGGCTTGTTTACGGGACGGTGCCCGAAGTGCCGGCGAACCTCGACGGCCTGGACCAAAGCCGCATTCTGGCGCTCGACCCGCGCAGCGAGGCGCTGCTGGTCGAGCTGGTCGGCCACGGCGCCTATATCCGGGTCGACGCGCGCGAGCGCCTGGCCCGGTCTTCGGACCGGCGCTGGGAGGTGCGCGACCTGGCTTTTGGCCTGCGCGCATACCCCAACGCGCCGCTATTGGTTGAGCCGGCGCCGGGCTCCAGTGGCGAGGCCTCGGGGGCTGCGCTGCCCGACGAGGCGGTGATTAAGGAATTGGTCCAGGCGCTATACCGAACGTTGGTGGACGGCCTCGGCGATCCGCGACGCGAAGAGGCCGAAGAGGCCCGCCGACAGGCCGCGCGCCACCTTCGCCACTTCGTCTGCTGGCGCCGCCTATATCAACCCCACGCCCCGACCTACGGCGTCGAGCAGCTCGGGCTCTTCTGGGATGAGCAATTTCGCGAGGTCTCCCTTGCGCAAATTCTTCAGGGATTTCAGCGCTTTGGGAGGATAGTGATGCTCGACGGGCGCGTCTCAGAGAACCCTCAGGCGCCGGGGAGCGCCGACCCGAATCATGTGCCGCGCGCGCTGATGCTCAACCCCTGGTCTTTCCGATTATTGAGGCCGCTGGGGACGCTCGTCGGGGCGTTTGAGGCGGGAGAAGAGGGCGCGGAAAGCGGGCCCATCCCCCAGGATTGGAGCAATCGCGCTGCCATGGTCGCCATCCGTGAGCTCGATACCCGGTATTATAAGGGGCGGATTGGCCTGCCGAAGGCGTCCGTCGAGGCGCCGAATATACGGGTGATTTCGGTCGACAAGCGCCGCGTCGCCCTGCTGCGCCAGTCGAGCATCGAGTTTGGCCTGGTGGGCGTGGTCGAGCTCAAGCAGCCGTCCGATGACTGGGGGGAGACGCTCAAAAAACTCGACGCCGCATTGCGCGCAGAGAGCACCGCGCTGCTCAGCGATATGCTCGCCAGGCTCGCCGGGTTTGAGGACTCCGCGCAGCTTTTGGTCGCCCTGGAGGTGCTGCTTGGATTTGCCGCCCGGCATTTGAAATTCGCACAGGCGCTCCAGGGGCCGATGCGCCCGATCTTCGTCGGTACGCCCCCCGAGCAGGAGTTGGCGCGTCGTGTCCTGGAGGCGCCGGTCTTCGCCACGCGCCATCGCCTACCGGTTGGCGCCATGAACTTTCTTCGCCAGGCATTGATTGAGCGCTACCGGGGCCAAAGGCTTGCCCCGGCCTCGCGTCTGGAGTTGCGCGAGGACGCCCCGGAAGTGCTCGCACGCTGGCTTGAGCGTCTGGTGGGGCGCATCCATGCGATGTCTCGGCGCCCGCAGCCGACTTCGACACCGTCTGCGCCGGCACCGCCGACGCCGTCTGCGCCGGCACCGCCGACGCCGTCTGCGCCAGCCGGCGGGCACCAACTCGCTGCGGCACCGCTGGCGCGCCGACTCGAGCGTTTGCTGGCTCAATTTCGCCCGGACTCCCTGGCCGAATCCCAGGCTCAGGAGCAAGCCGGCCAGGCGGGCGATCACCAGACGCGCATCGTTATCTTTGACTTCGATGGCCCGGCGCCGCAGGGCATTTTCCCGGCTGCGGTCAATTCGCAGATATATTTGCGCCAAAATGATGAGCCGTTTTTCTATATCGGCCACCAACCGCCCTATCTGCTGATTAACCAGAATAGCCCGGTCGTGCAGCGCGCGCTCGAGGCCGTCCCCGGCGACGATACCCCAGTGGCCTGGCTGCTATTAGCCGTCTACGCCCATATCAATTACCTCCTCACTCCGGTGACCAACGACCACGAGTTTGGGTTCCAACGCCGCGTCCTCGACGCGCTGCGGGCCGGGGAGTTGCGTTGAGTTAAGCCGGCGCCTCAATCTCCATGGCCTCGGCCAATAACTCATAGGAGCGAAGTCGTGCTTCGGGGCTGTGCAGGATCGTGGTGACCATCAGCTCGTCGGCCTGGTTGTCTTTGGCGAAGGCGCCGAGTTTGGCGCGAAGGGTCTCGGGGCTGCCGACGAAATTTCGCCTGCGCCCGTCCTCGATGATCGAGCGCTCAAACGCGCTGTATTCGCGCTTGCTGGCCTCCTCGGGCGGGGTGAGCGGCACGAATTGGCCGCGGCGCAGGTTCACCTGCATCAGATCGCCGGTGCTCGCCAAAAAGTCCGCTTCAGCGTCGGTCTCGGCGCAGACCACCGAAACCGCCAGGATCACATGCGGTTTAGGGAAGCGCTCAGACGGCACGAAATTGTCGCGATAAGCTGCCAGCGCCGGCCCCGCAGGGGTCTGGCTAAAATGACTCGCAAAACTATAACCCAGCCCCTGCTGCCCCGCGAATTTCGCGCTCGCCCCGCTCGACCCCAACAGCCAGATCGGCGGCAGGTCGACGTCCCCCGGCATCACCCGGATCGACGCGAATGGGTGCTCCGGCGGGAAGCCGCCGCTCGACAATAACATCAGCTCCTGGAGCTGCTCGGCGAATTTCGACGGGTCGAAGGAGCGCAGCGCGCGCACCGTCGTCTGGTCGGTCCCCGGCGCTCGCCCAATGCCCAGATCGACGCGCCCCGGGTAGAGCGCCTCAAGCGTGTGAAAACTCTCCGCCACTTTGAGCGGCACATGATTCGGCAGCATGATGCCGCCCGAACCCACGCGAATCGTCCGGGTCGCCGAGGCCACATGCGCCATCAGCAGCTCCGGCGAAGAGCTCGCGATGCTCGGCATGCCGTGGTGCTCGGCGAACCAGACGCGCGTATAGCCCAGGGCCTCAGCCCGCTGGGCCAGGGTGACGCTATTTTGAAGAACTTCAGAGGATGTTTGGCCTTCGCCCACGGGGGCGAGGTCGAGGATGGAGAGTTTGTGGGTCATTGCGATGCCTCAACATATTTGAAGGAGGGAGTTATCTGCAGGTGGGGTACAACCACGCGCAGATATCTAAACACCGGATGAAATAAATCCAGCGCCTCCTTTATGCCGGGGTCTTTTGCTCTGGTGGCGCCGAGCGCTGACGCAAGGTCTGCATCGCGGTCTCGAGCCCGGTGTGAACCTCCGCGCTCGGCACGCGCTCGCGATGGCATTCGGGGCAAAGCGATGCCTCGGCGCGCAGGTGATAGCCGCAGCTCTCGCAGGGCACGCGCGCCCGCTGGTCGGCGGCGCGCTCGGCGCTGCGCGCGACGAAGGTGAGCACGGCGAAGAGAACCGTGCTCAAAAGGAGGACGCCAAAGCCAATAAGCGGCAACAAAGGAAGCAGGACCAACACGCCCACCACGCCGCCGGTCTCGAGCTTCGCCCAGAGGCCGCCGAGGTCGAAATCATCGACGAAATCCAATAGTTGCGAGCGCATCCAGGTCAGCCCGAGGTTCAGGGCGACCGCCGCGCCGATGATGCCGCCCTGCAGGCCGAGGCTCTGCTCGGTCGTCGCAGCGCCGGCGGTTGCGCCCAATAAGCCCGTCGTGGCCTGTGTTAGGTTGGCGGCGGTGTCGGGGGCGGCGACGGCGTCGTTGATGAGTCCGGCGGCTTCGGCCTCGGGCATGCCGAGGGCGGCGAAGAGCAGGGCGGCGCTGAACGCGCCGAAGGCCCCGGTGATATTATCGACCCCGACGTCGCGCAGCACCCCCGCGATGTCCGGGTCGTGTTTGGCCGCGATCTCGGCGCCGGCCAGAACCCCCGCGACCACCAACGCCGCCGGCGACACCAGCCATTGCATCGCCTGCGGCAGGCTCGCCAGGTCCTGATGCACCAGGACCGCCACGACGATCTGCACGCCCCAAAAAGTCGCGGCCGGGCGCGCGGCGGACGTGATGGCCGGGCCGAATATCATCGCCAAAAATCGTAATAATTGCAGCTCCATCGCACACCTACTCAACGCTTCAGGGGATAAGCTCGGTGAGAACCTCGGCGATCGCGCTGACCCCGGGGATATCGGCATTGGCCAGCATATAAGCCGCGCCCACCACCACGGCGACCGTCGCCGCCAACGCGCCAAACATCATAAGCAAGACGACCCCGGGCAGCGCCCACTCCGACACCCGCAGGGGTTGGCCCTCGGCCTCCAGGCGCCAGCGTTTCCGAAGAATCGCCAGCCCACCTTCGATATAGAGCGCGGTCAACAGCGGCCCGAGCACGCCCAGCACCACCGCGCTCACCCCGATCAGCGGGACAATCGCCACGTTGATGACCACCGCGCTCATCGCGATCGCCGTGCCCAGCAGCCGCATGCTCACGCGCGCCAGAACCCGGCGCGCCGGCGACAGCCAGATAAGCCCGCGCCTGAGCACGATGATATGCAGAATAAACAGCGCCGCCACCTGCACCACCACCTGCAACAGCGGCACCACGCCCGCCAAAAAACTCGCCAGCGCCACCAGCGCATACCCCCGAAGCCGCCAATTCTGCTGGCGCGATTGCAGCGTCTCCAGAATATCGCCGCCCCGAAACCCCAGCGGCGAGCCGCACTGGGCGCAGTCGGCCTCGCGCACGATGGCAGTGTGTGAGACCCGCTCCGCGCAGCGTCCGCAGCGACCCGCGGCGAGTAATTTCATTTGGTGGTTCGATTGGTGCATGAGGTCCTTGGCGTAACTTGCAATCACCATATCGGATCGTGGGCGGTTGTGCGATCGGCGTGGTGATGCGCTCACGGATAGCCGGTATGTGGCCAAAGCGCCCAAAAGAACGACCCCAGCGGGCTCGCCCCGCTGGTGAGCGAGATTGCCGGCCAGAAGCGGCGCCCAAAAGAACGACCCCAGCGGGCTCGCCCCGCTGGTGAGCGAGATTGATAGCCAGTGGCGCGTCGAGTTGGCGTGGCGTGACGTTTTGTAACGCATCGAGTTGGCGTGGCGTGGTGTTTTGTGGCGTATCGGGTTGGCGGGGCGCTGTTGGCCGTCAGTTGATTCACCAGCCGGGCAAGCCGGCTGGGGTCTTTGCGCGGGCGCGCCTATTCGCCCGGCTTTTGGCCCGACGAATTCCCCAGATGCTCGCCAAATAACGACTGCGCCGGCCCCTTCTCCACCGACGCACGTCCGATCTTATCGCCGAATTTGTCCCGAATGGCGTCCATCGTCTTCTCGAGCGTGGCTTCCTTGGCTACGTCGGTTTTGGGGGCTGCGCTGGGGCGCGGGGCGAAGAGGCCGAGCTGGACGCTGTCTTCGGGTTTGGCCAGGTCAAACCCGGCGGCGCCGACCAGGCGGATGGGGCGGTCGAGGTCCAGAGAGTTGAGCAGGTGGCGGGTGGTCTCAAAGAGGGTGCGCGCGTCGTCGCACGCGCGGGGGAGTGCGCCCTGGCGGGTGCGCAGTTGGAAATTCTCGCTATAGCGCAATTTCACCCGCGCCGAGCGCGCGCGTACGTCGCGTTTTCTGAGCGCCTTGGCGACCTCTTCGCATTGTTCGCGCAGGAATTTTTCGACCTGCTCGCGCCCCTGGATATCCACCATGAGCGTGGTCTCGGAGCCGATGGATTTGCGCTCGCGGTCGGCCACCACGGGGCGGTCGTCCTGGCCGGCGGCCAATTGCTTGAGTTTATAAGCTCTTGATTTGCCTAATAAATGGGCGAGCCGGTGGGCGTCGGCCTGGCGCAGGTCCTCGAAGGTCAGGATCTTCTGGGAGTATAGCTTCTGCGCGGTCTTCTCGCCCACGCCCCACATCTTTCGCACCGGCATGGGGCCGAGCAGGTCGAGCTCGGTGCCCGGGCGGATGAAGCTGACGCCGTCGGGCTTTTGCATGGGGCTTGCGAGCTTGGCCATGAATTTATTGGCCCCGATGCCCACCGAGCAGGTCAGCCCGTCGGTGACATCAAAGACGTCGCGCTTGATCGCCTGGGCGGTCTCCACCGGCGGGCCAAAGATGGCCTCGCTGCCGGTCATATCCAAAAACGCCTCGTCGAAGCTCAGCGGCTCGACCAGCGGGCTATAATCGGCGAAGACCTCCATGATATCGGCGCTCACCGCCCGGTATTTTTCGATATTTGGTGGGATGACCACGGCCTCGGGGCATTGGCGCAGCGCCTTCGCCATCGGCATGGCGCTGCGCACCCCAAATTTTCGCACCTCGTAGCTCGCCGCGGCCACGACGCCGCGTTTTAAGCCGCCGCCGATAATCACCGGGCGGCCGCGCAGGGCGGGGTTATCGCGTTGTTCGACCGAAGCGAAAAACGCGTCCATATCGACGTGGAAGATCAGGCGCATGATAGAGCCGGCGAGGGGGCCGGGATGTGCAGGGAAGGAGGGTGCCCCGGGCGATACACTGCCCGGGGCGAGGGTTTATTTAAGGGTTGAAATCGTCTTCTTGGCCGGCGCCGTCGAGGTCGTCGGCGTCTTCGGCCTCATCCGGGTCACAGGTATAGACGCATTGCAGGTCCACGCAGTCCATCTCGCCGGCGCACTCGGGGGCGTCCAGGCCCGCGCAATCCTCGACCACGTCGCAGGCCTGGGCATAGGTATGCGACTGATTCGACTCCTCGGCGTCCGGGTCTTCCATATCCGCGGCGTCGACGTTGGGGCGATTGATGACGATGGGCTGGGCGTCGTCATCGCCGTCGCCCAGGCCCAGGTCGATGGGACCCGCTTGAGCGGCCTCGGTATTCTGACTCTCGGCGGCGTTATCCGCCGCGCGCTGGGGGGCTTCATCGCGCTCGACTTCTTCCTCGTCGACGCTCGAATAGCTTGTGCGCGGCGCGGGTTTGGCTTTCGGTGACGCGCATGCGCTGAAGGTGAAAAGTCCGAGGCCTAAAACGAGGAGTGCGATACGACGACTCATAGAAAATCCTTAGTATTTTATCAAATCGGCCCGAGTGACCAGGCGTTAATATCTATTATCGAATGACTTAATAGCCGAAATCACGACGTCGTGCGCGTTCGGATGAAAAACTTATTTGGACCCAACTTAAGAGCGCGTCGCGACCCACGCAATGCACCAACCCCTGGGGTTGAACTTCCCCGCCATAATCGCGCAACCGCCACAGCCCTCGCCGCTGACTGGCTTCCAATGCAGGCAATTGGCGCAATCCTGGGCGGGTTTTGGGGTCTGCTCGACGTATTTGAGCTGCTCGCGCGTGCTGATTTCGGCGGCGTTCAAACCGCTGGTGTCCGAGCAGTCGAGCGCGCCCGCGTCGCCCGGGGCGCTTGCATCAACGGTGGGCTCGGTCGTCACGTCCTCTGTGGCGTTGCTCGCCCCATAAGCCGTGGTGCAGCCGCTAAGGGCGAGTCCAGAGGCTGCGCCCAGGAGCGCCGCGCGACGAATGAAATCGCGGCGATTAAGCTGCGCGTCTGGTTTTCTCGCTCCCTTTCGTGCCTGCATATATTGCCTCGATTTACCCATACAAAACTAAGAATCAAACGCCGGCGATTATAGAAGGTCGCTCAACTTTTGTATATGCGTGCGATATTTATCGCCCGGACGATCGCCGTGGGCACGCGGCGCGCGCCGCCGCCATGGAGGCTTCGATGCGCCGCATGCTATAGGATCGCCGGGCGCAGGGCCGCCGTCAGCGTTTATCACCGAGCAAGAAGGGGCAGAAAGTGTCACAGAAAAAAGATGAGATTATTCTGAGGGGCCTCAAAGAGAATAACCTCAAGGATATCGACCTCAACATTCCAAAGCAGTCCATCAGCGTGTTCACGGGGGTGTCGGGCTCGGGAAAGAGCTCGGTGGCCTTCGACACCCTCGCCCGCGAGAGCCGCCGCCAGATGACCCTGAATTACCCGCTCTATGTCCGCTATCAGATGCCCCGATACGAGCGGCCCGCCGCCGACCTGATGCAGAACTTGAGCCCGGTCATCGTCGTGGAGCAACGGGCGGTGCGCTCCAACTCGCGCTCCACGGTCGGCACCTATATGGACATCGACCCGCTGATTCGCCTGCTCTTTTCGCGCATCGGCTCCCCCCAGATTGGCAGCGCCACTGACTTCACCCGCCAGAGCACCTTCGGGCGCTGCCCGACCTGCGACGGCTTCGGTCAGGTGGTCAGCCCCGACGTGAATAAGCTGGTCGACTTCGACAAGTCGCTGCGCGATTACGCCGTGCAATTTAAGCCCCTGTCGCCCTCCGGCTGGCAGGGCCAATGGATGATGACCTGCGGGCTCTTCGACCCCGACAAGCCCATCAAGGATTACCCGAAGGATCTCTACGATCTTTTTATCTACGGCCCGCCGGGCGGCGGCACGGTCGACGCGCCGTTTCACACCAAAGACGGCCCTCAAAACGCCCAGTGGGATGGGTTGCTGCCGCGCTTTACGCGCCTGTATATCAATCGCGATATCTCGCGCCTAAAGCGCATATCCCAGGACGACGTGCTCGCCGTCTCGACCCACTCCCGCTGCCCGACCTGCGCGGGCAGCGGGCTCAACCCGCAGGTCCTAGAGTCGAAGATCAACGGCTTTAATATCCTGGAATACGCCGAGCTCGAGCTCACCCGCCTGCGCCGTGAACTCGGGCGCATCGACCACGCGCTCGGCGAGTCGATCGCGCGCCAGGCGATGGCCCCGCTGGGGCAATTGATCGAGATGGGCCTGGGGTATTTGAGCCTGTCGCGGCAGATGGCGACGCTGTCTGGCGGCGAGGCCCAACGCGTTAAGATCGCGCGCCATCTGGGCAGCAGCCTCAATAACCTGACCTATATCTTCGACGAGCCCAGCGCCGGCCTGCACCCCGAAGAGGTCGACAAGCTCATCGACATGCTGCGCCGCATTCGCGATGACCATAATACCGTCATCATTATCGAGCACGACTTGTCGGTCATCAAAGCCGCGGATCAGATGTTCGAGATGGGTCCGGGGGCGGGGGTAAACGGTGGGCAGCTCGTCTATCAGGGGAGGCCCGAAGACCTGACCGACGCCTGCGGCGCGTCGACGAATTTGCAGCACCGCCTGGTGCTAAATCGAGCGCCGCGCAAGGCGGAGTCGTTCTTTAGGATCGAGAACGCGCAGCATAATAATCTCAAGAACCTGAGCGTCTCGATCCCCAAGAATGTCCTGGTCTCGGTCTGTGGGGTGTCCGGCTCGGGCAAAAGCTCGCTCATCTTGGAGGCATTCGCCCAAGAATACCCCGATACCATCAGCGTGAGCCAGGCGAGCATCGGGATCTCGAGCCGCTCCACGCTCGCGACCTATATGAAGATTATGGACGATATCCGCGCGTTCTTTGCCAAAGAGACCGGCCAACCCCCGGGGCTCTTTAGCTTCAACTCCACCGGGGCCTGCCCGGTCTGCAAGGGGAAGGGCGTGACCCAACCCGACGTCGCCTTCGCCGACCCGGTGACCATTCGCTGCGAGGCCTGCGACGGCACGCGCTATTCGGATAAGGCCCGCTCCTATCGTTACCGCGGCAAGAATATCGTCGAGATGCTCGCCCTGACCATCGACGAGGCGGTCGATTATTTTAAGGCCAAAAAGATCATCAAAAAGGTCGCCACGCTCAAGGATGTCGGCCTGGGCTACCTAACTCTGGGGCAGACAACGAGCTCGCTAAGCGGCGGCGAGGCGCAGCGACTCAAGCTCGCCAGCCAGCTCAAGAAAAAGGGGCAGATCTATCTCCTCGACGAGCCCTCCCTCGGGCTGCATATGCAGGATAACGCGACGCTGCTGGGGGTCTTTCAGAGCCTCGTCGACAAGGGCAACTCCGTCATCATCATCGAGCATAACCTCGACTTTATCGCGGCCAGCGATTGGGTGATTGAGATGGGCCCCGAGGGAGGAAAGAAGGGCGGGCAAATTATCTTCGAGGGCACGCCCGAGCAGATGTTGGGCGCCGATACACTCACCGCGAAGTGGCTTCGAGCCGAAGGCTGAGAGAGGGCGTAAAACCAAAAACCGAGCGCCCTTCAAAAGAAGGAGCGCTCGGAATTGGTATATGCGTCAAATGCTTGCGCGCGTTAGGCCGGTTTGGCAGCCCATGCGGAGCACCAACCTTTCGGGTGGATCGGACCCGGAACGGTGGCGCAACCGCCGCACTCGCCCTCAGCGGCGGGCTTGTAGAGCACGCAGTTGGCGCAGTCTTGGTCGGGTTTTTCCGTCTTGTCGACGTAGTTGAGCGACTCACGCACGCTGATTTGCGCCGGCTCGAGGCCAGTGGTGTCCGTGCAGCTCAGCTCGCCGCCGCCGCCGCCGCCGCCAGCGTTTGCTTTGGGGGCCGCAGCTTTGTCGCCGCCTGCTTCGCCGCCCTTGTCGCATGCGGAGAGCATGGTGACACCGCCGGCCGCGAGGGCGCCCAAAACAGCCGCGCGCTTGAAGAATTCACGACGATTCAACTGACCTTCGACCTGCTGGTCTCTTTCGTTGATGCTCATACTGTGTTTCCTCTCGTTGATGAGAAAAAATGAAAATTACGCTGGTATCTGCCCGCGTCGTGCTCACATATTAGGAGCTAAAGATCGGATGGCAAGATGAATCTGGCCAAACGCGATTTTTGCGCTATTTCAGCGCGTGACGCGAAAAATATGCAGCTTGCGAAGCCGTCATTCGTACAAACCAGCGAAATCCGCACGAATTAGACGGCACGGGTGCACCGTAGCAAATTTAATCACGAATGATTAGGAGAGAATTGATGGGATCATCAGATAAAGTGAGCGCAGTTTCAGCAGACCCCGCCGCCCCGTTTGATGGGGGGCAGCCAGATGACTTTCTTCGATGCGTTGATCCGTCGAGCTCCCGGATGATCGCGCGCATGGCGATCGCGACCCCGCTGAAGGTCGAAGAGGCGGCGCGGGACGCACGGCGCGCGTTCGCAGCCTGGCGGCGCCTGTCGGTGCAGGAGCGCTGCGACGCGCTGATAAAGGCTGGCGATATCTTGCTGGAGCACCGCAAGGAGTTGCTCGACCTGTTGGTGGCCGAGACCGGCAAGGCGATCGTCGACGCCCAGGCCGAGTTTCTCAATCTCTTCGAGACGCTACGCTACTATACCAGCAATGCCCCCGAGTTCTTGGCCGACGCGCGCCTGAGCCTGCATCTGCTCAAAAATAAGCGGGCGCGCGTGGAGTATATGCCCCTGGGAGTGGTGGTGAATATCAGCCCCTGGAATTTCCCGCTGGACCTGTCGCTAACGCCGGCGATTCCGGCGCTGCTCGCGGGCAATGCGGTGCTGATTAAGCCTTCGGAGCATACGCCGCTGACGGTGTTTCGGGCGGTGGAGCTGATGAACCAATCGGGGCTGCCCGCCGGGATTCTGCAGACCGTGATGGGGCGCGGCGATGTGGGCGCGTTGCTGGTCGACCAGGCCGACGCCGTCACCTTCACTGGCAGCGTGTCGACCGGCCGAAAGGTCGCGGTGCGCGCGGCCGAGCGCCTCATCCCATGCACCCTGGAATTGGGCGGAAAGGACCCGGCGATTGTCCTTGAGGACGCCGATATCGAGCGCGCCGCCCGCGGCGTGGTCTGGGGCGCGTTCTTTAACTCCGGCCAGGTGTGCATGTCCGTGGAGCGCGTCTTCGTGCACGAGGCCGTCTACGATGCCTTCGTCGAGCGGGTCGTCGCGCTGACCGCCGAGCTGCGCCAGGGCGTGCCGCATGACTATAATATCGACGTCGGCGCGATGATCGACCCGGGGCAATTTGAGATTATCGAGGCCCAATTGCGCGAGGCGACCGCGCAGGGCGCGCGCGTTCTTATCGGCGGGGAGCGGGTTCAACTCGAGTCCCAGCTCAATCATCATCCCGGCCACACCCCGATGATCGGCGACTTCTTCGCGCCCACCGTGGTGGTCGACGTCGACCCCGCGATGAAGCTCATGCGCGAGGAGACCTTCGGTCCGGTGCTTCCGATCATGAAAGTGCGCTCCGCTTTCGAAGCCGTGAAGCTCGCCAATGACTCCGAGTTCGGGCTCAACGCCTCGGTGTGGGGCCGCGATATCAAGCGCGCCCGAAAGATCGCATCGCAGGTGGAGGCTGGACAGGTCTGCATCAACGATGTGATCGTCAGCTACGCCGCGATTGAAGCCCCGTATGGTGGCATCAAAAACTCCGGCTTAGGCCGGCGCAAAGGCAGCGCTGAGATCTATAAATTCGTCGAGTCCAAGACCGTGCTCGAGGATATCATCGGGCTCAAGAAAGAACCCTATTGGTACCCCTACCATGAATCACTCGGCAAGGGGGTCGACAAGGTCATCGGTCTGCTGTATCAGCGCGGTGTAGCTAAGCGAATTAAAAGCTTTTTTCGTTGAATCGCGGTACAAAAACGTTCGGTTGACATCGGGACGGCGATTTAGCTAGGATTTGACGCTATTCGGCACGTCAGAAATCTAAGTCCGTGTCAGCAATTTGAGGGCTCATGAGCAACGAACCGGGTATTCTTCCTAAACCAGTCCCGTTCGGGAAGTATTATCTTCTTGAACGCATCAACGTCGGGGGTATGGCGGAGGTGTATAAGGCGAAAGCCTTTGGAGTGGAGGGATTCGAGCGTCTTCTGGCAGTCAAGAAAATCCTGGCGAGCATCGCCGAGGATGAATCCTTCATCAATATGTTTATTGATGAGGCGAAGATATCCGGAAGTCTAAGCCACCCCAACCTCACCAAGATCTTCGATCTCGGGAAGGTCGATGGATCGTATTTCATCGCCATGGAGTATATCAGCGGCAAAGATATTAAAACCATCTTTGAGCGCGCCCGCAGGATCGGCGAAAAGGTCGATATCCCAAGGGTTTGTTATATTATCATGAAGGTCTGCGAGGGCCTGGCGTACGCCCACGATAAGGTCGATTCTCAGGGGAACCCGCTTAATATCGTCCATCGGGACGTCTCCCCGCAGAACGTGCTCATTTCCTATGAGGGCGAGGTCAAGGTCATTGACTTTGGCATCGCCAAATCTGCCGGGAAACAGAGCGAGACCGAAGTCGGCATCCTGAAGGGCAAATTCAGCTATATGAGCCCCGAGCAGGTCCGCGGCCTTCATGTAGACCACCGCAGTGATATCTTCAGCGTCGGCATTTTGCTCTACGAGATGCTCACCCTGGAGCGCCTATTCCTGGGCGAGAGCGACTTCGACACCCTCGAGAAGATCCGTAAGGTCGAGATCAGCCCGCCCTCGCTTTATAACCCGCATATCCCCAAAGAGCTCGAGGATATCGTCCTCAAGGCGCTCGCCCGCTCCTCGGAAGAGCGGTTTTCGACGGCCCACGAATTGGCGGAGGCTTTGGAGCGCTTTATGCGTAACCAGGGCTATTATTTCACCAATAAAGACCTGGCCGCCTCGATGAAGGGGGCGTTCAACGCCGATATCGAGTTCGAGAAAAAGAAATACGAATATTATCAGAGCCTCAACCTTCAGCCGCCGGATGAGCAGGGCGAGCCAGTGCTGGCCGCGCCTGACGGCGGAGGGGGCCTGAGTTGGGGCGAAGAAGAGATGGAGACTCAGATATTCGACCGAATGTCTGAGGAGATTGAGTTCGTCAGCGAGTCTCAAATCGTCTATGCCGACGACGCCGATGTCCTTGAGATCGACGAGTTCGAGGAATTCGATGACCTCGACGGCGCCACGATCGAGTTCGACCGATGGGACGTTAAAAAGCAATTTGAGGCTCATCACGCCGACGCGGCGCCCGACGCCTTTGACGGCGGCGCTCGCCTGGACATGAGCGATCTGCCCGCGCCGCGCCAGCGCAGCCACACCGCCTCCTTGCCGGTCATCCCGCAGGAGCGGCGCGACCCGCAGCATACCGTGCAGACGATGTCGCCGGTGACCGGTGAGAAGCGCAATCCGTACCTCGTGATCGCCCTGGTTTGCCTGTTGATCGTCGGGCTTGGGTTGGCCTTCTTCTTCATGAAGAAGCAGCCGACGAACCCGGTCATCACGTTTAATACCGAGCCTGAAGTCGTCGATATCTTTATCAACGGCGAGAAGATTTATAGCGGAAAAACACCGTATGTTTATGAACCCGCGGCCGGCGCCGCCGAGATCCGGATCGAAAGCGAAGGCTATGAGGCTTTTGTTACATCCCACGAGCTTAAGAACGGCGGGACCTATCCGCTGACCCACACGCTGCGTCAGTTGGCCCCCGAGACCGGGCAGTTGCTCGTGAAGACCGAGCCTGACGGGGCGATGTTGAAGTTGCAGGGCCAGTCTGAGGCGAAGAAGGCGCCGCTGACCCTCGAGGATATGGTGCCCGGAAGCTACGACCTTGAGGCGACGCTCGACGACTATTTGACCGAGAATCAGAAGGTCGAGGTGAAGCCGGGCAGCAACGAAGTGACGATTAAATTGCGCCCCAAGAAGGTCTCGCTGACGGTCAAAAGTGAGCCGGCACGCGCATATTTTGGCATCTATGAGGCGGGCGAGAAGGGCAAGCGAATCGCGCGCGGACGCACGCCGCAGAATGTCAAAGACCTGGATGGTTCGAAGAGCTATCGCGTCGTCATGGAGATGTCGGGCTACGATGAGTTCGAGCGCGCGTTCGAGCCGGGAACCAAGAAAGAAGACGAATTGGTCGCCGAACTCGTAAAGGTCGAGAAGAAGCCCGCGCCTGAAACGGTGGTCGCGTCGGCATCGAGCTCCAAGCAGCCTGCGAGCGGGAGCAAGACGTCGCGAACCAATGATGATTCGCGTTTTGATCCGCCGCCGCGCAATACCACCAAGCCCGCGCCCAAGCCGGAGCCTAAACCCGAACCCAAGCCTGCTCCGAAGCCCAAACCCGCAGGCGTAGGCACCATCACCATTGGCTCCAAACCGGTCGCGCGCATCTATATCGACGGTAAGGACACCGGGAGATATACACCGTTGATCAAATTCAAGATTAAGGCCGGCAACCATAAGGTGCGCCTGGTTAACGAGGACTTTGGCCTCGATAAGACGGTTTATTTGGAAGTGGAAGCCGGCGAGAATAAGACGTATCGTAACCAATAAGAGCTAACGAGATTGACACAAGCCCGGGACGCCTCCCGGGTGGGCGGGGATTGGTAAGGACCTGATATCCTGCCATTGCGAGACATAGGAAGTACGCGGAGGGCAGGTTGAGTAGAGTCAAGATTACCAAGTCGGATCTCCAGGTATATTGCCCGGTGTGCACGCGATGTTTCGCGGAGGACCCCGAGCTTTGCCCGGAGTGCGCCAGCCCGCGGCCCGGCGAGGCGTGGCTGCCGATTCAGGACGCTTCGTATCACTATCTGGGGAAGGAGCTCGACGGGCGCTATGTCGTGGACCGGTTTATCGGCGCCGGGGCGACCGGCGATGTCTACCGTGCCATTGGCACCCGCATCCAGCGCCCCTTCGCCCTTAAAATTGTCGACACCCGCCGCTACGGTCGCCAGGACATCGAGGAAGAGCTAGCTCGCCGGTTGCAGATGGAGGTCGACGCCATGAGCCGGCTGCGCAACCCGCATGTCGTCAACGCCTACGAGTTGATCCAGATCAGCGACCAGATCTTCGTGATGGTCATGGACTTCGTGGACGGGGTCACCCTGTTGGAGCGCCTCGAGAAGATCGGGCGCCTCGAGGTCGCCGAGACCGTCGAGATCGTGCGCCAGGTGGCCAACGGCCTCCACGAAGCCCACCAGCGCGGCATCATTCACCGCGATATAAAACCCGACAATATTATGATCGAGCAGATGCCCGCCAGCGGCGTCTTCGCGCGGGTGCTCGATTTTGGCATCGCCTATATGGTCGATAGCGTGAGGGTGACCTCGGGTTTTCGGGGCACGCCGCTCTACGCATCTCCGGAGCAATGCCAGTCTTCAGGCAGCCTGGGGCCGCACAGCGACGTCTATAGTCTCGGGTGCGTGCTCTTTCATTTGCTGACCGGTCGCCCGCCGTACTCCTTTGACCGCGCCCTGGCGGTGATGGAGGCGCATGTCGAGGCGCCAATTCCGTCGCTCTTCGATTTTATTTCACCCGCCCAGGTGCCCGCCGAATTCGACGAATTGCTCAGGCGCATGCTCGCCAAGGATCCGTCCGAGCGCCCGCGCGACGGCGGGGCGGTGGTGCGTGAGTTGGACGCGATTTCGCGGGCGCTTCGCAGTCGTGGGCTCGAGCAGCCTGGCCCGCAAGTCCCCCGCGGAACCGATACCGAATTGGGAGACCAGGACACCAGCGTGCGTGCGCCCGCCCCGATGCTTCCCGGCTCGACGCTCTCGCGCGCCAGCGATATCTCGGAGGCCAAGCCGCCGCCCGCCCAGCGGATCGTTCGGCTGGTGGCGAGCATCGCGCTTCCCGAGCGGCTTTTGGACCCACCGCGCCGCATCAGCGCTCAATTTGTCGGCCCCGGAGGCGACTACGCCGTGCTCGCCGACGATTCCCGCCAACTTCACCTGATTGGGCTGAAGACCCATCTGGCGACCATGAGCTTCGCCAGCGTATCGGGGCTTTTGCGCGCGATTTGCGTCGACGCCAAGCGCGGCGATGTCTATGGCGGCGGTGATGACCATTGCGTCTACCGCTGGAGCATGGGGCTGACCAGCGGTATGCCGCACAAGGTCGTCGATGTCGGGGCGAAGATCCTGACCCTGGACTGTCATCCCGACGGCTTTAAGCTCGTGATCGGCACCGCCGATGGTCGCGCGCTGATCTATGATTTGCGCACCGGCCGCCTCGAGCCGATCTATATCACCGGCCTCAAAGTTCTGATGGTTAAATTCGTGCCCAACTCGACTCGCGTGCTGCTTGGCTGCGAGAGCGGCCGCCTGGGCACGGTGGTGATCGAGCGAGGAAAGGTCGCCGACAGTTCGCAGGTCGTGGAGCTTGAGCCCTTGGATAGCTTTCCGCGGTGCGGGGCCGTGGGCCCGGGCGGCGACGTCGCCGCGATCCTCGAGGGCACCGGCCGGCTTCGCGTCTTCGATATGATCGAGCGCTCGGCGTTTTTGCGTGTGGAGGCATCCTACGCGCCGCTGCGAGACCTTGCATTTTCGAGCAGTGGCAGCCTGCACGCCCTCGGCCTGACCGACGAAGATCTTCAGCTGTGGAGCATTCGTCAGGAGCAGTTAGTGCGCCATCTCAGCGGGATGAGCTCGGCTGCGACAACCTAGATGGCGCCCCGGGGATGCCATTGAGCGATGCCTTTATCTTCTGAACCGATACGTGAGCGGGAGCCCCATGTCATCAAGTCATCAAGACACCGCGCAGCCCTACCGAGGGTCGCGCTCGCCCGTGGCGATGGGGAGTCTCGGCGTCGCGTTATTTTTGGCCGCCGCGCCTAATCTCTTCGGCGCGGATTTGCTCTTCAGGGATACATATTTCGGGTACCTGGCGTTTGGGAGCACGCTCTGGGCGTCGGCGTTTTTGGCCGCCTTCGCGATCCTGGCCGAGGTCGGGTCGAAAGACCGGGTGGTCAACGCCTGGAGCGCAGACGATGACGCGCGCAGCGGGTTTTGCACCACGGCGCTGATGGTCGGGCTGGTGAGCATCGGCATGCCGATGCTTCGCTATGGCGGGCATATTCCCCCGCCGAGTGTATTCCGAGCGATGATCCTCTTCGGTGCGACCTTCGCGCTCGGTACGATTTTCTGGCAGGGCCTGCTACAGGGGAGACTTCTCGCTGGATTGGGACACTCGACCTCCGCGCGTTTTCTGCGCATCTTTATCGTGAGCGCCGTCGCGGCTCTTCTGCAGTTGTCGCATCTGTTTACGTATGAATCTTCCCTGCTCGTGTTAAGGATTCGCGACTTCTTTATTATCTACCTGGTGGTCGCGCTATTCTACGAGCAGGGGTATGCGCATAAGCGTTGTGCTGGGGTCGCTGCGCTGCTGGGGGCGGTCTACGCCTTGGCGAATCATTTCGAATTCCTCTAAGGACGACCCTTTTTAGGGGTGAGGATACGCCGGCCAATATCAGTCGAAGAAGCGGCGGGCGTTGGTGATCGGCGGCACAAGGGAGCCGATCCCAATCTCGGTGATCGTCGCCTGCATGGACTCTGTGGGGGCGGCATCGTGCGGTGAGTCGGCCCGCCAGATCTGGCGCTCCAAATCCCGCTCACGCCGGGCGATCGGGACAAGCAGCGCGTAGTCGTGTAACTCGGCCGCCCCGATGCGCGCTTCGGCGAGCAGCGCCTGCGCCTGACCGATCGCCCCGCGCGCGGTGTGTACATCGGCGTTAAATATCTGGCATAACACCTCGGCCCGTCGCAGGCCCTTGGCCTTGGCGGCGGCGAGCAGCGGCGCAAATGCCTCTCCGCGCGCGCGAAATTCATGCTCCAATAATTGCAAATAAATCACGTGGGCGCGCACGGCCAATTCGGCGCCGGGGCTATTGCGCGACGCGGCCATTTCCATGGCCTCGCTCAATTGCTTGTAGGCCTGGTTCGAGTCGCCGGCGTCAAACGCGACATAGGCAAGGCGTATCGTCGCGTCGATCCACAACTCGGTATGCCCGATCAACTGTGCCATCGCCTCGGCGGCCTCAAAGTGGCGTGCGGCCGCGCGAAATTGCAGCCGCGCCAGGCTCAAATCACCCAGGTAGAATCGTATCCTCGCCTGTTGCAGCCGCTCCCCCGAGGCCAGCGAGCGAGCCAGGGCTTGCTCGTAGAATTCGGTCGCGGCGTCCAACTCGCCCAGCGCCGCGAAGGCGCGCGCCAGGCCAATCTGCGCCGGATCTGGGTCGGCGAATTCTGCGAAATCGATATGCCCCGCGCGCTCCGCTTCCATCGGCAAGGTCTCGCGTGAAAACTCGCGTTGCGCCTGGCGCAGCCGCAGCGCGCGGTGATAATTGTCGCGCGACGCCTTGAAGTCCCCCTCGGCATAGTTCGCCTCGCCTAATTCGACCAAAACCTCTTCGATTTCGTCGGCCGAGTTTATCTTTTCGAAGACTTTAAGCGCCGATTGCAATTGTGCCCGCGCCGCCTCAAAGGAGCCCGCCTGCATATGCACCCTCGCCATAAATCGGCCCAGGCGCGCGTGGAGCACGGCGTTTTGCAAGCGCTGCGAGCGGTTCAGCGCGAGGCCCAGCAATTCCTTGGCTTCGCTAAATTTGCCGCTCATCAGCGCGCAATGGCCCATCGCGCCGATCGCGGCGACGAAGGCCGCAGGGTTTTTACTCTCGCGAAAACTGTCGCGGGCGTGGCGATAATGCGTACGCGCGGCGACATAGCGCTTCTGGGAGACCGCGAGGTCGCCGAGGATCTTAAACGCGCGCCCGCGCACCGAAGCTGGGCTCGGCCCATTGGGCGCCACCGCGCGGGCGAGCGCGTCCTGGGCTGCCCCCTGCTCGCCGAGCTTGGCATGTGTCTCGCCCAGGCGAATCCAAATCTCGCCGGGCTCAAACCCCAGCGCTTCTTCCTCGGCCTGGTCGGGCCAGGGCGAGAAGTCCTCCTTCAGCGACGCAAGCTTTAGATAATATTGGAGCGCCTCGCGGCCGTCAGCCTTCGCCGCGGCATCTTCGGCCGCCGCCCATAATAGCCCCATTGCCTGACGGTGCTGCTCGGCGCGGACCAGGTGATCGACGACCCGGGTGAGGTTCTCCCCGCGCGGCGCCGGATCGTACTCGAGCAGCAGCGCCGCGATATCTCGATGCGTCTGAACTGGCTCGACCAGGGTGTCGAATCCATCGCGCAATTGGCGGGCAAAGCCCGGATTGCAAAACGACAGCGAGTCGCCCGAGGTCGCGCCGGTCCGGGTGGCGTGGGTGTCGCGTTTGATGATCCCGTAGCGCTCCGCCTGGTCGATGACGAAGTCGACCAGGCCCATATACTGCGTCGGGAGGACGCGCGCGCGCGCCATCGTCCACAGCTCCAGGGGCACCGCGTCGCCGAACTGGGCCAGGAATCCCAAGATCGTGTCGAAAGCGATATCACCCGCGTCCTTTTTGGGCGCTGCCGCGACAGGCTCGAGGTCTGAGAAGATCTCAACCGATGGAGGCTTGCTCCTTGGATCGGCTTCAACGGGCGTTTCGAGCGCTTGAGGAGCGTCCTGAGCGGCGGCCCGGCCGCCCAGATTCTTAAGGGTTTTGCGATCCTTCTTCGACCCCGGGCGCTCCTCGCCCATATAGGGAATGAAGGCGTCATGGAGCAGGTGCTCCAGGAGTTTCGCCGCGTTCGGGATGCGTTGCTCAGGGTCCTTGATGGTGCATTTGGCGATCAGCGGTGAGAAGGGCGTCTGGTCCAGGGGCGGCGGCAATTGAAGCGGCGGATCGTTGATCTGGCGCATCATGACGTCCATCGGCGTGAGCGTTTCGTCGTAGGCGGCATGGCCGGTGAGCATCTCAAAGGCGATATGCCCCAGGCCGTAGACGTCGACCGCCGTGGTGATGGTCTTGGCCATCGCCTGCTCGGGCGCCATATACAGTGGCGTGCCGAAGACGGTACCGCGTTGCGTCAGCGGGGCCATCGCGCGCGATGCATTGGTAAAATTCGTGATGGCCTTGGAGACGCCGAAGTCCAATACCTTGACGAACTCTGAGCCGTCAGCCTGCCTAACCAGAAAAATATTCTCCGGCTTTAGGTCCCGGTGCACCAACCCGAGCCGATGCGCCTCGGAGAGGCTGCGGCAGCATTGGGCCAGGATCCGCCAGGCCCGGCCGGGATCCATGGGCTTGCCGGTGCGCACGACATCGGCCAGGTCCTCGCCCTCGAGCAGCTCCATGGCGATATAGCACAGCCCGTCGTCGGTATGCCCGTAGTCGAAGAGGCGAATGGTGTTGGGGTGGGACAGGTGGCTGGCAAATAGGGCTTCGCGGCGGAAGCGCTCGACGGTCTTCTCGTCGTCGGAGGCCGTTGATTTGAGCACTTTGAGCGCCACAAAGCGTTGCATCGACTCCTGGTGAGCTCGGTACACGACCGAGAATCCCCCCAGGCCGATCTGCTCGACGATGCGAAAACGCCCGGCGATCATATCGCCGGGCTTTAGCAATTCTTCGATCGCAGATGAACGCATGCCCATGGTTTTATGTACTCAACTTAACAGGTCGGTGAGATAATATTTCGCGCTGCAACAGCTCATCGTAAAGAAGATTATCATTGGCAGCGCTAAATCGGCAACCGGGGCTGTTGCGTCTTTGGAACATCGTGATAAAGATTGCCCCGTTCTGTCAGAATGTTGGAAGAAAATTACACTCAGCGAAGGATTCGAGAAATGCGAACCGAAGTCGTTATGCCCCAGATGGGTGAGTCGGTGGCCGAAGGGACCCTGACCGTCTGGCTCAAAGAGGTCGGAGACCAGGTCGAGCGCAACGAGCCGCTTTTTGAGATCACGACCGACAAGGTTGATGCCGAGGTGCCCAGCCCCGTAACCGGCGTGCTGGTCGAGAAGCTCGTAGAGCCCGGCCAGACGGTCGAGATTAATACGCTCGTCGCGATCGTCGACAGCGAGGCGAAGCCCGGTGAAGTGGTCGAGTCGGCCAAAGAGGCCGCGCCAAAGGCCGAGCCTGCTGCGCAAGCCGAAGCCGCGCGTCCTGCCCGCGGCGCCGCGCCGATGCGCGCAAACTTGGCCGCAGACGGCGCCGGCAGCGGTGAATTTCCCAGCCGCGCCGAGCTGCGCCGTACCCGCTCGACCCCGCTGGTGCGCCGCATCGCCGACGAGCATGGCATCTCCGATCTCTCGGCGATCCCCGGCTCCGGCTTGTCCGGCCGCGTGACCCGCGATGATATCGAGACCTGGATCGACCAGGGGCGCCACAAGAGCGCGCCTCGCCCGGCGCCCGCCGCCGCCCAGCGCCCCGCGATTCACGCCCCCGACGTGCATATCGGTGAGCGTGACACCGTCGAATTTATGTCCCCGCAGCGCAAGATGATCGCGGAGCATATGATCGCCTCCAAGGCCATCAGCCCGCACGCTTATACGATCCACGAGGTCGACTTCTCGCGCGTCGTGGCCGCGCGCAAGGCGCTCAAGGCCGAATTCGCCGAGCGCGGCGTGAAGCTTACCTTCACTGCCTTTTTGGTCAAGACCATCGCCCAGGCGCTGGCCGAATTCCCGATGATCAACGCCGCGATGAGCGGCGAGAGCATCGTGCACCGCGGCGACATCAATATCGGCATGGCGGTCGCGCTCGAGCAGAGCCTGATCGTCCCGGTGGTCAAAAACGTCGATGAGTTGAGCCTGCTGGGCGTCGCCCGCGCGGTCAACGATATCGCCGAGCGCGCGCGCACCAAGCGCCTCAAGCCCGACGAAGTCAAGGGCGGGACCTTCACGCTGTCGAACCACGGCGTCTTCGGCCCCGAGTTCGGCATCCCGATCATCAACCAGCCTCAGGCGGCGATTATGAGCACCGGCGCGATTAAGAAGCGCGTGGTCGTCGACCAGAAGACCGACGCCATTATGGTGCGCCCGACCTCGCTGTGGTGCCTGTCCTTTGACCACCGCATCATCGACGGGGCGAGCGCAGATAAGTTCATGCTGCGCATGCGCGAGATTATCGAGAATTGGTCGGTTTAATGCCTTGATGCGGCGGCGGGCGAACTTAATTTGAAACCCATCGCCGGGTTCTGCATCCAACAGGTTGAAGTGGCCCAGAGCGGGCTGCTTTCAATGCCACCAGCCGAAGCGCGAATTTCCAGGTTTCATTTTCAGAGTAACAAGGAGGACGTAATGTCTGTTTTCGAAATCACCGCAGCAAATTTCAAAGAAGAAGTCGAAGAGAGCGAATTGCCGGTCATCGTGGACCTTTGGGCACCCTGGTGTGGCCCGTGCAAAACGCTCGGACCCGTGCTCGATAAGTTGGCCGCCGAATACGAAGGCAAGGTCCGCGTTGGCAAGGTCAACGTCGACCAGCAGCCCGACATCGCCCGCGCCTTCAACGTCTCGAGCATCCCGATGCTCGTCGCCCTCAAAGGCGCCGACGTGACCGGTCATCAGATTGGCTTCAACGGCGAGAGCGCCGTGCGCGCGCTCTTCGACAAGGCCTCCGAGTCCTGATCGAATTAAAGACGTTTGGGGCGCCGCCCCGCGCAATGAACAGCGCGCGGGCGGCGCCAAGCGTCGCCAGGGATGCCATGAAATAGCAACCCGGTCCCCTACGTTTATAATGTGTAAGAACCCGAGCGTGGGCCCATCGCCCACGTTTTTGGGTTGTGCTATTTCACGTCTTGGTGAGGAAAAAATATGTCTGGTTTCGACCCCAGCTCGATCGCTCAATCTCAGGATGTCGACCTTTCTGAGCGCAGCCGTAAAAAACTCCACGCGATCTGCAAACGCCTGGAGGACCTGGGCCTGGAGGACAATTCTGAGGAAGCCTTCGATTATTTCGAGGCGACCCTGAGCGAGCTTGAAACGTCGAGCGATGAGCGCGGTGCGCGGGAGTCCAAACTTCTGCGGGGCGCGCTTTATTTTGTCTATGCCGAGCAGCATCTAGAATACGGCGAGTTTGACGAAGCCGGCGAGTATATCGACCAGGCGCTCGAGGCCGGGTGGCGTACCCGCGAGGCTTTCGATGTCGCCGGTTGGCTCCACTATACCGACGAGCGCCCGGCGGTCGCCCGCGACTTCTTCAACAGCGCGCTGGCTCGTGACCCAGATTTTATCTCCAGCCTAAAAGGGCGCGCGCTGGCGCTGGTCGATCTCGAGGCCGTGGACCACGCCCGCTCGGACCTCACCCACGCGATCAACCTCAATAGCAATGACCCCGAGCTCTATGCGCTGCGTAGCGATATTTTCGTGCATATGCAGCAGCTCGAGCAGGCTGAGCGCGACATTCGCCAGGCGCGTGAGCGTGACGAAGACCCGGAATACGCCCTTCAATACGCCCGAATCCTGCTGGTGCAGGGGCGAAATGAGAAGGCCGAAGAGCTCGTCAACGAGGCGCTTGAGACCGACCAGGGGCTGGAAGCCTTGCTGCTTCGCAGCCATCTGCACCTGCGCAAAGGCCGCCTCGGCCCGGCGCGCACCGACGCCATCCGCGCCTCCAATATCTACTCCGACGACGCCTTCGCCTTCGTCCAGCTCGCCCATATTCAACTGGCGGCCAAGAAGGCCAGCCAGGCGCTCAAGGCCGCCGAGCGCGCCGTGCAGCTCGACCCGAGCCTGTCGGACGCCTACCTGGTGCGCGGGGCCGCGCGCTATTTCAGTGATATGGAGGAAGAGTCTCATAAGGACTTCGACCGCGCCCAGCAGGCGCCCGCCGAGCTTCCTTTCTTCCTATTGGGCCCCTGTTATGAGCTGCTCGGCACCCCCGGGTTCGAGGGGGTCTTGGACGAGATCTCGGCCCAATATACCCGCGTGAACGTGCCGATCGAGGCGCAGAAGCCAAAGCCGCGCCCTAAGCCGGCGCCCGGCGCCACCCCCAGCCCGAAGCCCAAAGCCGCGCCGTCTTCCGCGCGAAAGCAGCCCGCAAGCGCCCCCGGCGCCGGCCCGACGATGCCGCCCGGTATGGGTGATTTCGACCCCATGACCTTGCTCGGCCAGGTCTTTGACGACTCGGGGAAGATCAAGAAGAGATTTAAGCCATTCCTTAAGATGGCGATGAAGAACGCGCCGAGTATCCTGAAGAAAATGCCGCCCGGGATGATCCCAAACGTCGACGGACTTGACGCTGAGGCCCTTGAGTCGATCGATTTCTCGCAGATGTCGACCGAGCAGATCGAAGAGCAAATGCGCGAATTCTACGAGAAGATGCAATCCGGCGAAGACCCCTTCGGCGGCAATTCCGCGGGCAATAAACCACCCGGGAAAGCAGACTAGCACTTGGAATCGCGGCGCCCGCTGATTTTCATGGGCGCTGGACAAATGCCTGTTCATCCTCCATATGAAGCGGTCAGACGCAAACCGGGTCACCGTGAAAATTGCGGTTTTTGGCCCGATCGCGGTCGATTTCACCGTGTTCAAAGTCCTTGTATTTGAGAGCGTATCCGCATGTCGAAACTCGTTATTGTCGAGTCGCCAGCCAAGGCGAAAACGATTGAGAAATATCTTTCCGGAGACTTCCGTGTGCTTGCATCGGTGGGTCATGTTCGTGACCTGCCCGATAATGCCAGCCAAATGCCGGAGAAATATCGCTCCGAACCCTGGGCCAAACTCGGCGTCAATACCGAGAAAGACTTCGAAGCTGTGTATGTCGTCAAGGATGCGAGCTCCAAGAAGGCGGTCGCCGCGCTGCGAAAAGAGCTCAAAGATGCTGATGAACTCTACCTCGCAACAGACGAAGACCGTGAGGGAGAGGCGATCAGTTGGCATCTTGTTGAGTTGCTTAAGCCGAAGGTTCCGACCCGCCGCATGGTCTTTCATGAGATCACCAAGTCGGCGATTCAGAACGCGCTGAGCGCGACCCGTGACATCGATATGGACCTGGTTCAGGCGCAGGAAGCGCGCCGAATCTTGGACCGGCTGGTCGGGTATCCGCTCTCGTTGCTGGTGGGCCAGAAGATCAAATACGGGCTGTCGGCGGGGCGTGTTCAATCCGTCTCGGTGCGCCTGCTGGTGGAGCGCGAGCGCGAGCGCCGCGCATTCCGCACCGGTTCCTATTGGGATATCGACGCCGAGCTCGACAAGTCCGGCAATAATTTTCCGGCCTCGCTGCGCTCCATCGACGGCACGCGCCTGGCGACCGGTAAGGACTTCGACAAAGACACTGGTAAGATCATCGAGGGCAAGGACGTCCTGCTGTTGGGCGAGAAGGAGGCGAAGAGCCTGCTCGACACCCTCAAGGACAGCCCGTGGGAAGTCCTGTCGGTCACCAAATCGCAGTATACGACCTCGCCGAAGGCCCCGTTCATCACCTCCACCTTGCAGCAGGAGGCCAGCCGTAAGCTGGGCATGTCGGCCCGCCAGGCGATGAGCATCGCGCAGCGCCTCTACGAAAGTGGGCGCATCACCTATATGCGTACCGACAGCACCAACCTGTCCAAGCAGGCGCTGAGCGCCGCGCGCGCCGCCGCCACCGCCCTGTACGGCGCCGAATACGTCAGCGATGCGCCGCGTATTTACGCCTCGAAATCCAAGGGCGCTCAGGAAGCTCATGAGGCGATTCGTCCCGCCGGTGAGACCTTCGTGGAGCCCAAAAACACCGGGCTGCGCGGCCAAGAGTATAAGCTCTATGACCTGATCTATAAGCGTACCATCGCCTCGCAGATGGCCAACGCCAAAAAGACCCGCACCTCGGTGGACCTTAAGGCTGAAGTCGACGGCAAAGAGTTGGTCTTTCGGGCCAACGGTCTGCAGACCGACTTCGCCGGTTTCATCAGCGCGTACCTCGAGAGCAGCGACGATCCCGAGGCCGAATTGGCTGAGCGCGAGCGTCTCCTTCCCGAAATGAAAGAAGGCGACAAGGTCGATTGCACCGCGGTTGACGCCAGCGGCCACGAGACCCAGCCGCCCGCTCGCTACACCGAAGCGTCGCTGGTCAAGGCGCTCGAGGAAGCAGGCATCGGACGCCCGTCCACCTACTCCTCGATCATGAGCAAGATCACCCGTGACGAGCGATTCGCGCGTAAAAAAGGCAAAGCGCTCGTGCCGACCTATACGGCGTTCGCCGTTATCGAGTTGTTGGAGGGGCATTTCAGCAACCTGGTCGACCTCGACTTCACCGCGAGCATGGAGGACGACCTCGACGCGATCGCCCGAGGCGCGACCAGCAAGGTCGATTATCTGCACTCGTTTTATCGTGCCAAGGGTGCCTTCAACGACCAGCTCAAGGCCGGTGAAGAAGGGATCGACGTCGGCGAGGCGCGCATCGTCCACCTGGAAGACTTCGACGCCGTGCTGCGCGTGGGCAAAAACGGTCCCTACGCCGAGTGGGAGAGCGACGGGGAGGTCAAAAAGACCGACGTCCCCGAGGATATTCCGCCGGCTGACCTCACGATGGAGGACCTCGAGAAGCTCTACGCCGAGCGCGCTCAATGGCCGAAATCCCTGGGCGTCGACCCCGAAACGGGCAAAGAAGTCATCGTCAATACCGGACGCTACGGGCATTATTTGCAGCTCGGTGAGCCTGAGATCGTGGAGCCGGAAGATCCTGGTTTCTATAAGAACGGCAAACCGAAGCCCAAGAAAAAGCCGAAGACGATTAAGCCCAAGACCGCGTCGGTTCCCAAGCATATTCACCCCGAGGAGATTACCCTCGACGAGGCCCTCTCGGTGCTGCGTCTGCCGCGCATCATCGGCGCTCACCCCGAAGATGGCGAGCCGATCGAGGCGACCATTGGTCGCTATGGACCGTATCTGCGTCACCTCAAGAACTCGCGCAGCCTCGAGAACCCCGAGCAGGTCTTTAGCCTGAGCGTCGAAGAGGCGGTCGCCATCCTGAATAAACCCAAGGCTCGCCGCGGCGGCCAGAAGGTGCTCAAAGAGATCGGCGAAGATCCCGACAGCGGCGACATGATCAACGTGCTCGACGGGCGCTACGGTCCGTATGTGAAGCTTGGCAAGACGAACGCCTCGCTTCCCAAGGGCACCAACCCGGACGAGATTACCCTCGAGCGGGCGCTTGAGTTGATCGCGGAGCGTCGGGCTAAAACCGGCACCAAGACGACCAAAAAAGCGACTAAAAAGAAGACGACAAAGAAGAAGTCTACGTCGAAAAAGACCACGAAAAAGAAGCCGGCCAAAAAGGCGGCGAAGAAGACCACCACCAAGAAAACCGCGGCGAAGAAGAAAGACTGAGTCGCGCAATTCTAAGGCCATAGCACCACCGCTCTAAAACAGAAGGGCGTGTTTGGTCCCAGAGGCATCAACAACTCCTAAGTTGTTGATGCCTCTTTGTTTTCTTGGGGGGGCCTGCGGACGCTCCGAAATTTATTTTTGCGATCTACGCAACAGATCCTCCGGTTTTGTCGAAAACAATAGAGGAGCAAACCGCGCATCACTTTATTGAGAGGGCAGAACCTTGAAGATCGATCACCAAAAAGAAACGCTGATTGCCGCGCGAAAAAATGAAGCGGCGAAGAACCCTTCACCGTCAAAATCAAAAAAGTCCGAGTCCCTCGACTTCAAAAGCATGCTCGCCCAAAAAGCAGGCGCCTCATCGGATGGCAAAAGTCGAGGCGCGTTCGGAGAAAAGCTGCGAGACGGTCGGGTGCAGATCGGGGCGCAGGCCGAGGCGTCCGGTCGTGCGCGCACGGAGCGTCAGGTCGGGGAGGGGCACCGCGAAAAGCGGGTGGAACAGCGCCAGGTCGAGGGGCATCAGCATCGGGTTGGGCGCGAAGCCGGGGAGGGCGAGCGCGCCCAGACCGCCCGCGAGATCGGCGCGAAGCGCGACGAGCAGATTCAGCAGAAGGTGCATCATAAAATGGAGGATCGCGCCGCTGAGCAGCAGGGCGCGCGACGAAATCCCGGGGCGAATCAATCAGCCTTGGGAGCCAGAGATGCGCAAAAGAGCGACCCCGCCACGAGCCGCGCGGCGCTTGAGGAGGCTAGCGGCGCGGCAGGCGCCGAAGGCGGCGGTATTTCTCAGGCACAGCCAGGGAGTGAGCCTCGCGTCGAGACGGCCGCCACAAAGTCCTCCAATCAAGCGGAGCGGCGCGAGCAGGTCGCCAAGATCGCGCGGGCGCTGGTTGAGAAGACGCATATCGGCACCGATAGCGCAGGGCGACAGGTGATGTTGATGGAGTTGGAGGTGCCCGGGCGCGGCCAGATTCGTGTCCGCCTGCGACGCCGCGGAGAGGGCTACGAGCTTCGCATGCGGCCCGAGAACCAGGACCTGGCCCGTGACCTGCGCCAGGAGCGCGACACCTTTCGCGAGAGCGCTGCCAGGAATGGCGTGAGCTTCTCAAGCATCGAGATCGTCTAGGTCTATTTGAGCGCGATCGTTTTTTTCCTTCTTTCCGATGAATCGCAGCGATGAAAAGTCCCCAAATATCCCCGCCCCGCTCACCTTCGCGCCCGCGGCGAAAGGTCATTCATCCTCTGACGCCCGACGCATTCGAATCGCTGCGCGCCTCTCAGGTTCGCTGGGGGAATCGCCTGCTGCGGCTGCTCGGTGCGCCGGTGCCCGGAGAGCGTCTTCTGGACGCGTTGGCCGACCAACTCGCCACGGTCCTCGGTGCGCCCTACGATGTCTTTTTCCACGCGTCGCGGACCTATGCCGGGGCGAAATTCAACGCGCCGGTCGACCGGGCTTTCTCGACGAGCTTCGCCCTGGAGCCCGACCCCGATATGGGGGTGATAAGCATTGATATGAACCTCGTTCAGGGCTGTCTCGAAGGGCTTCTGGAGGACGAGCCGGCCGAGGTGCGAAGTCTTCTGCCGGTGACGCCGCGCGATTTCGGGCTGATGAATTTTGTTCTATTGGAGCTGCTCAATTGGCTCTGCGCGCGGGGTTTGCCGCCGATCAGTATTCCGGCGAGCGCTCCGGATATGGGCGTCATCGCGCGCCAATTGAGCCAGCAGGCCGAGATCGTTGAGCTTGTCTACGCGGTGAGCACGCCCAGCAGCGCGGGGCTTGTGCGCATCTACGTCCCGTCGGCGATGGTCCAGTCGATGGAGATCTTCGTGACCCGGGGCACCCACCTCAATCGGCAACGTCGCCGGCTTGTCCATTCGCGCCTGGCGCCGCTGCGAACTCGACTTCAGGTCGAGGCGGCGCGGGTTACCCTGGGGGCGCAGGACTATCGGTCCCTGGCCCCTGGCGACATTCTATTGCCCGAGCGGCACGGCTTTGAACTCGGCCAGGCAGCCGCCGAAGTCACCGGCTATCCCCCCGGCGGCCGAGACGCCTCGCCGGCAGGGAAGACCTATCTGAGCGGGCTGGCCGGGGCTCACTTTCCATGTCGGATTCGTCCCAACGCGCAGGTTCCCTGGGAGCTTGAGTTCGGCGCGAATCTGCCCGTCACGCCCGCGAAAAAATCATCCGCGATGCCGACCCAGGCCATCGATATCTCCAAAATAACCGAGGAAAAAATGATGCCCTCCGAAGAGATTCAAAAACAGCGCGAAGACGCCGCTCAGATGGCTCCGATTCTCGAGCAAACCGAGGTCGATATTCTGATCGCGGTTGGCCAGGTGACGCTGTCGATGTCCGAGTTGGCCCAGCTTCAGTCGGGCTATGTGCTCGAGCTCGAGCGGCGTATTCAGGACGGCGTCGATCTGGTCGTCGATGGGGTTCGGGTGGGGGTTGGGGAGTTGGTGCTCGTGGAGCAGCGCCTTGGGGTGCGCGTGCTGTCGATCGACGCATAGGCCGGTCGGCAGCACGCGCTGCATCTTCTACGCAGCCAGGCCCTCGCCGGTGCGGAGTTGTTTGGACGCCACGTGTAGCGCGTCGATGAGACGGTCGATGCGGCGCGGGTCGAGGTCGTGCCAGCGCCAGTCTGCGTCGAGGTGAACCGCGAGGGCTGCGCCATTTCGCAGCGGCTTGAGGCGCAGGCTGCGCAAAAAATCGATGTCGAGGTCGCTCAACTCCTCGGCGCGGGCGCGCCAGCATCGGAGCTGCGGCACTGCCCGCAGCGGTCGGCCCGCCGCGTCTTTGGTATGCGTGGTGCGCGCCAAGGATTGCTGGACCGCGCTCCACTGCTTGTGTGCCCGCGCTGAGTCGAAGAGGGTCGCGACCCAGGACTCGCCGGCTTCTTCAAGGCATAAGACCTGGCCATCGCCCACCGCGAAGGGAAACGGGAAGGCGACGCCCGGGCGGCTCGCGGCCGAGACCTCGAGGACCGAGAAGGCCTGGGCGAGGCGTCGCCAACAATCGCTGGGTAGGTCAGACTCCGACGGGGAGACGAGCGCGTCGACCTTTCGAGAGGGTGCCGGCTCTCGGGTTTCGCAATGGCGATGCCTCATCGAGCGAATGCAATGGTTTATCAACAGAAGCTCGCCGCGCTCGCGCATATAGTCCCTTCGGGCCTGCGGCTGGTTCCCCCACCCGGATGCTTCAAGGGAGAGTTGACTGAGAATCGTGGCGACCGAGTCCTTTGGCAGCTGGAGCGCGCGGGGCGCGGCGAGGAACCCGCCGGCATCGAAGACACGCCAGGCGGCGATTTCGCCGATCTGCGGGCTTGAGTCTGATTCCAGCGCGGTGACCTCGACGAAGGCCTCGTCACAAAGTCGGCGCAACTCAACCCGATGGGGCGCCCCGGGGGATGGGAGCCCCACGACTTCGTAGAGTTCCCAGGCGGAGGCTGCGAGCGCCGGCAAATATGCCTGAACCTCGCCGGGGAGGGCGTCGGATTGCAGCAGGGCACAGTCCATCAGGCTATGTCCGCGGGAATTGGCCACCGCGAAAGCCGCAAACTCGTGCACCGACGTTTGCAGGCGGAGCAACCCCGCCTCGCCGCTGCCTCGGGGGACCGGGCCTCTTTGAATCTCGCGAATCGTCGCCGTCGGCATGCGCGCCAATGATGGGCAGGGATTGCGCTTCAGCGCGCGCGCGCCGAGGCGTCGGAATTGCTCCATTAATTCGGCGAAATTCAGGTGCCAATAAACGTCTGGCATGTTAGCGATGGGAAGCTGTAATGCTTCGAATTTCGAAGCATTTGTCGTCTCGAAGTCGCGCATCTTTATATCTCCATATTCTTGGTTCATATTCGAGTTTTCGGGCGCGCCACGTCGCAAGCCCGTTATTATTGTTTTCGGCAATTTCTCGAAATTGTTTCTAAATTAGTGGAGAATCGGCCATTGAGGCCTGCGCAGGTGGGGTCGGCCTATTTGGGCCGCCGGGACATTTGAGACGCACCGCACCATCGGTGCGAGTCTTTTTTTCGGCCAAATTTGTGGAAAAAACGTGAAAGATCAGAAGATAAATCAGAACGACGAGCCCGCTGAAAACACTGCCATCCGCCTTGAACCGGAGCATATCGACCAGATCTTGGCCTCCCCGGCGCTCGAGGCCGCGCATATCTCGGCGTTGCTCGGCAACGGCGCGCCGAATATCGATCTCCTGCTATATATCGCGGAACACCCCATGCTGGTGCGCTTAGAGCGCGATAATCGACTCCCCGAGGCGTTGGAGACGACGCTGGTGGAGGCGTTCTTTAGCGCGATGCCCCAGCTTGGGCTTCGCGCCTACGGACCGCTGGCGAGCCTTAAGGCCCGCACGCGAGCGCGCCTCGACGCCGAGCGGCGTAAATACGAATTGACCGCAAAATATGTGGCGAAATGCGTCGAGAAAGAGGACGCGGCGCTGCAATTATTAAGGAATTATCTGGAGACCGACCCGGCGCCGATCTTCGTGAGCGCGATGCGCACGCAATGGTCCGACTGGGTGGCGCGGGCAGAAGATGCGCGCGATCGCGGCGAGGGGTTGGAGATTTTGCAGGAGTCGCCGGCGTTGATCGCGGCGCTGCAAGCGCCGGGGGATGCTTCGGCGGCGATGGTCGCTGAGGAGTTGGCCAAACTCACGGCGAAGCTGAGCGAAGCGGTGGCCGGGACAGGCGCGTCCGACCTGATCTTGCGTCGGGCGCTGCGGGTCGGAGAGCCGCAGGCGAAGTTGGTCGCTGCGGCGATGGCGACCTTCGGTGGACGGGTCGATCTGGTGCGAGAAATCCTGGGCGTGTTCCTGTCGGGAGCATCCCATGCCCCGCACTATGCCGTGATGGCCGCGCGCCTCGCCCCGTTGACCACGCGCAATACCTTCGCCCAATATCTGGTCGATATCGCGTCCCAAAACCCTGAAGAACCCGAGGCTAAGATCACGGCTGAGCGCACCCATACAATCCTGAGCGCCCGGAGCGTGCTGCCGCTCATTGGCAGCCCCCTGCCCGCGGTCGATGTGGCTCAATTCCCCGACACCGACGAATATGCGCTGCTCCGAAGCATCCCGCCCACCGTGGAGGCGATGTGGAAGATGTGGGATGAGATTACACCCGTCGGCAACTCGTGATGCTGACCGACGAAGCCGCCTCAGTGTCGGCCCCCGGGGAGCTTAGACGCTGGGGAGGTCGCCCAGGTTATCGGCGCATAAGCGCTCCTCATCCAGGCGAAGGTAGATTTCGCCGCTGATACCGATAAGCTCGATCATCTCCCCGATATTCTCGGCTTCGTAATCCCACACGAAGATGAGCTTGTCGTCTTTTAATAGCTCGATGATCTCGGCGCGTTCGACCAGCTTTCGGTCTTCGAATTCCCCGGACGCGTCGCGCACGAGCAGCCGAAGTTGTGCCACGCGGCCGGTGTCGGGATCTTCGCGGTAGTGGGTCGCGATATAGGTATTGGTGTCTTCCATCGGGTCGCTCCTGGGGGAGAAGAATTGGATGCGTCGTGATTTTGGCGAATCGTGTTACCGATCGCGCTCGGCAGGCGCGTGGCTAAAACGCCAGCGGCCAAATTGCAACATTATAACGCGCGCCAACGCTTTAGGCCGCCTTTTTACAGTATTTTAACGTGCAGAATTCACATTGTTCGCTACTCTAATAGGCACCTGTATAGCGTCCACGGCGGTTTAAGGTGAGGGAACTCATCCATATATACGCCGCCAAGGAGAGTTTTTCGTGATTGTTGAGCACGAATGACGCGATAACAATGCTACGCACTCGGTGGCCCCTGGTCACTTTATTTCAGA
Organism: Bradymonas sediminis; assembly: GCF_003258315.1. Lineage (GTDB taxonomy): Bacteria > Myxococcota_A > Bradymonadia > Bradymonadales > Bradymonadaceae > Bradymonas > Bradymonas sediminis. The sequence continues at coordinate 513,159 of NZ_CP030032.1, forward strand.
ATGATGTGGCCGCTCGGCTCAATAGCTGCTATATTTATCAGTACAAGCAATAACTCAACCACGATGTGGGATTAAATTCGAGATCTTAGATCTCGAATGGCGTCATTTTGGAAGCGCAAAATTAGTTGGATGTTATTTATTACCGTCGTTAACCCCCGATACTTATGTCTGCAAAGAACCCATTGATCCTCTTGATCGAAGATGACCCGAATATGCGCGAGATATTACGCTCGCTGCTGAAGGCCGGCGGCTATCGTGTCTTGGAGGCCGAGGCCGGGGAAGAGGGGATTCGTCAGGCAGCGGAGCAAACCCCGGACCTAATATTATTGGACATGTGTTTGCCCGATATCCTCGGGTTGGAGGTTTTGAGCCGGCTGCGCACCTGGACGGACACCCCGGTTGTGATCGTGACCGGGGAGGATTCTCAAGACCTTAAAGTGAGGCTGCTCGACGCGGGAGCCGATGATTATTTGACCAAACCCTTTGGCGCCGCGGAGCTATTGGCTCGGGTGCGCGTGGGCCTGCGTCACGGCGCGCGGATTCAACCCGACGATGCGGACGCGGTGTTCGTCAACGGCGAGTTGCGCGTGGACCGTGCATCGCGCCAGATATTTATGGGGGACGAAGAGATCAAGTTGACGCCCACGGAGTACCGACTCTTGCAGATCTTTATCAAACATCTCAACCAGAGCCTGACGCACCGGGAGATTCTCGAAGAGGTTTGGGGCAAAGACTGCGTGGGTCGCGATCATTATGTACGCGTGTATATGGCTCATCTGCGGCGTAAAATTGAGCAAAATGCGGCTGAACCGGGGTTGCTAGTGACCGTCCCAGGCGTCGGCTACCGCATGCGCAGTGTGTCCTAAATGGTGGGTTGCTGGGGGGAAGTGGTCGACGTCTTCTCGGATTCTATTAACCTGATGACTCGTGGAGTAAATGGAGATGCTTATTTCCAATAAATTACAAAGCGAAAAAGAAGAATCGGTCGAGCAGTCAGCGATTCGTGTGTTGGTCGTTGACGCGAACTCACGTCAGGCCGCCGCGACACGGCGCGCGCTCAAGGAGCCGCCCGCAGACTTTGTGGTCTCACCTGCGCGCCAGATATGGTCGGCCGTTCAAATCCTGTCGGGCGTGCCGATCGATGTTGTTTTATTGAGCCTTGATTTGGCGCGCGGCGAAGGTAGCAGTGCCAAGGGCGATCAACCCGCCGATTTTGCGGGGCTCAAGAGTTTGCAGCGCGTCTCCGATGAGATGCCGATTCTGGTGATGGGGAGCGACCTTGAGCAGGGCGAGAGCGCGCTGGGGGCCGGGGCGGCCGACTTTCTGAACACCTCGACCCATTTCGGCACGGACGTCTTGCGCCAACGAATTCTCGAGGCCTTCGAGCGCCGCGCCGCGGCCATCGCGGCGGTTTCCCAGGGAGCACAGACCGCGACCCCGATGCGGATTCTCCTGGTGGACGAGGACTCGCTTGTGCTCCGATTATTGCGGCGCAATCTGGAGCATCGAGGGCATCTGGTCACCCCGCTACAATCTCCGCATGAGGCCATCGAATTCGTCAAAGGAGCGAGCTTTGGCTTTGATTTGCTTGTGTGTGACGAGCGCCTTGGGGGCATGGAAGGCGAGCGGCTGAGGCAACTTTTGCGACGCTACGCGCCGGCGCTGCGCAGCCTGTTTTTCTGTAGTCAGGTGGGCTCATTCGGCGTCGAAAACTCGTCGCCGATGAGCAGTGAATTTTATCTGCGAAAGCCCTATGACCTGGAGGAGTTTGGCGAAGTGCTTGATGTGATCGAGGCTGGCTATCCGTGGGTAGATGGCCGGGCGAGCGGGGCTGGTTCCGATTCCGTATTCCGCCCCTAAGCTTCGCGCAGGTGCAGCCAATCCATCGCTCTGGTCGATGAGTTAGGCGGGCTCTAGCATGCGCAGAAGGGCCGACGGTGCACGACGTTTGGCAAGCATTACCTCGACGCCGACCTCGCTCAACTCGACGCGCGCGGCGCCACTTGGCTCAATCAACTGCGCCTCCGCGCAAGCCGAAATAAGATCGAAGAGATCCTGCTGGTTCAAATAGTCCAGAATCCCAAACGTCGAGACTTTATCCAACCCAAGGCGCTGCAGCTGCTGAGAGGGTGACCCGCGTAGCATCGCGGCGACGCGAACCGGCGTGGCGTGCTCTCGGGCGCGCGCCACGCCGCTTAAGACCTTTCGCACGACCGTCTCGGCCGTATCATCGGATGCGGAGCGCGCGCCGCGTCCCTGGCGCCCCACCTTGAGGTGTCCGCAGCAGCGGTCGCAATGCCCGCAGCCACCCTTATAGCTGGGCTTACTATTAAAATAGCGCAGCAGGCTGGTCTGGCGACAGCCGCGATCCAGGGCATAATTTCGCATGTCGGCGGACTGGCGTTTGGCCAGCTTTCGCTGGCGCGCGAGTCGTTCCCAATCCACCCGCAGATCGCGCAGCCGCGCGCGGTCCAGGACTTCCACCCAGGCCTCGCCTGCGTGTGGTCCGTCGGACGAGAACCCCGTCCGGATATGGCCGGCCTCTTCGAGCAATTGCAGCGCCGTTGCGACCCCCCAAGAATGCACGCGGCCCGATTTGCCCGAACGATTCAAATGGTCGCAGATCTGATCGGCGCTCAGCGCGTGTGTGTCCAGGCCGCGCTTAAATAGGAGCAGCCAAACGCGCTCCACAAGCTCCTGTTCCGGGAATGAGTTATCCGTGAAAAAGTCATGGATGCGCCCGTCACGCCGACTATAGAGCAGCACGCACTCGGCGGGTTCTCCGTCACGCCCGGCGCGGCCTGCTTCCTGATAATAGGCCTCAAGACTCCCAGGGATATTATAGTGAAAGATCGTACGCACATCCGACTTATCCACGCCCATGCCGAAGGCGTTGGTGGCCACCAAGATCGGCAAATCGCCGGCCATAAAGCCGTCCTGAACCTGGGCGCGCGCCACATCGTTGAGCCCCGCGTGGTAGCTCGAGGCCAGCCAGCCGTGGCTCTTGAGGCTCTCGGTGACCTCGGTCACCTGGCGGCGCGTGGCGCAATAGACAATCACCGACTCGCCGCGTCGCTGGTGCAGCAGGCGCTCGACTTGCGAGACCTTTTCCTCGTGGCTGGCCGCCTCGATGACATCATAAAAGAGATTCGGCCGCTCGAACCCCGAGACGACGCGCCGCGCGTCGCTGATCGCCAATTGCTCCAGGATATCTTCCTGAACCTGGCTGGTCGCGGTCGCGGTCAGCGCGATGGTCGGCGGGCAACCCAATTGCTCGCGCACCGCGTCGAGGTTCAGGTAATCCGGGCGGAAGTCGTGCCCCCATTGGCTGATACAATGCGCCTCATCGATGGCCAGAAGGCTGATCGATATCTGGTCGATCGCCCGGCGAAATTCGGCGTTTCGAAACCGCTCCGGGGCGACATAAACGATGTCGTAGTCGCCCGCGACCATGCGCTCAAGTCGCCGGATTTGCTCGGGATAATCGACCGATGAGTTGATCTGCGTGGCGGAAACGCCCGCTTGCTCCATCGCGTCGACCTGGTCTTTCATCAGCGCGATGAGCGGCGATATGACCAGCGCGGTCCCCTCGAGCATGCAGGCCGGCAATTGGAAGCACAGGCTTTTGCCCGAGCCGGTCGGCATCACGGCGAGGACATCCTCGCCGGCCAGCAGCGCCTCGACGACCTCGAGCTGGCCACCGCGGAAATTATCGTATCCAAAACGCGCTTTGAGCGCGGCCTGGGGGGTCTGTTTTTGAACGGCCGTCGCAGCATCCATGCGCGTGGGGCTCCATATCTCAGGGGTAGGTGGCCGGTGAAGGCCGAGTCTCACGCGACGAAATTGCGCGCAAAATTGGCGTGTGCCAATCTTGGTGACCGACGTTTAAAATTCAACACTAATTCCGGCCACCGGCGCGACAGTGAACCCGCTTAAGTTGCGCTTTCGATCGAGAATCAACGGGTTGAATAGGGTGTACATCACGGTCGCTTCCAGGTGCAGCCAGATCCATTTATACCCGATCATCGTGCCAATGGTCCCGCCGAGATACAGGATATTCTCGTCTCTAAAATACTGGTCAGGGCGATATTTCTGGTACTCCTCCGGAATTCGCTCCAAGAGTTCGGGGCTGAGCACCGGGTCAACCGTCAGCCAGGTGTGAATCAGGCGGGGGCCGGCGTAGACGCGGAAGAAGTCCGCCTCCTCGTAGCCGTACATGATCGATAACTCGGCGTCCAAGCGACTAAACTCTTGCCAGGTAATATATTTCAGGTTCGACGGGCCCAGGCTGCCGCCTTGGCCGATGCCGGCGGTCACCGAGACCACCGAACTTTCGTCTGGCGACTGCCAGACCCGAACCTTCGCGTCGCCCTTCAGGATGCTCGCGTTATAGCGGATGCCGACGTCTGCACCCTCAAAAACACCCACGCGCATCGCCACCTCGCCGGCGACGCTGGGCCGAAATAGCGCGTAGGCCACCACGGCGTCGAGCAATTCACGATACTCCTCTTCGGTGAGATCATCGGAGTCGGTGGCGTAATAACCCGCGATCTTCAGGGTGTCGATCCCCTTGTCGACCACCGTGGTGTTCAGGGAGAACTGTCCGGCGATCCCGCCCGAGACCTCGCCGGGCTCAAGCGTCTGGGGCGATGTGCTATAGCTCATTGAGGTCGCGCAGCCAGCGCAGGTTAAGAGGGCAAACATACTTAATGCGGCCACGCGGCAGGTCAGGTGGGCGCTTTTTCGGGGGGCAAATTTCATACATATTCCAACAGTCTGGATGGTAAAGTTGGCTTCGATTGTATCTTCGAAAAGCCCGGCGTATCGTCGCGCATTCATTTGCGTGTTATTTATACGACGCGTATCCACGAAATATTTAAGAGTTTTTCGCCATGAGCGAGCTACATTCTATCATGTCTGAGTCTGATATTTCAGTCGACAGTGGGCTGAGTCAAGTTGCCGAAGAGCGATTGGTGGCCTGGCGGCGCCATCTGCACGCGCACCCGGAGCTCTCGAACCAAGAGGAGCAGACGGCGCGCTATATCGAAGCGCAACTCGAGGCGATGGGCGTCGCGGATATCCAGCGGGTCGCCGGCACCGGTGTGGTCGCGCTTATTGAAGGCGCACATCCCGGGGCAACGCTGGGGTGGCGCGCCGATATCGACGCGCTGCCGATCCTGGAGAGCAACGAGGTTGCCTATCGCAGCACCAATCCCGGGGTGATGCACGCCTGCGGGCATGACGTGCACACGAGCGTCGGGCTGGGGCTGGCGGCGCAGTTGCAGGCGCGGCGAGGGGAGCTGCACGGGCGGGTGAAGTTCATCTTTCAGCCGGCCGAGGAGGCCAGCCCCGAAGATGAGCCGATCGGCGCCGAGAAAATGGTGCTCGCCGGTGTGCTCGAGGCCCCCAGGGTCGACGCCATCTTTGCGCTCCACTGTATGCCGACGCTCGACGTGGGAAAGATCGGCTATACCAGCGGCGGCGTGTGGGCGGGCTCGGACCTGGTCGAGATCACGGTGCACGGCCAGAAGGCTCACGGCGCGTACCCGCACGAGGGGGTCGACGCGGTGCTGGTGTCGGCGCATCTGGTCTGCGCGCTGCAGTCGATCGTGAGCCGGGGCGTCGACGCGCGCCGCGCCTGTGTGGTGACGATTGGTCAGGTTCGCGCGGGCAATTCCTATAATATTCTGGCCGACCGCGCTGAGCTCACCGGCATTGTGCGGGCCTTCGCCGAGGAAGACTCGAACCTCGCGATCGCCCAGGTTCGCCGAATCGCGCATAATATTTGCGAGGGTTTTGGCGCCTCTTGTGAGGTTAAGATCACCCAGGGGGCGCGTCCGGTCATCAACGACCCGGTGCTTCAAAAGCAGACGGTCGACGCGTTAGTCAAGCGTTTTGGCGCCGAAGAGATCGTCTCCCATGAGGCGCAATTGGGGGCCGAAGACTTCGCCGCGTTCTCGCGTGAGGTGCCCGGCTGCTATTTGTTTCTGGGGATTCGTGACGCCTCGCGCGGCATCGTAAACGCCCTGCATACCCCGAACTTTAATGTCGATGAGCGCTGCCTGGCGTTTGGCGTCGCACGATTTGCGCCCATATTATTGGAGCTTGGGCGCAGCTGGAAAGCGTAGGGCGTCGAAAAGAGGGCGGGCGCGGCGCGCTGGCGGCGCGGTCAATTCTGCCTATCCTCTGTTTACGCCACGCCCGAGCTATTCTATAAGCGCCGGGAGAGTTTTTATTACCCGAACTAGAATTTCAAAACTCAAAGGAAAATATCATGAAAGGTGGCTTCAATAATATTGTTCGTCAGGCCCAGCAAATGCAGTCCAAGATCGGCAAGGTCCAAGAGGAGATGGCCGACAAAAAGATCGAAGCGTCCACCGGCGGTGGCGTGGTGACGGCTGTGGTGACCGGCGACCAGAAGCTCGTCGAGATCAAGATCAGCCCGGACGTCGTTGACCCCAATGACGTCGAAGTCCTCGAGGAGATGATCCTCGGCGCGGTCAACCAGGCCATGAAACTCGCCGGCGACATGATGAACGAAGAAGTTGAGAAGATCACCGGTGGCATGAGCATCCCCGGCTTGTTCTAAGTCGCATCTACCCAAAAGGTTGCATGAAACCCACCGACCCCATCACTCGCCTGGTCAACGCGTTCGCCCGGCTTCCCGGCGTGGGCGAGCGCACGGCGAGTCGCCTGGCGTTCTTTATTCTAAGCCAGCCCGCCGAGATCGCCGGCGAGCTGGCCGAGGCGTTGGTCGAGATCAAGCAGAAGGTCGGGATGTGTCAGCGCTGCTGCAATCTCACCGATGCGACCTTTTGCTCGATCTGCACCTCGCCGCGGCGGCGCCGCGACATCATCTGTGTGGTTGAGAATACCCCGGACCTGCGCGCCATCGAGAATACCGGCGAGTTTCGCGGCACCTACCATGTCCTCCACGGGCTCATCAGTCCGCTGGAGGGGGTCGGTCCCGATGATGTGCATATTATGGAGTTGCTCCAGCGTTTGGAGCCCGGGCAAAACGCGCGATGTGTTTTGCCCGGTGATGCCGACCCATCGGCGGACGCTCAGTCCGCGGGGTATGATGGCGCCGACGCAGACCAAGAAGACCGGGTCACCGAGATTATCATTGCCACGAGTCCGTCGATCGACGGGGAGGCAACTTCGCTCTATCTATCCCGGCTGATTCGCCCCCTGGGCGTTCGCCTTACGAGGATCGCGTCGGGGGTTCCGATCGGCAGCGAATTGGAATATACCGACAAGTCGACCCTGTCGCGCGCGCTGAGTGAGCGCCGCCTTTTGTGAGGACTGAATTGCGCAGACTTTGGTTTGTGTGCTAGGGTCCGAGATAAGTTGATTCTCGCGTAATCGGTCGCAGTGCTGATGCGTCGAAAGGCATAGAAAGCGGGCCGGTCAAGGTAGGGTTTTATGCGCGGTATTCAGAACTATTCGCTCCCGATAAATGAGGGAACTCAGGAGTTCCTATATGGTTAGTGGTCAGAGGGTTATTTACGAGGAAGAAGCCCACCAGCTTCAAGCGATTATTGAGCGACTGGTGCGCGATGCCCTTGCCAAAGCCATTTTCATTGTCGATCCGGACGGGCAACTCGTTGCCTCCACCGGAGAGATGGGCGAAATTGACACCACCGGACTCGCGTCCCTGGTCGCAGGTGCGACCGCGGCGACCGGCGGATTGGCAAATATGATCGGTGAGGAAGAGTTCCCCGTGCATTTTCATGAGGGGCGCGACATTCACCTGCATGTGTCGTTAATCCGTAGCCAACTTATTTTAGTTGTCATTTTCGACGAACGCTCCAATCAGGGTCTAGTGCGCTTGCGTGTTAAGCGAACCTATCCCAAGATTGAGGAAGTTCTCGACTCGCTCCAGCGTCGCCAAGAGTCTGGGCAAGAGAATGATGATATCTTCGGTGGCATCAGCGACGATGACATCGACAGCCTATTTAATGATACATTTTAAAGCTTTAGAAGCGTAAAGTACGGGCGTCACCAAGAAAGGAATATGACAGGTTTGTTGGACGTGGTATAAACATCGCGTTCAATAGCTTTGGCAACGCTGGGATTTCGCCCCCCGCGCCGAACCGCTAAAATTCCTGAGGAATCCGACGAGCCGCTTTTCACAAGCGTTGCTCAGCCACGAGAAAGGTTCTTATGTCGTTCATCAATTGGGCTCAGCGTGAGATCATCCTCAAGATCGTGTATTACGGTCCCGGTCTCTGCGGTAAGACGACGAATATCAAATTCATCTTTTCGGGTACCAATCCGGACGCGCGCGGTAAACTGATCAACCTGGAGACCAAGCAAGAGCGCACGCTCTTCTTTGACTTCCTGCCGTTGAGTTTGCCCGCCATCCGCGGTTTTAAGACCCGTTTGCACCTTTATTCGGTTCCCGGCCAGCTCTTTTATAGCGCCAGCCGGAAGCTGATTATGAAGGGCTCCGATGGGGTTGTATTCGTCGCCGATAGCCAGCGCGCTCGTAAAGAAGCAAATATTATCTCCTTGGAAGATCTTAAAGAGAATTTGCACGAATACGGCTACGATATCGACAAGATTCCGTTGGTCATCCAGTACAATAAGCGCGATTTGCCCACGGCGATGCCGCTGGAGGAGTTGCGCGCGGACCTTAACCCGGACGGGAAATACCCGGACTTCGAGGCCTGCGCGGTCGCCCCGGATGGCCCCGGCGTCTTCGAGACCCTGAAGGCTGTGGTTAAGCTCATTCTTATGGAATTGAGGAAGTCCAAAAAGACCTGATGGGTCGCTGATAAGAAGCGTTTTTAAGAGCCGTCCTTCCGACATCGGGAGGGCGGCTTTTTTGGTTCGCATGAGACAAAATTGGTGGGCGACTCGGTCGGCTTGACGGTGGACGCGTTGGTGCCAAGCTTTATGAGGGCTCAAACGCGCGCGACCCGGGGCACGGGTGCGGGCCGCGATGGAATATCTATGAGCGATACCGCGTTATCTCTGCATCACACTCAACACCGGCCTACGGCGTCCTGCACGCGTGGTGCTATGAAGAAGGAGACGTTTCATGAGTTACTCAATGCAGCTCACGTTGCAGCACGCGAAGATAGATGCCCATATCTCGGTGATGCGTGAGCCCCTGCACTGCAAATCCGAATCGCTGCTCAATGACGCTGAGAGACTTCTCGAGCTCAAAAACTATAGCCGCCGCATTGGCCAGATGCTGGACGAATACGTTCACGAGCAGCAATGTTCGTTGCTCCTGAAGGCCACCCGTATTCTGGGGGACTCACTCGAAGAGGTCTGCGCGATTCATGAGCAGAACGCGAAGCTGATCGCTCAGCATCGCCACTTTGACGCGCTATTGAACGACGCGAACTTGACCCTGGATAGGCAATGGCTGGCTGAAGTACGGGCCCAGTTTGACCGCCTATGCGCGTGTTTCGAGCGCCAGAGCGCGGCGGAACGTGAGTTCTACGCGCAATATTCCACGATCATCTTCCCCGCCGGTGCCGCGACTGACTGAGCGGGGGAGGGCCGCCCCGCGAAGTCTTTTTCTGCGCAACGATTCAGATGTGTCTAAATTGCCAATAGACGAGTGTAAATCGACGTGGAAGCGCGCGTTGGCGTGTCCAATAAGCCGGGGGGACGGCGTGGTAGAAGGCAGCGGTGACAAGGGGATTCAATTCCCATTTATCAGCGAAGCGGCCGACGAGGCGCTCGAGATCATCTTCGAGCACGCCGACGGGATCGCTTCCGAGCACCTCGCGCGCGCCCTTGGGTTCAAGGACTGCGATTTTCTTATCGAGGAGTTGGACCTGGCCGGGATTCATATTCGCCGCCAGACCCGACGAGATACTCTCTATTATCTGGCGCCGCTTCGCTTTCCTGCGCAAGGCGATAACTAGCATCGAAAAGCCCGCGTGGCCTGCCGAAACGGCAGGCCACGCGGGCTCCTTTATACTCTGCTGCGCGCCGACGCGGTGATTAGCTCAGGCGCTCATAGATAAGCGGCTTGTCTTGTGCGGGACCTTCGCCAATCTGGAAGGCCGCGTGGAGACGCTCGATGCATTTCTCCAGGCCCGTTCCGTTGTGATAAATCTCCAAGATCGGCTCGCCTTTTTCCACACGTGCGCCCCGTTTTTTCTTCAGGATTAACCCGACCGCGTGGTCAACATCATCTTCCTTGGTGCGTCGCCCGGCGCCCAATTCCAGCGCAGCAAGCCCCACCTGTTCGGCGTTGATATGCTCGATGATGCCGCCCTGAGGTGCGTCAAACGTGATCTTGGTGTCGGCCGCCTTCATCACCGAGGGGTCGTCGCAGACGCTGCCGTCGCCGCCCTGGGCGATGATGATCTCGCGGAAGACTTCGAGCGCGGAGCCGTCTTTCAGCAATGCGTAGAGCATCTTTTTGGCGTGCGCGCGGTCATCGACCTTGCCCGCGGCGTCGAGCATGTCGACGACCAGCTCAACCGTGAGCTCGGTGAGGTCCTCAGGGCCTTCGCCGCGCAGCGTCTCAATGCTCTCAATCACCTCCAGCGTGTTGCCGATGGCCAGCCCGAGGGGTTGGTCCATATCGCTGATGAGCGCGCGCACCGGCGTGCCCATTGCCTTGCCGATCGAGATCATTGTCTCGGCAAGCTCGCGCGCCTGGTCGACCTCTTTCATGAACGCGCCGCTGCCGACCTTCACGTCGAGCACGAGCGCGTCGATGCCTTCGGCCAGCTTCTTGCTCATGATGGAGCTCGCGATGAGCGGAATACACTCGACGGTCGCTGTCACATCGCGCAGCGCATAAATGCGCTTGTCGGCCGGGGCAATCTCGCCGGTCTGGCCAATCAGGCCCAGGCCAATCTCGTCGACATGCTTTCGGAAGGTCTCGACGGTCTGGTTGACGTTGAATCCCGGGATGCTCTCAAGCTTATCGAGCGTTCCGCCGGTATGCCCAAGGCCGCGCCCCGAGATCATCGGAACCTTCAGGCCTGCAGCGGCGGCGAGCGGAGCGAGGATGAGCGAAACCTTGTCGCCCACGCCACCGGTCGAGTGTTTGTCGACCTTCGCACCCTTGATCGCAGACAGGTCCAGAACCTCGCCCGAGTGCAGCATCGCCTCGGTCCAGGTGCCCAGCTCTTCCGGATCCATTGATTGAAAAAAGACCGCCATCAGAAACGCCGACATTTGATAGTCGGGGATTTTGTCCGCGGTATAGCCGTCAATGAGAGCACGAAGCTGCTCAGCGGTAAGTTTGTGACCGTCGCGCTTTAATCGAATCAATTCAGGAATATGCATGATGCCTCATCCGAAAAAATTAAAATGATTGGAAACAACGTCGACAATGTAGCTGTAGGGACGCGGCGGGTGCAAGGCGCACTTATCACTTCGAGGGGTTCTCGTTTTTGCGATATGAATTGAGTTCTAATTCGGCTGGGACCCGGGCCGCGATTTGACGCCGGCAAGATCAGATATTGGGCCTTGTTTTTAAATGTGGATCTTCGTCAACCTGCCGAAATATAAGGGCTATTCATGAATCTTGCGCAGCCGCATCGGTTTGGGGCGCAACAAATCAACGCAAATTGTCGATAACTCTATACAGAGGGTGCAAACTCGTGCGCACGAATCATCCTTTCGAGAAAATCCGAAGCCCTGAGAGTTCGTCGGATACGATCAGGGTTTATTGAGTTAAGGTTTTGGGCGATTGGGCTTGTCGATGGTTTTGAGGGGAGCAACTCCTCGGGCCCAATCCCAAAACACTGAGCGAAGTGAGCGCAACGAGGTGCTCAATCGCAATCTCTTATGGGCTTCGGGCAGACTCAAAAAGGGTGGGTGGTTCTAGAATTTCGATGGTTATAATCACCCCCTGGTGGCCGAGCCGATTGTGGGCACAGGCCGCGGCGGAACCGGTTTTCCCGGTCCGAAAATAAAGGCCTTCCCGGCTTTGAAGACATCTCGCGCGATCTCGATTTTCGCGTTCCGAAGTCTAGGAGAGGGAGGGGGCCGTCTGCGGGGTTGTTGGCTATACCGTGGGCGGAGGAAGCCCGGTGTGGGTTTGTAGGAGCGCCAAGGGTGTAGACAGTCCTGGAGGTCTTGGCGGTAGGTGGACCCATACCAATGGGAGTCGCCGCGGCGGCAGTCGGTGTTTCGGAGTGGCTGCTGAGCGAGGTTGGCTTCAAAACCGGGACGGCGTCGCCCGCCCGATATGTACCGGTGTGTTGTCGGTTGATCTGGCTAGTTTAGCGGACGAGCGGCTGTGCGCCGGAGGTGTACGGGTGGTGTGTTCGGATGTCGTGATTGTCTCATCGGTCGGACCCCGGGTGCTGCGCAGTTTGGTGCGCGCCCGGGGCGGCAGGTGAGGAGTGATTGCTACAGATTGGGGAGGGGGTACGGCCGGTCGAGTTGTGTTGTATCGAGAAGTACCGGGTGGCTCCAAAAGTACAGCGCTGGCGCGATACCGGTGAGGACGGATTGTGAGGCTGACCCGGCCCTGGGTGTGCCTCGTAGGCAGCGGTGCGTCCAGGGCCAGGACTTAATCCAATGGGTGAGATCAGCCGTCCATCGGCAGGCATTCGCCGGTTGAGGCGCAGAATTCGCCCGGATCGCAATCCCGGTTTTCCGTGCATGCGCACGAAATCGCGTTGGAGATCTCGTTATTATCCTCGTGGCATTCGTTATGCTGGGCGTTCCCAAGTTCGTCGCTGTCGGCCACCGCTCGAATCGAGATCTCTTGGCCGGAGGGGCTTGGCGCGTCCGGCCAGTCGTACTCGATGGTCTCGCGTCCACCCGGGGGCAGATCCTGGGTGGTAGTGAGCGTGGTCAGGTATTGCTCGACGCCATCGATCGTGATCCAGACGGCGACGTTGACCCCGGCGAGAACGCCGCGGGTACCGCGGTTGGCGATGGTGAGGCGAAGGCGAAGTCCCTGGCCGTCGCAATCGGTCTTCGCGTTGCTGATCTCGAGGTCAGGCGCGTTGAATAGTCCTTCGCCTTGCACGTTCTGGCGGAAGTTATTCATATAGCTCATTTCCCAGTTGTTCTTCTGGCCGATCGGGATGGCGCCGGGTTTGTTGATGCGGCCGGGGCAAAGGCTGTCGTCGACGCCGTCGCAGACGTTGGTGACGTGATAGGCATGTTGGTTCCAGACCTGTCGGGTTGAAACCCAGCGATTCTGCGCGTCCTTGGCGACAAAGACGCCATGCTCGATACCGTTTTCGGCGTCGAACTCCTCCCAGCGCGCGCTGCAGCCGGCGCCGACGCCTGAGTAGTCGTTGGAGATATAGACGATGTCTGCGTGATAATCGCCGTCGACGTCGACAATCACCGGCAATTCTCGGGTGGTTCCGGAGGTGTGCGAGCGCTTATAGAGGATTTCGGTTGTGCCGTCGTCGTTTCCTGCGCCGTCATAGACCCTCAAGAAGCACTCGTCGGCGTAGACGACTTCGGCCTTTCCATCGCCCTGGAAGTCGAAGACGCTGGAGCCGGTGACGCGGCTGGAGAAGTCCTGAGATGAGTGTTTCCATCGCATGGAGCCGTCGGTCTCGTAGACGACATAGAAGCACGCGCCGGCCGCGCCGATCTCGGGGGCGCCGTCGCCGTCAAAGTCGGCGACGGTGGGCGGGCCAATGCCGTTGGTGGTGCATTGGGCGGGGGTATAATATTTGTGTCCATCGGAGGGCAAAGTTGCGGTCCAGATATTCTCGCCGGTTTGACCATTGCTCAGGTGAATGCTGGAGCCGCTGGTGGTGACGACCTCGGGGATTCCGTCGAGTTGGCCGAAGACCGGGGTGTCGCCGGTGAAGGTTCCGAAGTCGCCCACGGCTGGATAGCCGCCGCCGCCGCCGGAGTATTGCCAGTAGACGGGGCAGTCATAGCCGCCGGAGCCGTCCGGGATGAATTGGAAGGCGCCATTGTCCGCGATGACTTCCTGGTTGCCGTCGCCGTTGAGGTCGACCGCGGTGGAGTCAACGGCGGTGGTGGCCAGGCCGGAGGCGATGCATTTGAGTGCGCCGGTGGCGGCATCGTAGACGCGGTTGGCCGCGATGACTTCGACCGAGCCGTCCCCGTCGAGGTCGACGAGTGCTGGGCCGGCCCAGTGCATGCCGAAGGCGTCGGTTTCCCACTTCACGGCCCACCCGGTCGTGTGATCGTCGATGGCGATGAGGCCGCGTGAGGAGCTTGGCAGGACCGCGACGATCTCATTGCGCCCGTCGCCGTCGATATCGCCCAGCGCGATGGAGGCGGCGCCGCTGACGCGCTTGGCGACGTCGACCAGGTCAAAGATGGGCTCAAAGGTGCGCCCATCGATCCCGCGCAGGATGCTCTCCGCGGTATAGGCGCCCCCTCTAAAGGTTGAGAAGACGATATCGGGGACGCCGTCCTCGTTCATATCGAGGACCGCCGGCGTCATCATGACCTGGTGGTAGTCGGGCTCCGGGGTCGTCTCGTCCTCGACCCAGGCGGTGGCGACTTCAGGTTCAAAGACGTGCGTGGGAGGGCGGAACTCGCAGACAACGCCGGAGTCCGGCAGGCATTTGCCGAAAGTCGGCTCACAGACCTCTCCGGATGGGCACTCCAGGTTATGCGCGCAGTCGGCGCCCGGGCTGACGCAGGCCTCATTGAGGCACAATTGGGCGCTGGTGCAACATTCTTCGCCGCATTGATTCGCCGGGTCGCAGACTTCGGTCGTCGTGTCAGGCGAGGTGTCTGCGTCGGGCTGTTGGGCGTCGGGTTGCGCGGCGTCGGTGGCGTCAAGGCCGGTGTCCGAAACTCCGCTGTCTAAGCACTCGGCGTCGTTGCAAAGCGGTGAGTCCGTCCCATCGCCCTGAGTCGCGGTTCCTGCGCAGTCCCCGCAGCCAATGCTAAAGGCCGCCAGCGCAAAAAAGAGAAGGATTTTTGTGCTGGCATGGCAGCGCAATAAATAAGTCATGAGGATACCAGGGAGGCGTGGTTATTGAGGGAGCAATACGACGAAGTTTCGTTCGTGGCGTAAGTATTGCGTCAATTAACGTCGCAGTTCAAGCCATGGGCCCCAGAATCAGTGATTTTTTGCGCGTGAAGGAGACGTCGAGGCCGATGTTCTACTCTCGGCATCATGTTATCGTGGGTCTAGCCGTGAGGGGTTAGCTCGTCGACGATCTGGGCTGCCGCGCTCTCGATAAATCCGTCGGCGCGTGGCGGCGACAGGCCCGCGACCATGCGGATGCAGTCGTAGCGGTGTGAGCCGCGCACGTACCATCCTGGCAGGTATGCGACCGGTCGGAATCCCAAATCGACCAGGTCCACGAAGGCCTGCACGTGGTTGACCGGCAGGGTGAGGCGGATGTCTGAGACGCCCTTTTTCTGCACCTTCGCCGTGAATTCTCGCAGGATTTCGATGGGGTATCGACCCGCGGAGTTCTCGATGGTGATATAATTGCCCTTGGAATAATAATTCGGCCAAATATGCCCCGAGATGACCGGGGTGCCGCTGCCGCGGGGCTCTCCGACCGGGTAGGTCTTGGGGTAGCTCATATTATGGTCCCCCTCGGGGAGCTTATTGAGGAGGCGGCGCGCGAAGGGCATTTGGGTGATCAGGTTGGGCGGCGGGGCGACCCGGGGCATCGAGGGCTCGTGGTTGACGAAGCCGGCGATCAGCTGGGCGTCCTGGAGGTTTCGGGAGCCCGGCTTTGGGCGAAACCCCCAGATCGTCGCGCCGATGCGATTGGCGCGTTTCACCGTCGCCTGCGTGCTCGCCAGGACATAGACCAGCCCGTAGCGCTTGAGGGCGTGAAGACGCAAACTTTCAAAGAGTGCCTTGCCGATTTTTCCGCGCTCGGGGACGTTGTCGACCGTGAGGCTGCCAATCTCAAAGGAGTGATTCCACAGCCGTGGATACCCAATGCCGCAGCCGGTGATGCGCCGATTGGAGGAGGCGATGGCGACGGCGAGTTCTTCGTCGCGCAGCATGCGCTCGACGGTCGGCCCCGAGAGGAGTTCCTGGTGGGCGAATTTGGGGCCGTGAGTTGCCTGGTAAAAGTCGGCGATATACTCGGCGTGCTCGGGGCTGGCGATGATAATATTCATGGTCGAAACGTCTCCTTCATACGGGGATGCGGTGGGCGGACACCCGTGTAAAGGCTGGGGATAGGGGGTTATTCGGTGCGGCCGTGGACGGCGAGCCAGAGACACGGTGGGTCGTTGCTGGTTTGCGCAACCCGGTGGCGCTGGTGGGCAGGGATCATCAAGGATTCACCTGCTTTAAGTCGGGTTTTTTGGCCATCAGCCCATTCGAGCGTCGCCTCTCCCTGCAGCAGGATCACCCACTCATCGTTGGGCTGATCATACCATTGGCCCGCCGGGGTTTGGTGCCCGTGCGAGATGATGCGCTCCACTCGAAAACCCTCGCTCTCGGCGAGGGTTTCGATGAACTCATCGGGCCCCGGAAGGCCCGATGGTAACTCAAAAAAATGAGGTTTATTCATGGGTTAGGCGGGCGCTAGATTAGAACGCGTCGTTGAGGTCGGGGAAGAATTCCCAATCATCTACTGGACGTTTTTTGCGGGCTTTGGCCAGGCAAAAGGTGTCCAGGAGGGACGCGAATCCGAGAAGTCCTCCCAGGTAGCAAGTCATGATGGAGACCACCAAGATGACGATGCCCTTGGTTTTCTGGCCGAGCATAATCTGACCAACGCCCGGAAAGAACCAGGACAGCGCCAACGCGATAAAGTCATTGTTATCCAGCGACGCGTTCGACCCTGGTTGGTGGACCGGCGGCTGATTGGGCGGCTGGTTCTGGAATTGATTCTGCTGGGGTTCGCCCCAGGCCGAATCCACGGGTTGCTGCGGCTGCTGGTGCGGTTGATTCGGGTCGGATGGGCCCTGCTGCCAGTCGTTGTTGCTCATGTTTTAGACTCCCTGTGTTTTGGACATCGGTGGAAAGAAGAATATGGATTATGACTGCGCATTTTGACCGACCAGCGCCTCGATATCTTCGACGCTTTTGGGGCAACTCTTGGTCATATTCTCATAGCCGTCTTCGGTAATTAAAATATCATCTTCGATTCGTACGCCAACGCCGCGCAGGGCCTCGGGGGCGTCCTCTTCGTCGGGGAGCACGTAGAGGCCGGGTTCGATGGTGAGCACCATGCCGGGCTCAAGTTTGCGTGAATCGCCGTTGGGCTCATAATAGGAGCCAACGTCGTGGACGTCGAGGCCCAACCAGTGGCCAATCCCGTGAGGGTAGTACTTTTTGAAGCTTTCTTCTTCCATCAATTGGTCGACCGTGCCCGAGAGCAGGTTCAGGTCGAGCATCGCCTGGCAGAGGCCGCGGTTGGAGTGCTCGCGGATCGCGTCATAGGGCAGGCCGGGGCGCAAGATCTCGATGGTGCTCATCTCGACCTCGAGCACGGCCTGGTAGAGGTCGCGCTGGGCAGGGGTGAATTTACCCGAGGCGGGGAAGCTGCGGGTGATATCGCCGGCATAAAAGCCCAACTCGCAGCCCGCGTCGATCAGCACGATGTCGCCGTCTTCGATGCGGTCTCGGTTCTCGTTATAATGCAGGCAGGTGGCGTTGGCGCCCGTGCCGACGATGCTCGTATAGGCCGGGAAGTCTGCGCCATTGCGGGTAAAGTGGTATTCGATGAGCGCCTGCAATTCGTATTCGTAAATGCCGGGATGGCAGTGCTGCATCGCCAGGATATGCGCCTCGGCGGAGACCTTGGCGGCCTCGCGCATTTGCGCGATCTCGGCGTCATCTTTTCGCACGCGCATCTCGTGGATGATATCGCGCACGTCCAAGATTGCCTTGGGGGCCCCGGAGGGTTTGAAGCGGCGGTGGCGAAGCGAGTGGACCCAGCGGATCACGCGCTCGTCGAACTTCGGCTGCTGGCCAAGGGTATAGTGGAGCTGCTCGCGGTCGGCGAGGTAGCCGGGGAGCTTCTCATCGATCTGGTCGACGGTGTACGCGACGTCGGCGCCGTATTGCGCCACGGCGCCTTCGGTTCCAGCGCGGCGCCCCTCCCATTGCTCGCGCAGCGGGTCGCGGTCCTGCACAAACATCACTACTTCGCCGTCCGGGTGGCCCGGGGCGATGACGAGCACCGTCTTCGGCTCGCTAAAACCCGTGAGATAGAGGATATCGCTTGACGCGCGGTAGGGGTATCCGCTGTCATTATTTCGAGTGGACTCCGGGCTTGCGACCAGAATGGCAACCCCCTCGGGGCCGATACGCTTGATATATTCGCGCCGGCGCATCGCGTAGGTTTCGGCTGATACGGTGTTCATGGACGTTCCAATCAAAGAGTGACAAAAGATAGATTGAGACAGTATTCACCCGCGATATACGCGGCGTGGAGATGATGTTAACGCGTGTGTCGCGCATCCTCCATCGAGACTGCGCGTTATTCATAATAGAGTCCACCGCCCAAGTGCAACCTGACCTGAGTTTTCCTGGAATAATATGCTCGACTTAGAGAAAAATTTGATCGCTTATCCGGCCCTGTGGCGTTTGCGTGCCCTGATGCCCCGCGGCCTCAATTCGGTGCGCCCCGGCGTGCTGCGTTCCTTGGACGACGAAGACTATTCGATGGCCCTGAAGCTGGCCAACGAGAGCTACGCGCGCCGGCGCGAGCAGGACTACGATGCGGCCCTTACCTATGCTTGTTTGTTGGTGGGGCGCGAGTTGGTCGTGGAAGCCCGCGGCATTTTGATGCGCGCGCTCGAGACCTATCCGCTGGACCCAGCCCTTTCGGCCCTGCTTGCCGACGCGATGGTCATCGAGGGCAATATCGACGGTGCGCGCGAGATCTTGGCCGGAATTTCGGGAAAAGGCGCCGAGATTAAACGGTTCTCGCGGCCCAATATTATGAGCTTTGTCGCCGATATCTTTCTTGACCTCGGTGATGATGAACTCGGAGACGTCGACAGCGCGGTTGAGCTGTATCAATGCGCGCTCGACGCCGATGTCGACGACCCGGAACCCGCGATTCGACTCGGTCAACTCTACGAGGGGCGCGGTGAACTCGACAAGGCCGCGGCTGCGCTTGAATACGCGGCGAAGTTGAGCCGCACGCGCGTGGGATTGTGGCAGATGACCGCGGAGATGTGGTTCGAGGTCGGAGATGAATTGCGCGGCCTAAACGCCAAGCAGCGCCTGCTCGAATTGGGCGAGGCTGGGGCAGAGGAGTGGCTGGAATTGGGTTTTGAATTTGCCCAATTCGGCCGCTACGAGCGCGCGCTCGATGCCCTCGATAAGGTCGGAACTATCCTGCATCATTCGATCCGCTCCCCGGAGGTCGACGCGATCTATCGCGACTCGCTGCTGGTGCGCGGCGGGGTCCTGCTCGAGCTGGGGCGGGCCGAAGTTGCGCTCGCCGTTTTCCGTGACCTCGAAGAGCGCGTCGGCGAGCACCCGGGCGCTCAGCGCGGCATGGCCGAGGCGGCCTTGCAGATCGGTGATATTATGCTCGCCGAGACCCACGCCACCCGCGCCCTTGAGCTTTCGCCGGAGGACACCGAGGTGCTCGCGGTTTATGGCCAGATGAAGCAGCAATATGGCCGCCACGCTGACGCGATTGACGCGCTCGGCAAGGCGCTCGTAGAGCACCCGGACCAGGCCGGTTGGCGCAGCGCCCTGGCGCTGTCATTGGTCAAGCAATCCGAGGTCGACCAGGCGCGCGAAGCCCTCCAGCAGGCCGTCGAGTCGGCCAAGACCTACCCGGAACTTCTGCCGGTCGCGGTGGATATTCAGGGGTGGTCGCGCCTTATCGCGCAGCTTCGCGCCGCCTCGAAAGAAGAGCTTGCGTCCTGGATTGAGACGCAGATAAATTTTTTGTCGGCGCCGGCGTCTGAATAACCGACTTTTCTTTGAGTCGTTCAGGCGCTCTGGCGCATTTCTTCAGCCGCTTAGTGGGAACATATGAGATATCGAATTCTTCATCGAATGCCGAAGCTTGTAGGGGCGCTGGGCATCGCCTTAGCGCTCGGCGCGTGCACCGAAGAGAACCGATATTATCAGCCCGAGCCGCTGCTCTCAGATGAGTGCCGGCGCGGCGAGGAGGTCACCGAGACCTTCGATGATTTCGAGTCTCCCGACGCGCTCGATATTCTGGTCGTGGTTGATAATACGGCCGATATGGAGCGCGCCCAGGAGGCCTTCGCCGACGCGGTGCCCGACTTCTTGGAAGGCATCGCGGAGCGCGGCATTTCGCTTCGCCTGGGCGTCATCACCACCGACGCGAACCTCCCCGCAGGCCTCGCAAACCCCGGCACCCAGCGCGCCGGGTGTGCGCAGAACACCGGCGCCTTCGCCGACTCCGAGAGCCCGGGCGATTGGACCCGCGTCGCCGCCTGCAATAGCGTTCGCACCGACGCCGGCACGCCGCGTCAACAGGCTCTGAGCGCGATCAAAAGAAACCTCGTCGACCAACCCGACGCGCTCTCCGAGTTTTTAAGACCCCGCGCCCGACTCTTATTGCTCGTGCTGTCGAATGAGGATGATTGCTCTTCCGACGCCCCCTATCGCCCGAGCGGTCAGTCGGCGCGTGATCAATGCGCGAAAAAGGCCGATGAGTTGGATGATATCGCCGAGTGGGTGACCTCGGTGCGTGCCCAGAGCATCACCGAAGAGGGCGTCGCATTGGCGGTGCTGAGCGGCCCTCCAAGCGACCAATATGACGGCGCAAACGGGACGCTTCGCCCGGTGTGTCAGGGGACCTTTGGCCCGGCATATCCGGCCAATCGCCTCTGGCAGGCGGCGGGTTTGATGGGCCCCTTTGGCCTGTTTCAGAGCCTCTGTACCGACACAATCGCGTATAATTTGAGCACCATCGCCGACGCGCTGGTCGCCCCGGCGCCGCTGACGCTGTGCCCGTCCGAGAGGTTGGTTCATGAGCCCCTCGATGTCTCGCTGATGGGCGCCGACGCGTCGGTGAGGAGCATCCCGCTCGGCGAGAGTGGGTTTTTGTACTCGGGGGCAAGCGGGGCGTGCACAAATGGCGCGGTGCGTATTTCTCCGAGCGTGTTGACGGGCGTTGAGGCTGTTGAGATGCGCTATTGCGTCGATAAGGGCGACTAAGTGGTGACGGTCGCGTGGTCGCGCGTCGCCCCGCGCAA
The DNA here is from genome assembly GCF_003258315.1 of Bradymonas sediminis. Taxonomy (GTDB): domain Bacteria; phylum Myxococcota_A; class Bradymonadia; order Bradymonadales; family Bradymonadaceae; genus Bradymonas; species Bradymonas sediminis. The sequence goes on from NZ_CP030032.1 coordinate 534,222, forward strand.
TAGCGATGCCCGCGCGCTTATGCTACCCAGATACGCCAAGAAGTAGGGAGTCGATTTCGACGGCTGTGGAGAATAGATGGTCGAGCATCCTCATAAATTAGGCCGAGTCATTCGGCGCCTGGCTGCGCTGAGCGTGGTCGGCGTTTTCGCGTCCGGGGCGCTGGCGTGCGCGCCCGAGAAGCCCTCAAAGGCGAAGCTCGAGGGCAATGAGACCTCCGCGCGCGCCTCGGAGTCGGCGCAGGATAAGGCGACTATCGAGGCGTCGCCGGTGGCCGTGGTCAACGGCGAAGAGATCTCATTGGCTGAGTTCAATCGTCGTGTCCGCGAGTTGCCCGAGTTCGCGCGGGTGCGCTACGCGACCGTTGCTCAGCAGCAGGAGTGGCTCGACAGCGTCGCTCAATTCGAGGTGATGGCCGACGTCGCCGAGAAGAAGGGCATGGGCGAGCACCCGGAGGTCTATTTTGCCCTCAAGCAGGCGATGGCCGACCAACTTATCGAAGACATCGTGCGCGAAAAGCTCTCGATGGATGATATCGACGAAGACGCCATCGCGGCCTATTATCAGGCGCATAAGGCCGATTTTGAGCGCCCTGAAGCGCGGCGAGTCGTGTTGATCGAGGTGGGCACGCGTGAGGAAGCCGCCCGGATTCGCGAGCGCGTGCTCGTTGAGATGGAGCGGGCCGAGGACAGCGCGGTCAACGCGTTTCGCCGCGCCGCGGCGTCTTATTCGACGGATCGCGCGGTGGGAATCAAAGGCGGCGATATCGGGTTTATATCGCCCGGTGAGGCCCTCGCTGAGGCGGACGAGGCCCAGCAAAAGCGGGCGCGCATCGCCGAAGCCATCGCGCCGCTTGAGCAAATCGGCGAGCTGACGCCCGTCTTTGCGCTCGACCCGGGTTGGGGGCTGGCTACCTTTATCGAGGAGCGCGCCGCCGAGGTGACTTCCATGGACGAAGCCGCCAGTGAGATTCGCCAAAGTTTATATCAAGAGCGGCGCGAGAAGATCGTGGCGGAGTTTATCGCCTCGCTTCGAAAAGACGCAGAAATTAAGACCTTCCCGGAGGTCATCGACGCCCTGGCGCCGCCGCCGAAGCCGGCCGCGCGCGATATTTCGGAGATCACACTTCGCAAGCAGGCCGCGTTCGGAGTACAGAAGCCCTGAGCGCCGCGCCTCCCCTATATTCTCAAATTTAAAGCGACGCATTTGCCAGCATCTTTCAGATAGATAGAAGGCCATGATGAATAGAGAGTCCAAAATTTCGACCTGTCCCGTCCCCGCGCAATCGCGCGCGAAGCTGGCCTGGCTCAAGCGTGCGCTGCTCGTCGGGCTGTGCGCAGGCGCCCCCATGCTCGCGACCCTCAGCGCGCCATCGCCAGCCCAGGCCGAGGTGATCGACCGGATCGTCGCGCAGGTTAACGACGAAGTGGTGACCTTTTATGAGGTCAAGAAAGCCGCGATTCCCTATATGCTTCAGCAGGGTATCAACCCCGCGATCCTCGATAATCCGGAGGGGCGCGACGCGATCTATCGCGACGTGCTTCAAGACCAGGTCGACCGATTCTTGCTGGCCCAGGAGGCGTCCACCCTGGGCATGGACGTCAGTAAAGCCGAGGTCGACGAGTGGCTCGCCCGCACGCGCCAGCAACAAAACCTCAGCGAGGCCCAATTTCGCGAAATGGTCTCGGGTTATGGCATGGACTACGAGACCTATCGCGGGATGATCCGCGATAACCTGCTTAAGATGCGCGTGGTGAAGGTCAAGATCGGCAGCCAGATCAGCATCAGCGAAACCGACGTGGACCGCGCCTATAAGGAGCGCTTCGGCGACGATGGCGGGAAGACCAAATATATCGAAGTCGCAAACATCTTGGTTAAGCCCGCGGATTCGACCCCCGAGGCGATTGAAGCCGCCCAAAAGAAGGCCGAAGCCGCCCGTCAGGCGATCCGTGATGGCGCTGATTTCGCCGAGGCCGCCGCGATGTTTAGCGAAGGTCCGGCCGCCGCCAATGGCGGCTATCTCGGGCGTTTCGCCGACGGTGAGCTCGACGCCTCTTTCGGCGATGTCGCGTTCGCGATGGAGGCCGGTGAGATCTCCGAGGTTGTGCGAACCGCCTTTGGTTTCCAGATTATTCAGGTGCGCGAGGTCGAGTACGAAGCCTCCGGTAACATCGAAGCGCGCAAAAACGAGCTTCGCGCCGAGCTTCAGCAAAAGGCGATCGACCGCCAACTGCAGGCGTATCTGCAACGGCTGCGCGCGCAAGCTTTCGTCGAGACATCTCTCTAAGGCGCGGTCGGCTTGGCGCGATGTCTTTGGCCGCGCGCGCTTCTAAAGTTAGGGCTCAGGAGTTGAAATGAAGATCGGCATCAGTATGGGCGATCCCTCCGGCATTGGCCCGGAGGTTATTCTAAAGGCGCTCGGGGCGCCGCTTGAAGACGGCGTGTCGCCGATCGTCTTCGGCAGTCACGCCGTCCTGGCGCGCGTCGACGAAATGTTGGTCAAGGGCAAGACCGAGTACCAATCACTTGTGGAGCGACTCGAGCCCATCGACAGCCTGAACGCCAAGATTACCCCGGGAAATATCGGCGTGCTTGATGTTTTGCCGGGCTCGCATGACGAGAAGATTCCGTTCGGGGAGCGAAACGAGCGCTCCGCCCAATTGCAATTGGCCGCGTTTCACCGGGCGGTGACGGCGAGCCAGAGCGGCGAGATCGACGCGATCGTGACGGCGCCCTGGACCAAGGAGTTATTTCGCATCATCGATATGCCCGCGGTCGGCCATACCGAGATCCTCGCCGAGGCGTTTGACGCGCCCGACCACGTGATGATGCTTGCCGGCGCGCGTCTTCGCGTCGCGTTGGTGACCACGCACCTGCCGCTCAAAGACGTGAGCCGGGCGTTGGAGGCCGAGCGTATTAAGTCGGTGATTCGCACCACGGCGGCCGACCTGACACGCCTCTACGGCGTCGAGAATCCAAATATCGCGGTCTGCGGGCTGAACCCTCACGCCGGCGAGTCGCGGGTGATGGGCGATGAGGAAGAAGACATCATCACGCCAGCGCTCAAGGAGCTCGCCGTCGAATTTGGCGACGCCGTCGAGTTGTCGGGCCCGCACCCGGCCGACACCCTATTTGCCCGCTTTCGCGACGGGCGCCAGCCCTTCGATGCCGTCATCTGCATGTACCACGATCAAGGGCTTATCCCCTTGAAATTGCTGCACTTTGGCGAGTCCGCGAATATCACGCTGGGGCTGCCGGTGGTGCGCACCTCGGTGGACCACGGCACGGCGTATGACATCGCCGGCTGGGGCGTCGCAGACCCCGGTTCGATGCGCTACGCGATCGAGCTCGCCGTCGAGATGGTTGGCCGAATTCAGAAGCGCGCCGCCGCCCGCTAAGGCGCGGGTTGCCACCGGTAATCTGCGTCGAATTTGAATGATTGCTCCTGCGTATTTGTTAGCCAGATCGACGCGCGAACTCCCGAACAACTGAGAAGTCTTTATGGCCGATGACCCCAATAAACTTGAGCTGACCCACAACGTGGAGTCGCGGATTCTAAAGAGTCTGCGCAAACGCAAAGGTGTGGCGACGGCCGGCGATGTCGCCGCCGACACCGGCCTGGGTTATGAGCAGGTGGATTGGGCGCTTCAGCAGATGCTCGACCTGTATAAGAGCCACCTCGACGTCGACGACGAGGGGAATCTTCGCTACCGTTTCGACCCGGCGCTCACGCGCCGAGGCGCCGATCCGGGGCGGACCTGGCGCAAGGTTAAACGCGTCGCCTGGCGCACATTTGTGGTGGTCTTTAAGGTTTGGACCATGGCGATGCTGGTCGGCTATACCATCGCCTTTATCTTGCTGATTTTGGCTGCCAGCCTCGCCGCCATCGGCGCGAGCGCGAGCAGCGACGAGGGCGGTGATATCGGCGACGCGGTGATGCTGCCGTTTATGCTCGTGGCGCGTTTTCTCGAGTATATGTTCTGGTGGAATCTCTTCTCCAGTCCGAACCAGGGCTATTATGGGAATCGCCGCCGACGCTCACGCGGCGGGATGTTTGGCGGAATGGGGCGAAAGCCGTATCAAAAACCGAGCAAGGCGTTTTATCAGAAGATCTTCGACTATCTCTTCGGCCCGGAGCTGCCGAAGGCCGACCCGCTGGCACCTGCGCGGGCCTTCGCGGAATTTGCGCGCAGCCGAAATGGTCGGATCACCGCCGCCGATTGGGCCTCTCGCACCGGGCAGAGCCTGGATGAAGCCCATAACGCGCTGGGGGCGAGCCTGGGGCGTTTTCGCGGCGACGTCGACGTGACTGATGATGGCACGTTGGTCTATCGCTTCGATGATCTTATGGTCACCGCCGACGAGGCGGATATGCGCCCGCGAAGCGCGCTGGCGCCGGTCTGGGAGCGCAAGGTCACGGTGCCCTCTTTTACCGGCAACGATAAGAAATCGAATACGAGGATCTCGCTGCTCAACGGCTTTAACCTCTTTATGGCCCTCGCGGTGCTCCTTGTCGTTCAAGGGCTCCCGCTGGCCGCGGTGATCGGTTTGGGGTGGATTCCGCTGATCTTTAGCGCCATGTTTTTCGCGATCCCCTTATTGCGAAAAAGAGCGCATAATAAGCGCGCGAAGCAGGCTGAGGTCGAGAACGAGCGGCGCCAGGCGCTGCAGGTGGTCTTCGAGTCGGCTGAGCACGGAGGCATCGCGCGCCCGGTGCCCGAAGCTGCGATTCCCCCGACTTTTCAGAATAGCTTTTTGTTGGACTACGAGGGTGATATTCAGGTCACCAACGCCAGTCAGAACGTCTATACCTTCGAGCGCCTGGCCACTGACTTCGAGGATGGCCGGCGTGCGCGCGAGCAGGCAAACGAAGTCGTCTTTGGAAAGACCGTCTTTTCTTCGGATAAAGAAGAGAAGGACCTGGATGAAGAGGCGATGGAAGAATTTGACCGACGCCTGGCCATGGAATTGGGCGGGGATGTCTTCGAGGTCGAGCAGGCCCAGGCGGCCTACGCTCAGGTCGGACGATAAGCCGCAGCGTCGGTTCGCAGTCGCGTATTATATTGAGTTCAGGATGATTATATGACCCAAGATGCCCGCTCAGAAATTGCCGAACACTCGGACACTACGGGGGCGGATTCCGCCGCCGAGATGGCTGCAATTCAGGCGCAGAAGGCCGAGAAGAAGAAGCATTTCTCGATGCTTCGCGAGTTCGCGCTCGCCGATCTTATCACGTTGGGGAACGCCAGTTGCGGGACCGCGTCGATCTTTTTGGCGCTGAATTATGCGGTGGAGCCCGAGACTCCGGCCTATATCTGGGTGGCGTTCGCGCTACTGCCGATCGCGCTCATCCTGGACTTCTTGGACGGGTATGTGGCGCGGTGGCGTAAGAAGAAGTCGATGCTCGGCGCCGATCTGGACTCCCTGTCGGACATCGTGTCGTTTGGCGTGGCGCCGGCGGTGCTTGCCTGGGCGCTGGGGATGCGCGGCGGGTTGGATATGGCGGTGCTGATCTTCTTCGTGGCCTGCGGAATCAGCCGCCTCGCCCGCTATAACGCGACCGCCGGGTTGCTCACCGACCACAGCTCCGGGAAGGTCAAATATTATGAGGGGACCCCGATCCCGACCAGCATTCTTCTGGTCGTTGTCTTGATGATCGCCTTCACCCAGGGCGCGGTCGGCCAGAACTTTTGGTTCGGTCAAACCGAGATATTGGGCATGGGCTTTCATCCGCTCTCGCTGATGTATCTGCTCAGCGGATGCGCGATGATCAGCGGCACCCTGCGTATCCCCAAACCCTAAGCGCAAAACCCACTCGCCCCTTACACGCGAAAACCCTGAGTCCGTGAGGACTCAGGGTTTTGCAGGATGCTTGAGTTGACGCCGACGCGCGGCGTCTTATTCGTCGGAGTCGATCGCGCCGACCAATTTGTTGGCGCCGTAGACCATCGCGCCGAACATCACCAAAAACCCACCGATGATCGCGGCTTGAACGCCGAATACTTTGAAGAATTCGGTGGCGTTCACGGAATCAGCGGCCCACTTCGCGCCCATCACCAGCACCAAAAATGCGTAGCAAGCAAAGAGGGTGAGTGGGAAAACCCAGAAAGCCTGGTGGACTGGACCGTCGTGTTCTTCGTGGTTATCGGACATATGAGCGACCTTTTTTAACTACAATTGCTGAAATATTAAATTATCGCCGAATATTCTTCGGCACCCATAACGGCGCAATACTGCGCAATATTTTGGTTTTTGTAAACCCTTATGAGCCGAAATGACAGAATTCTGGGATCTTTTTGCGCCATTCAGTTTCTGGCGCGAATACTGGGGCGCGTCAACTTGTTGATCAAGGTGAGGGGGAGGCGCATGGAGCGATCGCCGGGCGTGACTTGCTCCCCCCGCTACAGGGATTTGTTGTATTTCGAGCCCTCGCCGGTTAGGCTGTGAGCAGGGACTTTCCGGACATTTTGCTATGAGCATCGAGCATGATGGCGACGGTCGATCCACCTCCTTTTCAATAAGATCCCGCCTCGCCTTATTTCCCGCTAAATCGCGCATTTTGGAAAAAATAGATGGACGACAAACATATTCAGCTAGCGCAGAGCCTCCTTGAGCGAATTGAGGAGACCGAAGATGAGGAGCGCTATCGAAGTTATCGCGACCAACTCTACGGAATTGGGCTGCATGTGCTTCCGCTGTTGCGCGAAGAATTGGGGCATCATCATTATCGGCGGCGCATGGCTGCGGCGACCAACCTGGGGCGCCTGGGCGATGTGGCCTCGGCCAAGGCGCTGGTGAAGTTGCTCAGCGACCCGCAGGCCAGCGTGCGCGAAATGGCGCTCTTTGCGCTCGGGATCCTCGGCGACACAAGCGTCACCGACTCGATCCTGAACTCCCTCAATGATTATGACGCCGACGTGCGCTACCGCGCGTTGGTGGCGCTCAGTGACCTCGGCTACGCCGAGCTCGAAGACGTGCTGATTCGCTCGATGGCCGACGAGGCCTACGGAGTGCGCGAGCAGGCGCTGGGGCAGTTGCGCACGCTCGGCAGCGTGCGCGCGGTTCCGGTGGTGTTGCGCGCGCTGCTCGAGCGCGAATCCGAGATGCAGCAGATGGCCGAGGAGGCCCTCGACCGCCTCGTGCCGAAGATGACCCGCGAGCAATATCGCCAGCTCTCCGAACAGCTCAAGCCGCGTGAGCGCCGGCTGATCCTGAATTATCTGGAGGCGCGCAATCTTCAGGAGGTTTACGCGACGCTGTGGAGGCATCTGCAGCTTGTGTCGAAGACCGCGACGCCCAAGCGAAATCTCGATAAATACGGGCGCATTCTCAACACCCCCGAAGAGCTTGAATTTCTCGGGCGCGCCTATGGGCGCGACGAAGAAGTGCAGCTTCTGGTCGACCATTTTAGCCAGGAAGACGCGCAGCGCAGTATTCTTCTGGTCGGGGAGACCGGCGTCGGTAAGAGCGCGATCATTCAGGAGTTCGTCCACCAACTCGCCGGGGACGACGGGGATTGGAAGATCCTTGAGACCAATACCAGTGAGCTGATCAGCGGGACGCGTTACCTGGGCGATTGGGAGACCAAGCTCAAGGAGATGACCGAGGCGATTCTGAAAGAAGACGCGCGGGTGATCCTCTATATGACCAACCCGAACGACCTGCTCGGGGCGGGCGCGCATTCGAAGAGTGACGAGAACTTCGCCGACTTCTTCAAGCCCTATCTGCAGCGCGGTCAGCTGCATATGATCGCGGAGTGCACCGAAGACGCGATTAAGGGCGGTTTGAGCCGCGACCCGGGCTTTTTGAGGCTCTTCCGCCAGGTCAAAGTGCGCCCGATGAACGACGCCGAGACCCTCGATGTGCTTGAAAAACGCATCGGCACCATCAAAGGGCGCGAGGTCAACGCCGAGCCGCAGACCCTGGAGCAAGTCGTCGACTTCGCCCGTAGCTTTTATACCCGCGCCTACGCGCCGGGCAGGGCCTGCGATTTGCTCGACGCGCTGGTCGATTTTGCCGGGCGCCAGGACGCGCTGATCGGCGAGGCGCCCGGGGCTGAGTCGATCAAGTTGCCGAAAACAGATGTGGAGCATAAGCGAACCTCCGAGGCGACCAAGGCGCCTTCGGAGGCCGTCGCGGAGGCGTCTTCGAGTTCCGAGGAGAGCGCGGACTTGAGGGCGACTACCGAGTTGAAGAAGGTAAAGCGGGCGCCGTTGACCCTTAGGGTCGAGCAGATCCCGGCGTGTTTATCCGAGTTGACGGGCATGAGCCTCGACCTGCTCGACGATAGCGTGCCGCTGGATCTCGACGCCGCCGAGGCCTGGTTTAAGAGTCGCTTGATCGACCAGGACCACGCCGTCGACAGCCTGATCGACCGCCTCGCCATGGTCAAAGCTGGGCTGGGCGACCCGAATCGACCGCTGGGCGTCTATTTTCTGGTCGGGCCGACCGGCGTCGGCAAGACCTATTTTAGCAAGCTGATGGCCGAGCGGCTCTTCGGCACCGATGAGCGCATGATTCGCTTTGATTTGAGCGAGTATCAGGGCCGCTTTGCCGTGGAGAAGTTGATCGGCTCGCCTCACGACAAAGATCGCGAGGGTCTGTTGACCGAAGCGGTTAAAAATCAACCGTTTAGCGTGCTCCTCTTCGATGAATTCGAGAAGGCCGACGCCGAGATCTATAACCTGTTTTTGCAGATCCTCGACGAAGGCCGCTTGACCGACGCCGGCGGCAATACCACTGATTTCCGCCAATGCTTGATCTTTTTGACGAGTAACCTGGGGGCCTCGAAGACCTCGATTTCGCCTGTTGGATTTGGCGTGGGTCGTGGTAGTGGAGCCGGCGATGAGGACGCGCCGCGCACGCCCGAGAGTCAGCGAAACTCGCGCTCGCGCAGCCACTATTCCTCGCGGATTCACGAGAAGCTCGACGAGTTCTTCGCGCCCGAGTTTTTGAATCGTCTCGACGAGGTCGTCACCTTCGACCCGCTGACCCCGCGGGCGATGGGGCGTCTGGTGAGCATTGAGATCGAGAAGGCTCTGGGTCGACGCGGGTTTAAGCGCCGAAAATTGCAGGTGCGCACGACCCCCGATGCGACGAAGTGGCTGGAAGAGAACGGCTTCTCGTCGCGCTTCGGCGCCCGTGAGCTCAAGCGTGTTATCGAGCGCCATGTGCTCTCGCCGATTAGCCGACTCATCGTGCGCGAACCCGAGATGCTTCGCGGGCGCACGATCATCGTCGATGAGGCGGACGGTGCGTTGACCGTGGATTTTGCGGCGCCCGAGATTCCCGTGATTCCGCGGCCTCCGCGCGTGCCATCTCGCGTTGATTGATATGCGATAAGTTCCCGAATAATAACGATTTTCCTCGCCAGTGCGCCCCCGCTGGCGAGGCTCTCTCTAGATGATGATGTCGAATGGCGAAGCCGACTTTAAGCCCAATTGATCGATTGGCGAAATTTTGCGTGCAGAACAACCTTCCCTGGGACGATAAGACCGCGGAGCGATTCGAGGGTTATCTCGGGTTGCTGGAGCATTTCAATCGGGCGATGAATTTGATCGGCCCGATGGAAGGCGACCAGATCGTCGACCAATTGCTCCTCGACAGCGCGACCGCCGCGGCCGTCGCGGCGCCGCGCGTCTCGGTCGAGGAGTCCGGCGAGCAACCGGCCGGGATTCTCGACGTCGGCAGCGGCGCGGGCTTGCCCGGGATTCCGCTGAAAATCCTGTTCCCAGAAGTGCCGCTCACGATGGTCGAGCCGCGCAAAAAACGCACGACATTTTTGAAGATCGTGGTCGAGCGGCTCGCGCTCCCGGACGTTGAGATTGCCCGATGCCGCCTCGAAGACTTCGAGGAAGGGCGCTACGATTATGTGATCTCGAAGGCATTTCGCGCTCCGGTCACCTGGTTGGAGCTCGCCGCCGAGCGCGTCGCCGCCGACGGCACGATCATCTGCATGACCCGCCCCGGCGAGCGCGCAGAGTTGTCTGAGCGCGCCCAGGCCCTGGGCCTCGAGCTCGTCAAAGGCTGCGATAACTCGACCGAATTGGGCGCGCCCTCGCTCGGTGAGGCCCGCGCGATTTACGCGTTCAACGTTCTTTCTTAAGCGAGCATTGAGCCTCGTTCCCTCCCACTTTAAAGCCTCGCTCGGGGCTTTCTCTAGGTGATCATCATGGATTTACCCGTCTTCGAAGGCGAAGTATACGAACGCCAGGACTTTAGCAACGGCCAGAGCATTGGCGGCGAGCCGTATTTTCGCGGCGAGTTCTATACCTGCACATTTCGCGACTGTGATTTTAACGCCGCCGACCTCTCCGGCGTGAGCTTTTCGGATTGCACCTTTGAGGGCTGCAATCTGAGCGTCGCGAAGCTCGACGGGACGCGCCTGCAGGACGTGTATTTCAAAAATTGTAAGCTCGTTGGCGTTGATTTTAGCATCTGCGGGGATTTTGCGTTTTCGGTGAAATTCGAGCAAAGTAACCTGCACCTGGCGTCGTTTTGGTCCAAAGTGATGAAGCGAACGCAGTTTATTGACTGCGAGCTTATCGAAACGAACTTCACCGAGTCCGACCTATCGCGCTCCACGTTTAAGGATTGCGACCTGAGCCAGGCGATCTTTGCCAGCACCAACCTTGAGCGCGCTGATTTTCGAAGCGCGCGTAATTTTGCGATCGACCCGGCGAGTAATCGCGTCAAAAAGGCGAAATTCAGCAGCACTGAATTGGCCGGGTTGCTCTATCAATTTGACCTTGAGATCGAGTGAGCAACGCTTGAGATTGAGAAACCCTGAGCGAAATATTTAATGAAATTAGACCTCGAGTATCTAAAGTCTCACGCCGCAGAGCGCGCCGAGTTGGCGCCGCCTGTGATTGAATTGTCGAACCTGGACACCCTGTGGCTGCAGGTGACCGGGACGCTGTGTAACCTCGCGTGTTTGCACTGTTTTATCTCCTGTGGCCCCAAAAATAACAGCCACGAATATATGACCTTGGAGAAGGTCGAGGAGTCGGTGGAAACCGGGGCGAAGAACGGCGTAAAGGCGTTTTATTTCACCGGCGGCGAGCCGTTTTTGCACCCCGAGATTCGCGAGATGATCGAGGTGACCCTGGCGCATGGGCCGCTGACGATCCTGACCAACGGCACCCTGATCGACGAGGAGATGGCTGGCTGGTTGGCCGCGAAATTTCGCGACTCGGCTCATAAATTGGATTTGCGCGTGTCGCTCGACGGCATCACCAAAGACGAAAACGATGCCCTGCGCGGGCGCGGGACCTTCGAGAAGATCCTCGCCGCGATTGGCCGGCTCACCGACGCCGGGCTTAACCCGGTCATCACCGCGACCACCTGCCACGCCGCGGACGCGGCCGGCCCGGAAGACCCCGATAAGGTGCTCGGCAGTGAGCAGGCGCGCCAGGCGTTCTATGATTTCGTGCGCTCGCGCGGCATCGACGCGCCGCGGGTGAAGTTTTTGGCGCCCTTTAAGATCGGGCGCGAGGAGCGGCGCGGCGGTGGCTATCAGGAGTGGGAGCGCCTGGCCGAAGGCGACCTCACCGCCTGCGACAAGGTCGCCTTGCAATGCTCAAGCTGTCGCATGGTGACGTCCAAGGGCGTGTTCCCCTGCCCGATCCTCGTGGAGCACGAAGACGCGAATATGGGCGATGACCTCGAGGCATCGCTGGTCCCCATCGAGCTGCGCCACCAGGCCTGTTATACCTGTCATATGCAGGGTATTTCCTGCGCGACCTGAGTGATTTTCTATCGCTCTATTTAGACCCTTCCCGCGGCATCAGAAGCCGCCGGAAGGGTCTTTTTTATTCTCTGAGGGCATCGCTCCAAATTAGACTTCGCGGGTGGGCTCGGCTGACATGGCGGACGCGGCGCATAGGATTAGAAGACGCCTCGGGAGGGCGCAATCTATAGATATTGCGCCTCAAGCGTGCTACCAAGCGGGCGTATTGGCGCAGAATTTCAACCGTCCCTTTGAAGGAGTATCGCGATCATGAAGAATACCGACACCAGCCTGCTCGTTGCGACCCGAAACGCGAATAAAACCCGCGAGTTTCAGGGGCTCCTGGGCGATTTGCTCGACCCCGCCTGGGGTGTCTTTGATATCGCCTCCTGGGGCTCTGCGATCCCCGAGGTCGTCGAGGACGCCGAGACCTTTTATGAGAACGCGATCAAGAAGGCCCTGGAGGTCTCGCTGAGCACCGGGAGCGTGGCGATGTCGGATGATTCCGGCCTCGAGGTCGACGCGCTGGGCGGGCGTCCGGGGGTGTGGAGCGCGCGCTATTCGGGCGAGGGGGCCACGGACGCGAAGAATAACCAGAAGTTGGTCGCCGACCTGGCCGGCACGCCTGAGGCCGAGCGCGGCGCGCGTTTTGTATGCGTCGCGGCGCTCGCGATTCCGGACACGACGGTCGGGCGCGCGCTGCTCGCCCGGGCCGGTCGCTCCTTCGCCGAGATCGGCGAGGCGAAGCCCGACCGACAGGGGCAATTGGCGCGGGTGGGCACGCGCATCGTGGTGTGGTTTCGGGGCGAAGTCGAGGGGCGCATCGTCGACGCGCCGCGCGGCGAGCACGGGTTTGGCTACGACCCGCATTTTTACCTGCCCGAGCTCTCCAAGACGATGGCCGAGCTCCCGGCGGCCGAGAAGAACGCCCTGAGTCACCGGGCAAACGCCTTGCAGAAGATGTCTGCGTTTTTTCAGGGGAAATCGTAATTTGCTGGCGAGTGGGCGATATTGCGTCTATCCTAGAGGCGCAGAATAATTGGAATTTTCCCAATCTTACGCAGTAAAATAAATGGCAGATACACTTGTGAATACTCCGCAGCCCGAGCCCGCTGAAGCATCGTCTTCGGCGTCCGCTTCGATCGAGTTGACGACCGAGGAGCAGGATTTTCTGGAGTCTCTCGAAGGAGAAAACGGCGAGAAATCCGGCGGTCTGGGAACCTTCAACGGGGTGTATCGCCCCACGGCGCTCACGATTCTCGGGGTCATGTTATACCTGCGTGAAGGCTGGGTCGTTGGCCACGCGGGGTTGGGCGGGGCGGTGCTGTTGATCCTGGCGATTTTTACGATTTCAGGCACCACGGCGCTGTCACTGTCGACGATCACGACCAATATTCGCCTGGGCGCGGGCGGGGCGTTCGCGATCATTAGTCAGTCGCTGGGCCTGGAGACCGGCGGGGCGATCGGGATTCCGCTGTATCTGGCGCAGGCGCTCTCCGGCGCGCTCTATGTCTACGGTTTTGCCGAGACCTGGAAGACGGTCTTTCCCACCCATCCGATGTGGGCGGTCGTCTTAAGCATGTTCTCGGTGGCGTTTTTGACCGCGCTCGCCTCCACAAAGCTCGCGTTTAAGCTGCAGGGCATCGTCATGATCGCGGTGATCGTGTCGTTATTCTCGATCGTGCTGGGGCTCAGTGATTTTGCCGACCCGACCTATCATAACCCGCAGGTCTGGGGTGATTTCGAGACCATCGGGTTCTGGGGGCTCTTCGCGGTCTTCTTCCCCGCGGGTACCGGCATTATGGTCGGCGCGAGTATGTCCGGGGCGCTCAAAAAACCGCGGCGAAGCATCCCCGTGGGCACGATCGCGGCGGTGCTCACCTCGCTGGTGGTCCTCATCTTTATGGCCGTTTGGTATAGCGTCCTGGCCGAGCCGGAGGCGCTGCGCAGCAATAACCTCATCGTCATCGAACGCGCCGCCTGGGGCCCGCTGGTCATCGTGGGCATCCTGGCCTCGACCTTCACGGCGACCTTGAGCTGCTTTGTCGCCGCGCCCAATGTGCTTCAAGCGCTGGGGCAATATGGGATCATGCCCAAAGGCGAGCTCTTCGCGAAGTTATCGTCGCGCGGTGAGCCCCGAAACGCCATGCTCTTCACCGGCGCGCTGGTGCTGCTCGCCCTGTCGCTGGGCGGGTTGAACGCGGTCGCAGAGCTCATCACGATGTTCTTTTTGCTGACCTATTTTACCATCAACGTGGTCGTTCTGGTGGAGCAGCGCCTGGGGATGGTCTCCTTCCGCCCGACCTTCGCGATCCCGCTGGCGGTGCCGGTGGTCGGGACGGTGTCCTGCGCGGTGGCGGTCTTTATCATCAACCCGGCCTTCGCGCTGGTCGCCCTGAGCCTGGTCGCCGCGCTCTATGTCTATCTGGTCCGAAAGCAGCTTGAGCAGCCGTGGGAAACCGTACGAAGTGGTGCGTTCGTCGCGCTGGCGGACTGGGCGGCCAAGCATATCGTGGGCACCCAGGAGGCGAACGAGCGCTCCTGGAAGCCGAACCTGCTGGTCCCGGTGGAGTCGCGCACCGAGCTCGAGGGCAACTTCCGATTCCTGCTCGCGCTCACCCAGCCCAAGGGTTCGTTGCAGATCGTCGGCATCAAGCACCTCGAAGACATCGACTGCGCGCTGGGCGGTCCCGACGACATCGATAAGAGCGAATTCCACAAAGACACGCTGACCGGGGCGCCCAATACCGCGATGATGCGCGCGGTGAACTCGCGTTTTCACGGGTTTGACAACGTCGCCGCCGACTTCCAGCAGGCCGGCCTCTTCGCCACCTCGGTGATGGTCGAGGCGGATACGCTGCAAAAGGGGGTTCAGATGAGCGCCGCGGTCATGCGCGGCAACTTCTTTCGCCCCAATATTCTCTTCGGCTCGGTGCATAATTACGACCAGGAGACCACGCAGGCGCTCTATGATATCGCGCGCCAGAATAATATGGGCGTGACGTATTTCTACCGCCACCCCGAGGCCGGCCTCGGCCATGAGCGCACCATCAATGTGTGGGTGCGCGATCAGAGCCCGAATTGGCATCTTGGGCTGCGCCTAGCCAACCTCGACCTCTCGCTTTTGATGGCTTACCAGATCTGTAAGACGTGGAACGGCAAGATTCGGCTGCTTTGCGCCTGCGATAAAGAAGAGAACGTCGCCGCGGCCGAGGCCTACCTCAACCAGCTCATCGAGGACGCGCGTCTGGTCCCGTATTGCACCACCTGGGTGCAACCCGGCGACTTTATGGAGCAGATCAAGGTCGCCCCGAGCGCCGACCTCAACGTCTTTGGGCTGCCCAACGAGATTAATAACGAATACCTGGTGAAGCTGGTGCGCAAGACCGAGCATTCCTGCCTCTTCGTGCGGGACTCGGGCTATGAGAGCGCGTTGGCTTAAGTCGTCGTTCGTGCGAAAAAAGCCCCGCATCTATCCAGGATAGATGCGGGGCTTTTTTAACGCGTCAAATGCTCAATCAGGGCGTGGGGTTGACCATGATGGTCTCGACCGCGGCCTGGTCGACCTCGGCTCGCTCGAAGAGCAAGGGGTTATTCTTGTTCAACAGCCAATCGTCGAGCAGGCTGTTATAGAACGGCGAGTCCTGGTGGTGATCCTGGCCGCCGGGCAATTGGAAGACGCCCTTGATGCCGTCTTCGGTGACTTCGTAAATGGCGCGCAAGGAGGCGCCGTGCGGGTGGCGAAAGGAGCCGTTGAAGTCGCCGCCGCGGCCCATCGGGTTGGCGACGTCGACCGAATAGAGGCCACCGTCATTGATGAAGGGGCCGACCTCGGCGATGGTGAATCCACCCATCGAGACCAGGCTGACCAGCTTGACGGTGTGGATGCGGCCCCAGCGCCAATCGTCCGGAACGACCTGCCCGGCGGGCTTGTCGACCAGGGTCGAGAAGAGCGCGTTGAGCCGGTCGGCGGTGTTTGCGAGGTTCTCCAGCACGATATCTTCGCGCGTTTCGACGACGCCAGTGGTCTTGACGTTATCAAAATAGTCCTCGCCTTTGTTGAGCTGGCTGGGGTCGTCGAAGACATAGAGCAGCGCGGATTGCAGCTGTGACCAGTTGGCCAGGACGTCGAAGTTGGAGTCCTGTCCACCGGGGACGTTCTCGTTGACTTCGTCGTCGAAGATGGCCGCGGTCAGGTAGGGGAGCATGACGTGGAAAGCCGCGCAGCCCATCGACTCTTTGGTCTCAAAGGGGTCGGTCGAGTTCGTCGCGGTTTTCGGGCCTTTTCCTTCGAGCCCTTCGCCGACCAGGCCGGTGGGGCAGGTATATTCCCAATTGGCGAGCGCGTCGACCACGCTCTGGGACTTGGCGTCCAGCGGCGCTGCGTTGTTCGCGATATCCAAAAAGTGCGGCACCAGGACCTCGCCGTGGATGATATAGGTGTCGGCCTGAATCTCGGTCATGGTCTCGACGGTATGCTCGTTGCCGCCCTCGACGATCAGATCGACGATGCGCTTGTGGCGGTGGCCGGCGGCCGGTGTGGTCTGCCAGGGGCTGTGGCCGTCGTTGGTCGAGTCGCCGTCGGTATAGCTGCCGTCCATATCGTTATTGGCGGTGGCGATGAATTTGGAGGCCGGGTTGTAGAGCGAGGGGGAGTCGGCCGCAGCGAGATAGCCGTCCCACTCCGCGCTGCCATCGCCCGGCAGCGGCAGCCAGTTGGGCATCGCGCTGCTGGCCCAGGGGCGGTTGGGGATGGCGACCTTGGGGTTCCAGCCGATATTGCCTTCCAGGTCCATGATCACCCAATTCTGGTTGATCGCGCGCACCGGGGCCAGGCTGTCCATGGCGCCCTGGGTGGTGGTGGAGGTCATCAATTGCTCGATAAAGTCGAGGTCATTGCCCGGCTCCTGGAGCACCCAGCGGATCGACACGGCGACGTTATTGTCGTCGTCGCGCTCGATGATGGGGCCGTGGTGGGGCACATATTCGAAGGTGTGGGTTTCGTCGGCTGCGCCCTTGACCTTGAAGGTGAAGTCTTTCTCGATGATCTCGACCTCATTGCCATTAAAGATGACGGATTTGCCGTCGGCGCTGAGTGTTTCGATATAGGCGTCGGCAAGGTCCATGCGCGCGGTGGTCACGCCCCAGGCGATCTCTTCGTTATGCCCGACGATGACGCCCGGGACCGCCGGGATCGACGCGCCCACGACGTGTAGGTTGCCGTTTCCGTTGGTCTTGGAGTCCAGCTCGACATAGTACCAGATGGCCGGGGTGTTCAGCGAAAGATGCGGGTCGTTGGCCAGCAGGGCCCCGCCATTTTTGGTGAGCGCGGGGGCCAGCACCCAGTTATTGGAGCCGTCTTCGCCGTTTTTGGGGCCGAAGACAAAGGAGTGATGCTCGGCCAGGCGCTCGCGCGCCTTGGCCATCACGGAGGCCGCGGGCGCAAGGCGCGCCTGGGCCTGGCGCATCGCCTCAAGGTTCTGAGGCTTGCTCAGGTCGGTCTTGAGCAGGTTGGACGGGGTCTCAGAAGCCTGGATGATATCGCTTGCGACGCCCGGCTTCACCGTGAAGATATCGGCGGCGACCTCCGGGCTCAGCAGCGTCGCCATCTCGCCGCGGAACAGGTCGTCACTGGCGGTTTCGCTGAGTTGATAGGCGAGTTGAAGGTAGAGCGCGATGGTGTCCTGGGGCTCCCAATCGCGAATCTCAACGCCAGTGAGCAGCGGATGGTCGTATTCGGCGGTGAGCGTGGCGTCGTTCTTTTTGGCCCGCATATCGGCCAACCATGCGTTGACGCCGGCAGCGTAGGCGTTGAGCATCTCTTTGGCCGAATCTCCGGTCGCGTCATAATAGGCCTGCTCGAGCGGCACGCCCTCGGCGGTGGTGTTGAGCTGGCGGAATTGCTTGTCCATCGACACCCCGAGCCCGCCGATCAATTCGCTGATCTGACCGCGGGTCTGGCGGCGAATGAGGTCCATCTCGAAGAAGCGCGCGCCGGCGTGGAAATAACCTTGGGCCGCGTAGCAATCCTGGTCGGTCATGCAGTCGATATGCAGCACGCCCTGGGCATCGAATTGCACCTTCACCGGCGCCGACAGGCCCGGAATCTGAACGCCCGTGATTTCGGTCACGTCACCGGCGTCATCCGAGATGCCGTCGTCGTGTCCTGCGTCGGTTTGGACTTGATTATTGTCGGCTTTTTTGTCGTCATCGTCGCTGCAACCGACGAAGAGACCCATCGAAAGCACCGCCGCGAGCGCCGCGTTCCATCGCCAACTCTTGCGCAGTTTCCGTTGATAATCCGCCATTCAATTTGCTCCGAATATAGTAAAGAGAAATAAATGCGTCATTCTACCAGATCATTGCTTGTAGCGAGCTATTTCTACCACTAACGCGACTGAATATCGAATCATTTTGCGGCGGGGGCGCGAACATCACGTGGCAACGCCCGCGCAACAGGGCGCGGGCGTTGAGATATTCGGCGATGCCTGGCGAATCAGGGGCTGTCGGGCTGCTTGGGGGCGTCCTGGGCTGCGTCCGCGTCGGGGTGGGCCTGGTAGTCGGGCCCCACGATAACCTCGAGCGCGGCGGGCAAGATGTCGACCTGAATCGCCGGCGCGTCGAAGGGCTCGCCGTCGACGCTAAAGGTCATCGGCGGGACCGACTCGATATGCAGTGAGTGGACGGCGCGGGCGACGACATGCTCGCTCTCGGCGAGTTTTCCGACCAGGGTCATGGCGACCATTTCGGCCAGCTCGACCAGGGAGCCCGAGCGCATCACGAGCACCTCGAAGAGCCCGTCTTCCATGCTCGCCAGCGGCGCGATGCGAAAGCCGCCCGCGATGGTGCGCCCGTTGACCACGAAGATATTAACGGCGTCTATCTCCTCGAAGTCCGTGCCGTTGCAGCGAATCTTGGTGCGGTATTCCTCGCGGTCCCACACCTGGGCTGCCGCCGAGGTCATATAGGCGAAGGGGCCCCATTTTTGCTTCTTTTCGCTGTCGACTTCGCTCGAGATGAGGTTGCCGTAGCCCGCGTTGATATGGTTGAGCGCGATGCGCGAGTTGTCCCCGTGCGAGACCCGCAGGACATCGAGTCGCCGGGTCTGTCGCCCCTCGGCGGGCTCCTCTCCGAGCAGATAGGGCAGGGCCTCCATCGCGGTATCGGGCAGCCCCAGTGAGCGCGATAGGTCGTTGCCGGTGCCCAGCGGCAAGACGCCGAGGGTGACCTGGTCGAGGTGCTCGCTCAGGCCGTTGAGCACCTCGTTTGCGGTGCCGTCGCCGCCGGCGGCGATGACCCGCGTTACGCCAGCCTCCGCCGCCTCGCGGGCCAGGCGCTCGGCGTCGCCGGGGCATTCGGTGAGGCAGACCTCGACGTCGTCGAGTTGCTCCAGGGCCTCGATGAGTTCCTCGTTCTTGGGGGCGCTGCCGGCGTTGGGATTGATGATCAGTCGTGTACTCATTGGGCGCTCCGCGGGGCGTGAATTCAGGGGCAGTCGAGAGGTCTTAGCCAACCCGAATCGAAGATAGGGGAGGGCGGGCGATCAGGGAAGCGACTCGCGACACCTTTGTGCAACGCAAGACAAGTGCTAGATATTCTGTCAAACGACGCGCCCGGATACCGCATCGCGGGGCGGGCTTTCATCAACGAGGTATGCTCCATCATGACCGCTAGACCCTATAAATTGGCGCTGGGCGCCGCGCTCCTGCTCCTGGCTTTGTCCGGCTGCACCGCGGTGCAGCGCATCTCAGAGCCCCGCCGCGCGTCCAGCGGATATCTGCGGCTCGAGGTCGAGCCGGCCGACACGCTCATCTATATCGACGCCGATTATCAGGGGCGCGTCGACGGGTGGGCGGCGAACACCGTCTTAGTTAAGCCGGGGCTGCGCCAGGTCGAGCTGCGCGCGGATGGGTATATCACGCGCCGCTTTGACATCGAGGTCGCCGCCGGGGAGCAGAGCTTCCTGAAGGTGTCGATGGAGGCCGAGTTGGAGCGGCTCGACGGTGATTTGCCCGATGAGAGCGCGGCTGCGGCCCCGTCCCCCCCGGGCAGGGGCGACGCCGCGCGAAGCGGCGCGTTGCGAATCCGGCCATGACGCGCCGTTGTGCCTGTGGAGAGCTGCCTGCAAAGCGCGCCTGGCGCCCGCGCTGAGGGGCTAACCTCGACAAGTCGCTCCAGCTGCGCTATGAGTAAGCGCATCATTTAGTACGAGCACTATTGTAGTGCATGCGGGCGGAGGGGCCCGCAGGAGTTCGAACGATTCCGTTTGATCGTGTCTGTGATTTAATTCTTAAGCAAAGGCGCTTCGATGAAAAAAGATTCGTGTAGAATGCTTGTTTTGTTATGCCTTCTTACCTTTGGCGGGAGTGTTTTTTCCGGCTGTGCGTCGGTGAAAATTCCCTCGGACCAATACGGCCAGCCGCGTGAGACGATTCGCGTGGTCGATGAGATGGGCGTCGAGAATAATCCGCAGGCCAAGCTGCACCTCAAGCTCGCCAACGACGAGTTGGAGAACGCGGATAAGTTGATCAAACAAGACAAAAAAGAGGAAGCCAAATTGTCGCTGACGCGCGCCGAAGCCGACGCCGCCCTGGCGCTCGCGCTGCTCAAGCGTGACGAGATGAAAAAAGAGGTCGATGAGGTTCAGGAGAAGCTAGAACGCCTGAAAAAACAGACTCAAGAACTTGAAGGGAATAGCTGAAATAGTGTCGCTCGACCGCTTCATTCGAATGGTTGATTGATATTATACGCTTATTTCCATGACCGAGGTTTTTCGATGAATTTTCGTCCGTATATCATGCGTAGTTGTCTCGTCTTTGGCGCGCTTAGTCTGGTCGCCTGTGCCAGCGCCCCGCGCGAATTGGTTGAAGCCCGCACCGCCTATCAAGAGGCGGCCGAGAGCGACGCCGCCACCTATGCCCCCGCCGAGCTAAAGACCGCCGAGCAGACCCTGCAGCTCGCCGAGAGCTCCTTTGACGATGATGGTGACTCCTATCAAACCCGCGCGCTGGCCTATACCGCCGAGCGACGCGTCCAGTCCGCCCGCGTCGCGGCCGATACCTACAAGTTGAAGCAGGAGAAGGCGGCGCTTGAGAAGGAGTATTTTGCCTATAGTGAGCAGGCGCGCGACACCGCGATGAAGAAGCTCGCGAGCACCCAGAATAAACTCGCGGAGTCCCAGCGCTATGCTGAGAGCACGGCCGCCGAGCTAAAAAAGCAGCAGGACGCCTTGGATGCGCAGGAGAAGGAGCTCGCCGACAAGGCCGCCAAGCTCGAAGCCGCCCGCAAGGCCGGCGAGCTCAGCGAGGCCCAGCTTCGCGAGCAAAACGAAGCGATTAAAGCCCAGCAGATGCAGCTCGCCAAGAAGACCGAAGAGCTCGACGCCGAGAAAAAGGCGCGCGCCGAGGCCGAGAAACGCCTGGCCGACGCGATGAATCGCCTCTCCGAAATCGCCAAGATCGACACCAGCGCCAAGGAGACCATCATCACCCTGGGCGGCGAGGTTGTGTTTAAGACCGGACAATCCGACCTTCGCCCCTCGGCGCGCGAGAAGCTCAACCAGGTCGCCGACGTGCTGCTCGAGAATAAGGGTAAGTCCATCCAGGTCGTCGGGCATACCGACTCCCAGGGCAAAGCGGCGTTCAACCAGAAGCTCTCCGAGGACCGCGCCAATTCGGTGCGCACCTATCTGGTCGAGCGCGGCGTGGCCGCCGATCGCATCACGGCCATCGGCAAAGGCCAGGACTCGCCGGTCGCCAGCAATGATGACGCCACCGGGCGCACCGAAAACCGCCGGGTCGAGATCATTATCCAGAACGATAATAATTCCTGATTTCGGTGTTTAATCGCGAAAGAGAACGCCCGCCCAACGTCGAGTTGGGCGGGCGTTTTTGGTCGGAGGGCGCAAAGGGTTGTGACTTATTCAGCCAGCGCTGCCTCGGCGTACATCGCGGCGATTTGCTCAGCGTATTTGGTGTCGATGACCCGTCGCTTCACCTTCAGGCTGGGGGTCAGCTCGTCGCCCTCGATGGAGAAGTCTTGGGCGAGGACGGTCCATTTTTTGACGGAGGACACGCGCGCCAGGCTCGCGTTCACCGTCTCGATCTCCTCGGCCAGATACTTTTTAAAACCCTCGTCCATCACCAGCGCGTCCAGCTCGCTGGGCCAGCCGCGCTCAAGTGCGAGCGCCGGGGCGCGCTCGGCGTCGAGGGTGAGCAGCGCGGTGAGGTATTTTTTGCCGTCGCCGATCAGCACCGATTGGCCGATGCCGTCGATCTTTTTGAGCATCGCTTCGATCTTGGCAGGCGCGATATTCTTGCCTCCCGCGGTGATGATGATCTCTTTTTTGCGCCCGATGATCGTCAAAAAACCGTCCTTATCGAATTGGCCCAGGTCCCCGGAGTGCAGCCAGCCGTCGACCAGCGCGTCGGCGGTGGCGGCCTCGTCCTTATAATAACCCTTAAAGATATTGCGCCCCTTGGCCAGCACCTCGCCGTCTTCGGCGATCTTGACCTGCACATCCGGCAGCGGCAGGCCGACGCTTCCCAGGCGGGCCTGGCCGGCGCGCGGGCGGTTGGCGGTGGTGGGGCCGCTGCCCTCGGATTGCCCGTAGATCTCAAGAATCGGCATATCCAGGGAGAGGAAGAATTCGAGGACCTCGGGGCCGATGGGCGCCGCCGAGCTCAGGCCGATGCGCAGCCGGTCAAAGCCCAGGGCGGCCTTGATCTTTTTGAAGACCAGGCGGTCGGCCATGCTATATTTGAAGCGCAGGGAGCCGCTGAGATTCTCGTTGGCGAAGCGCTCATAGCCGGCCTCGACGCCGATGGCGCGCGCCCAATGGAGCATCTTCGCCTTGCCCCCGGTGGCCTCGCTCATGCGGTTCTCGAGGGCGGCTTTGAACTTCTCCCACACCCGCGGCACGCCGAAGAATACGGTCGGACGGGCGACCGCGATGGTGTCGCGAAGCTTGGCGATATCGTGGCAATACCAGACCGGATAGCCAAAGGTCGCGGCCAGGTGAATGGTGAACATCTGCTCGGCGATATGCGACAGGGGCAGGTAGCTGACCATGCAGTCCTCGCCGAGCAGCCCGCCGACGACCTTGACCGCCGCACCCGTGGTGAAGGCGAGGTTGTCGTGGGTGAGCATCACGCCTTTGGGGTTCGAGGTGGTGCCGCTGGTGTAGATCAGCGTGGCGACGTCGTCGATCTTGATGGCGTCGATGCGCGCGTTGACCGCGTCGAGGTGCGCGCGCCCGCTCTCCAAAAAGTCGTCGAAGGAGACCACCAGGGCGTCGTCGACGCGCTCAGAATCCTTGATCATGACGACGGCTTTGACGCTGCTCAGCTCGTCGCGCACCGCGTCGAATTTCTCCCATTGAGCGCGGTTCTCGACCACCAAGACCGCGGCGTCGCAATGGTTGACGATATAGGCGACTTCGCTGGGGGAGTTGGTGGCGTAGATCCCGGTGGGGATGCACTGGCCCATCATGGCGCCGATATCCGCGATGACCCATTGCGGCGAGTTCGCCCCGAGGATGGCGACGTGGCTGGTGGGGTCGACCTCGCGCGCGATGAGCCCGCCGGCGAAGAGGCGGCACTTCTGGGCGTAATTCGACCAGTTGATATATTTCCAAACCCCGTCGTGATTCGCCCAGGCAGCGGGTTTGCTGCTGTATTTTTCGCTGCTAGCCAAAAATCGATCGATAATTGAGTCTCGAGACATAAAATTCTCCTCTATATTATAGCCGCACCAAAATCAGCGCGTGTCACCGTAGCTTGCCTTGTATTGGGGGTATAATCGCATAGCTCGGCGCGCTTGCCTACTGAGCCCGCGGGGAAATGATAAAGATGAAGTGATTTAGGGGTTCGATACGAGGAGGATGCTGGGCTACGAGCGCCAATCCGACTGCTGCGCCACGTTGCAATACGCTGCGTATCTGCAAAGCGTTGTGAGGCGCAGTTAAGGGCAATGCGCGCGGTGCTGAGTCGCCCTCCAGTCGGTTCTACCTACCGGGAAGTCCGGTCGGTTTTTTGTAGATATTTGTTATGTGTTATTGTTGACCGTGTGAAATAAAGCGTGACAAAATTCAAAAATGCTAAAAGACTTTGATTGCCCTATCCGCGTTGTTTGAAGTCTTGTGATCACGCCCTTCATTATTATCCCTCGATTTTGAGGAAATTCGGAGTCAACCACGCATGACACGCTACGCCGCGCTCGCCGCGCTGACCCTCTTCGCTCTCGGCTGTCCAGGAATCGACCGTGGCTCTGACGCCGACGCCGGCGCGGCGTACGAGCGCGTCTCGATGCCCGTTCACTGCTGGTCGACGCTTCCCGCCGCCGGGCTTTTCCCGCTCGCCGGCGACGATCTGGTCGCGTCCTACGCGAACTTGACGTTTATCTCCCACGACGAGGGCCGCACTTTCGAGCGCACCGTCGGCACGATGGTTCGCCCCGACGTCACCTACCGCTCCGGTCTGGCTGCCTCGTTGGGGGTCTTCCCCATCGGAGTTGACGGCGACTTCGTCAGCCTCTCGGGTCTGTACGGCGCCTCGCGACTGGCCGGCCCGGAGGACACGTTCAGGGGCGACGAATGGCTCGTTGTGTCGCACGAGGGTGTGACCCGGGATCTGCTCGGTAAAGAGGCGTCGTTCACGCTTGCAAACGGAACCAAGGCCGGGTTTGTGTGGGAAGTGTCCGATGCGCTGCGCATCGCCGGCGAAGGCGTCTTTTTGTACGCATCGCACGACCAGGGCCAAAGCTGGGAGGTCATCGGTTGGCGCGTGGAGCGCAACGGCTATCCGACGATCCGGGAGGACGTCGGCGTCGCCGTGCTCGCGTTTCGCGACGATCTTGCCATCGTCAGCGACCACCGACTCTCGAACCGCCACTACGCCGTTCGACCCGGCGAGAAGCCGGTGGATCTCGGCATCGGCGCGTCCATCGGGCGCGACATCGACTTCCTGACCACCGACGTCGGCTTCTACGAAGACGGCATCATCTTCGTTACCAGCCCAGAAGGCGGCCGTCAGATCGTCGCGCAAAATATCGACGGCAGCGACCGGCGCACCTGGGCTTATCCCGCCGGTGCCGCGGCCAACGTCGACTTCGTCGAGGACACCGAAGGCACCCTGTGGATGCTGCCTCGCTATATCTCGTTCACGGGCGAAAAGCCTGTCATCGTTCGCTTTCGAGCCGGCGCCGAGGGGCCCGAGATCGTCGACCTGGACTTCGGTCCCGCAGGGTTCGCCGGGGTCGAAGCGGCGGTCGCGCGCGCCGACGGGCGGCTTCTTTTTAGCGTTCGCCCCGATGCAAAATCCCGCCACTTCTCAAGCACGATGCTCTGCGAAGTCGGCCCCGGCGTGACCCAAGGTATTGAGCCCCTGGTGGTCGAGCCGCTCTCGGCGGCGCTTGAAAATCCGGGACAGGTCGTTCGGGTCGCCCGGGTCGCAGACGGGACCACGGTCAGCGACCGTTTCCACCGAACGCCCGCTGGCAAGGTGTACGCAACCAACGGCAACGCGCTGCGCGTCGGTCCGCCCGATATGCCGCTGTTGTTCTCGTCGGCGGCCGCGGACTCGCTCCCCGCAGACGGCTCGTTGCCGGCAACGGAAGGCTACCGGCCGGACACGATTCTCTCGGCGTCGGACACGATGGTGGAGACCTCGTTCTGGTTTCCCTCCCAGCTCAACGACGCCCAGGCGCCGAGGACTCAATTCGCCTCATGGGACCTGACCACCGGCGAAACGTTGTCGCGCGGCGAGTTTCCCTTCGGCAACGACCAGGTGTTCAGCGTGCAGGAGGTCTTTGAAAAGCGGCTTTTGACGACCCGATACGGCACCTGGCACAGCGGCGAGCTGTACAGCATCGGCGACCGCCAGCAGCGCACTAAGCTTCCGCGCGAGCTCATCGTTGGGCAGGGCCACGGCGTGCGCTTCAACAATAGCTACGCCTATGAAAGAGCCCTGCAGGCGCAAGATCGGCCCGCCGTCGCCATCCGCTTCAACCCGGCTGCCGAACGGGTGCCCGAGATCAATGATTGTCTGGTGGAGCCGCCCCTTCCCTCGTACTGCCTGACGCTTGAAGATGCCGACATTGTCGCCGCGCGCTTCGACGCAAACGGCGACCTCTACGTCCTCGACTTTCGCCACGGTCGGGTGATGCTGCATCCCAAGGGTGCGGGCGCCGACGAGTGGATAAAGGTCGCCGAGGGCTTCGCGTCGCCAAGCGACCTGCGCATCGAATCACGCGATGGAAAGACCGTCGTTTTGGTCTACGACGCCGACGTCTTCGCGTTTGTCCCGTCGCCCGATCGGGTCGCCGTCGCCTGGCAGCCGCCCGAGGTGCCGGTCTTTTCGGACGCCGAGCTGGCCGCCGACACCGGCGAGCGTGACCTCTTTGGCTGCATGCTCAGTGGGGGCCCCTGCGTCGACTTTAAGGCGTCGGGCGGCGTGCTGTCCGGAGACGGCACCCTCTGCATTGGCGGCACCGGTTTCGGCGAGGCAGGGCGGCTTGAGTTCGATGGCGAGGAGGTGCCCACGCTTGGGTGGAGTGACTCCGAGGTCTGCTTCTCCGGCACTTCGCTCCCCGCGACTTCCGACGGCCTCCTCACCCTCGTTGCTGCATCGGGGGCCCGCAGCGCGCCCGTTGCGTGGCACGCGCCAAGCGCGTTCGGTGATTGGCAAATCCCGGCGGTCGTCACCGCCTCGACGCCCATCGTCATCACCGGCAGCAACCTGAAAAACGGCACGGGCCTGGCGGTTGCGGGCGGCATCTTCGCCAGCGCCACCGACACCCGGGTCGAGCTCTTTGTGCCTGAAACAGGCGAGGTGACCGTATCGATCGGGCAGGCCTCCACGTCGCGTCGCGTCGAGGTCGTACCCGAGGTTGTAAAGCCATGCCGAGGCGGACCGGCTCAGGGGTGCGAGCTCGTCGCGACCGGACTGGGCAGCGCAGAGGGCACGGTTAAAATCGCCGGACTTGACGCCGAGGTTCTGGATTGGAGCCCGTCGAGGGTCTCGCTCAATTGGCCTGCGGGGCTTTCTGCCGGCGACCAGGCGCTTGAAGTCACCACCGCTTCTGGGCAGTCGGGGCAGTCAACGGCGACTCTTCTGGACAACGACATTCATATCCTCATCGACGGCGCGGGGCTCGGCGGCCTGTTGAGCTACGCGCAGGCGCGCCCCGCCCTCACGCCCTTCGGGCTTCTAATGGGCACGAAGTCCTACTCGCAATACACGCCCTACTCGATGCTCGTGGGCGTGACAGCCGCCGACGAGCCCTGGCGCATGTCGCTTGGCGCGGTGCTTGGCGGCACTGCCGTCCATGTCCTCGAATACGAGGGGGACACGCTGTTGTTCGGACGCACCAATGGCGGGCTCGTTGCCTATCGGGTCACGGCGCCCGTTGCGCCCGATGTGACGCCAACGCTGACAGAAATCGGAACGGCGAATATCGGCTTCACGACCAGCATGGGGCTGGTCGATGGGCGTGTCGTGGCGACGGTCATCGAGGGGGCGCAAACCCGCATCGTCGAACTCCAGATGGACAGCATCACCAACCTTGTCATCGGGGTGCGCGACATCGTGCGGCATCCGGCGATGTACGGACAGACGGGCAACGCGCCGGCGGGCCCGGGTGCGTGGGTTGTTTCCGACGGTGTCTACCTGGGCGAGTGCCGCAACATAATCAAACGTGGCGAGATGCTCTTCGTCCCCATCGCAGACGAGGCGGGCCTGCTGAAAGCGTCCGACGCGCTCAACGCCGGCGTCGCGCAGCCTGAGTCGCGCGTTCTGGCCTGCTCGACGCTCGCCGACGGTTCGATGGCCTGGGTGCAGCGTGAAGGCTCAGGCGTCGAGCGCGTGTTGACGTGGAAGCCACAGGACTTGCAAGCGCCTGCCGAGGTTCTGGTGCTGCCGCCGACGCTTCTGGGCGTGGGGCAAACGAGCGACACCGAGCTTCCCGGCGTGTTGGACCTTCAGCCGGGTGATGGGGGCGACTGGATCTTCCTCTTGGCCAATCGACAGCCGTCGGCCGGTGCGCTCGACCACGGGCTGACGGTGGCGCGCTGGCAAAGCAGCGACGACACCTGGCACCTGGGAGACGCGTTCGGCATTTCAACGGCGCTCGAGTTTGGCGAGCTGTGTCTCGGCCCCATGACCACCTGCGCGGACGGGTTCGGCACCCACGGCTGCGGCCCGGCCGCGTGCCCGGTGAGCTCGTCGCGCCAGGAGCAACGCGCGTCGGTCCGCCCGCAGGCGGGCTACCTGGTTCGCGAGGGCGGGGACGTCCACGTGTTCTACGAGGTCAAGAACACCGAGCGCACGCCGGGGGTGTTGTTTGCGGGGTTCGAACTGCAGCACGTTCGGGTGCCGGCGCCATAAAAAAAGCCCGGCCCGCTGTGAGCCACAGGGCATCGATGCGCCCAGGTGGGCATGGGCCTGCTCCGCGACGCAGCGGTGTCTACCTTCCTAATTATGAACGTAATAATTTAGTCATAACTAAGTGAGGATGGTGCGATGCGACGACATCATGGGGGGCTGTCAGGTGGATTTTTGGGCATCGTCACAGGCGTGCTCTGCGCGGGCGCGACGCTGGCGGGGCTGGGGTGTCAGTCCGAGGTCCAGGTGCGCGAAGAGCCGATCGCGTTGCGTCCGCCGGCCGAGCTGGTCGAGCGGGTCAACGGGGCGCAGGCCGATTTTATCGGCGCGATGAGCAGCGTCGCTACCGATTACGACCGCGTTATTTGCGCAGATGCGCGTGCAGAGAGCGCGCGGGGGTTCGGGCGCCAGGCCCTCGCCGAGGCCACGCTTGAGGTCGCGCGGGCCCGGGGCGAGGCCAGGCGCGCCACGAGCGCGCGAGGCGGTGGTCCGGCCGGGCAGGGCGACGGCATCACGATGATCGAGGAGCCCGCCGAAGAGGCGCGCTCCGGGCTTCATTGGCAATGCGTGCAGGCCGACGCGCAGCCCGAGTGCGTCAAGGCGACCGCGAATATCGTCGCGCGGCGGGTGTATCTGGAGCGGGTGGATGGCTATGACCTCGACCCCCTGGTCGTCAGCGATATCCTGGAGGCCTTCGCGGCCGATCTTCGCTGGGCGGGTGACTTTATGAGTCAGGCGGACACCGCGCCGGATGCTCTTGACGCGATCCGCAAGGGCTGTGAGGCCGGCGATAGCCCGCTGGCGGGCTATTTGGAAGGGGCCCTTGAGACCAATAATGTCGCGCGTCGCGCCGGGCTCACTCAGCTGCAAAGCGATCTGGTGGGCGAGGAGGCCGACCTCTGCAGCGCGCTGCCTGCGTTCTATAGCCGCACGATTCAGGACCTCGGCACAAGCCTCGCCCAGCACAGCCGCACCCGCTATTGCGTGAATCGACCGTGGGCGATTTTGGAATAGGTCGGCCGATTTGGGATATGCTGCGGCGCGCTTTGGGGAATCGCGTGATTTAATGCTATAGAAAGCGAGCGCGATGAGGATAAGCCGATCGCCATAACCGCAGCGAATTTCGATCTTGAACGACCTCCCGACTTCAAATTCTGGTTGCCTCCGGGGCTTGCTCCTGATGGGCCTGGTCGGCCTATGCCTGGGGTGGGGCGCTAATCAGTTGATGGTCTGGGCGCTGGAGAAGCAGTCCGAGCAGTGGACGGGCTCCTCGGCGCTGGCGAAGTTCCTGCCGAGCCCCGCCACGCCTCAACCCGAAGCGTCCGTCGAATTTGCGCCCGGGATTGTTCAGGAGCAGGAATTCCCGGCCGAGGAGTGGGTGGACGATAGTGCCCTCAGGGCGGACGAGCGGGCGGATGCCCCGGCGCCCGCCGCCGCGCCGGCTTCCCGCGAGGCTTCGCCCAAAGCTGCGCGCGCGCCCAACGGCGCTGCCAAGAAATCCTCCAAAGACCCGGCTGCGCCGGCTTCCAAGCCCTCCGTTCCAACTCGGGGCTTTACGGCGAATCGAGAAGCCCTTAGAACTCAGTTCAAGAAGGCCTCGGACCTCTACGCTCACGGGCACTATCTGCCCAATGAGGAGAATGGGGTGCGGCGCGGCCTGCGTTTTGCCAGGGTTGCGCCCGGCGGAGTCTTCGCCAGCCTCGGCTTTCGCGAGGGCGATATCGTCCTGTCCGTCAACGGCGCGCCGCTTAATAGTCAGGGCGATGTCTTGGCTAATTTTGAAAAAATGCGCAAAATGGATGTCCTGAATTTCCGTCTCGAGCGAGACGGCAAACCACTTAAGCATCGTTATATTTTGAAATAACACCTACTTCAGTCCCAAACCCAAACCCAAACCAGAGAGAATCTTATGAAGCATGTCATCCCCCACGGACTCAGCATCGGACTCGCCGAAAAAGCCACCCACAAAGCGCTGGAGACCTATGCCGAGAAATTCGCGCAATATAACGCGAAGGTCGATTGGCAGGGCGAGCGCAAGGCGACGGTTTCTTTTTCGGTCAAAGGCGTCTCGCTGAGCGGCGACGTCGAAGTCGACGAGAATAATATCGCCCTCGATATGAGCGTTCCCTTCTTGCTTAAGCCCTTCCAGAAGAAGGCTGTCGCGGTGGTCGATGAGCAGGTGAAGGATTGGATCGGTCGGGCCAAAGCCGGCGAGTTGGATGACGAAGCCTGATTTAGTGCGCAGCGAATTTCCTTTAGTTATTGCCGAGTTATCTTAGAAAATGGCCCAAATATCTACAAAACCCGCCAGCGGGATGCGCGATTTTCTTCCCGCGCAGGCGCGTCGTCGTAATCATGTCTTCGGGATTATCCGCGAGGTCTATGAGTCCTATGGTTTCGAGCCGCTCGAGACCCCGTCGATGGAGCGGCTGAGCACGCTGCTTGGGAAATATGGAGACGAGGGGGACCAGCTTGTCTTCAAGGTCATGAAGCGCGGCAATAAATTTGAGAAAGCCCGCAACCGCTGCCAGGGCGGCGAGGACCTCAGCGAGGTCGACTTCGCCGATATGGGATTGCGCTACGATTTGACCGTGCCGCTGGCGCGGATCGTGGCGCAATACCAAAACGATCTGCCCGCGATCTTTAAGCGCTATCAAATGGCGCCGGTCTGGCGGGCGGATCGGCCGCAGCGCGGGCGGTTTCGGGAGTTTTATCAATGTGACGTCGACGTCATCGGGTCGACCTCGATGACCGTCGAGGCCGAAGTCGCCGGGGCGCTGAGCGAAGTCCTGGGGCGGCTGGGCTTTGAGAAATTTCGGATTCATATCAACCATCGCCAGCTGCTCGACGCGATGCTCGACAACGCGGGCGTGCCGGCGAAGCTTCGCCAGGATGCGCTGGTCGCCATCGATAAGATGGATAAGATCGGGGTCGAAGGCGTGGTCAAAGAGCTCAATGAGCGCGGGCTCTCACAGTCCGCGATCGACGGCTTGATGCCGCTATTGGAGCAGGCCGCCGAGCCGGCTGCCCAGGTCGGAGAGTTCGATAATGAGGCGACGCTGGCGGCGCTCGAGGCCCAGGTCGGGCATCTCGAATCCGGGCAGACGGCGCTGCGGGAGTTGAGAAATGTGCTGGCGTTCGCCTCGGCGGGGCCGGCCGCAGACCACCTCTATTTGGACCCGTCGCTGGCGCGCGGGCTCTCGTATTATACGGGGCCGATCTTCGAGATTCGCAGCGATGACTTCGCCGGAAGCCTCGGCGGCGGCGGTCGCTACGACGACCTCATCGGCATGTTTAGCAAGCGCAGCATGCCGGCGTGTGGGTTCTCGCTGGGGATCGAGCGTATCCTGGTGTTGCTTGAGGAGCGCGGGTTTATGGCGGAGCAGAGCGCCGGCGCAGACGTGCTGGTGACCCTGTGGAATGACGACTTTACGCCCAATAGCTTCCGCCTGCTCAATGAGTTTCGCCAGGCGGGGCTTCGCGCGGATCTCTACCCAGATAACGACCGCATGGGCAAGCAATTCGGCTACGCCGACGAGCGCAGCATCCCATTCGTCGCGATCCTCGCCCCCGATGAATTGGAGCAGGGCGTGGTGGCGATCAAAGATATGAAGTCCGGCGAGCAGGAAAAGGTCGCTCGCGCGGACGTATCGGAGTGGATTCGGGCGCGGCTGGCCGAATAATCAATCAGCCGAAGAGATCGCCCAGCTCGTCGAGCCCATCGGCGAGCTGCTCGCCGGCCTGCTGGGCGTTGGCGGCGCGGGTGTCTAGGGCGCGCGGCCAGGCGAGCAACTCCTCCAGCAGCAACTCCTCAATCGTGTCGACGGTGCTCGGGCCAATGCCCCGCGCGTTTTGCAGCGTGGTCCGCGACATCGGCAAATCCCCGAGCGTGAACACCTCTTTTTCTTCCCCCTCATTCCACTCAATCATCGCCTGCTCGAGCTTTTTTAGGCGGCCTTTAAGCGGCGCCAAAAAGTCGCGAACGGGGCGCGCCTCGATCGTGTCTGCGAAGAGGTCGCGGGCGACCTTGCGCGCCTCCGAGTAGTCGGGCAGGCGCAGATTATACCCTTTTAAATGATGGGCGGCGCGCGGCTTTTTGGCGGCCGGGTTCTTTGGGGCGTCGGTGTCTTCGCGAAGCGCGCGCTGGGCTTTGATCAGGCTGACCCAGCGCATGCGGGCGAGGTGGCGGGTGACGCTATCCTCGAACTCTTGTTGCAGTTGTTTGTGGCGATCCTCGAGTGATTTTCGCGCGCGAGAGATCGGGATATGCGGCTTAAGTTGCGTCTTCTCAAGCCACTCGTCGCCCAGGTCGAGTAACTCGATCGGCTGGCTGGGCAGCGGGGGGAATTCGCTCAGATCTATCTCCAGATCGTGGTCGACGTTCAACCAATCCAGGAGGTCTTCGTCACTGGCGATGCGCCGAAGCGACTCAAGCTCGACGGAGTCGCTGCTATAATAATTGACGCGCTGCTCGACGGAGTAGCGCATAAAGTCAAACCACTCCAATAGCTCGGCGCGCTCCGCCTCGCCGCAGGCCTGCGCGATCTTAATGTGCCAGAGATGCTTGTCCGGCCCGGAGGCCAGCGCGATGCGCCGGGTTAGCTCCGTGAAAAAGCGCTCGGGGAAGGTCTGGCGAAGGCGGACCGGTAAGAAATAGAATTTATCGAGGCCGCAGAGCCCGTAGTCTGGCGAGGTCAATTGCGTGAGGATATCGCGCTCATAATCATCGCGCATGAATTCGAATTTCCGGGGGCTGACCTCGCCGTGCCACCCGCGGCGCGCCTCGACGCGCTTGAGGCGCGCGCCTGCTTGAGGGGGCATCTCCATCGAGAAGATCAGGGCCGCGCACCCGGCTAAATTCTCTTGAAGGCTGGCGGAGTTAGCGATCTGCAGGCGGTCGAGATCGACCAGCCATCCGGCGCGGATATCGCCGAGCTTGGCGCTGACGGGAATGCCGTCGGTGTCGGTGATGACGCGCACGCGGGAGGGCGAATAGGTCGGGGCGTCATTCGCGTTCTCATCGCGGTCGGGCAGGCCGATCGCTCGCCATGAGAAGCCGTCGCGCCCGTCGGAGTCATCGCCCACGCATTCCCAGGCGGCGAAGGGCGAGGCCATGATTTGCTCGCGCATCGCGCGCATATCCTGGCGCACCAGATAGTGAAATTGGCGCACGAAGACGCGGCGTTTTCCGAGCACGCTGTCGGCGGCGAAGAACGCGTAATTGCTCAAGAAATGATGCGCCACCGAGTTCGAACGCAGGTGCGGCGCGACCCGCAGGGTCGCCACCACGCGCCGAAGCGTGTCAATGCCGAGCTCCTGCGCGGCGGTGTTATAGGCGTTCACGCAATGGCGGCGCAGCACGCCGGTCATTTGAATCGTGGTGTTAAGCGCGACGTTTTTTGATGTGTTTTTCCAGCGACTCATCGCGAAAAGATCTCGTGTTCGGGGCAGATTTCGCGCAGTGTTTCCCAGGGATTCTCGGCATCGCGCACATAATCAAGGGTGAATGGGAGCATCCATTCGGTGACGAATTCGGGCGGGTTCGCGCTGAGCACCAGCTTGCGCAGCAGGCGCTCGGCGGTCGGATACCAGCGCGCCGCCTCGCCATCCCAGCGCACCTCGACGCGGCGGGTCTCGGTGTCTTCGCCGTTGCGGATAAACTCCAACTCCTCGGCCAATATTTGCTCGAAGATCTCTTCGGAGACCCGGCCATGCGCGGCCTCGGCCCACAGCTCCCAGCGCGAGCGCTCGGTGGTGGCCAGGTCGTCCATAATGCGCACGAAGACGTCTTTGCCGCGCGCGTTTTTCTTGGTCGCCGGCAGCGCCACGCAGCCGTTCCCGCGCAGCCAATCCGCCAGGTATTGGACCGCCTGGAAGATATTATAGCGGACCTCGCGCGGGTCGTGATTCTCCATGACGTCGGACTTCTCGATGGAGGCGGCCAGGACCGCGCGCAGATAATTCGGGTCATCCTCGCGCAGGCCGTCGACATCGTCACCGAAGACAAATTCGAGCAGGGCGCTGCGCTCGACGGCGTCCGGGACCAGCTCGGCGATAAGGCGCTCAAGGACATCCGCGTCGCCTTCGCTATCCCAGCGGCGAAACGCCTCGACCAGCGCGATGCCGGTGCGCACAAAGTCGGGATGGGCGACCCAGAAGCCGTCCAGCCCGCGTTTGAGCTGAGTGACCACGTCCTTGATATAGCCGACCATGCTGACCTCGAAGGAGGCCGGGTTGCCGGATTCGTAGAGCACCCCGTACATCCCGCCGATGGCGATCGCGTTGATGGGCGCCAGCGCGCTGACCAGGATCTCGTGGGACTCCTTAATATGGTTGATGACGATATCGGGGTCGGCCTTGATCGGGATGCGGTAGCGCGGGTCGTTGCGCAACAGGCGCGCGGTCGATGCCAAAAAGTCGTGCCAGCCGAGGCTTCCGCCCAGGAAATAGGGTTGCAGGGCCTCGGCCATCTCGCGGATGCGAAAGATCGCGCGCGGGTTCTCGAAGACCACGAAGAGGCGGATATTGCCGGGGCGGTATTCGGGGTGCAGCTCGACGAGCATCCGCTCGGCCTCGGCGATCATCGTCTTAATATAGGCGGCCTCTTCTTCGTTCTCGAGCTTCGGCAGATAGAAGACCAGGGCTTCTTCGAGGCGCCAATTGAAATAGAGGTGCAGGGCGAAGTCGAAGAGGTGCAGCGGCAGCGGGTTGCCGTCGAGCAGGTGGTTTCCGTCGGGCAGGGCGAGGCCGGGGATGCGCTTGATGGGGTTGGAAAGATGCTCTTTTTGAAGGGAGTAAGTTTTTGTTTTTGCGGGGTTTTTCGCGTCTTCTTGGGTGAAGGAGAGGGTCTTCTCGAAGCAGGCGCTCAGGTTATTCGTGGCGCGCAAAAAGTCGCGCATGATCGGCGTTTTGGAGTCCTCGTTATCGGCGCCCCAGCGCGGGTTTGCCCCCGATGCCTCGACCAATTCGGCCACCAACGCCGACTCGCCGGGCAGGCGGCGGTGCCAGGCGTTCATCGCGTTGATCGACATCTTCTCGGTGTCGGGCGGGCCGAAGAGCGTGACCTGCATGCCCTTTAGAAAGTCGGGGGTCTCTACTTTGGTGCGCGGCGTTGAGGCAGAACCCGGGAGCGGTCCGATCACGATGCGGCCGCTGGCGTCCACATGCCCAAGCGGCGTCTTATACTCGGGCGATAAATAATCGAGCGCGGCGTTGGTTTCGACCGCGGCGGCCACGATCTTGTCGATGAAGTCGCGATCCGCGCGGCGTTGCTCGAGCACCCGGCGAAGCTCGGCGCGGGTGCGTCGGTATAATTCGCAGACGAAATTAAGCGCCTCGGCTGACTCCAATTTCGGGAACGACTCCACCAATCCCGGCGCGACTTTGAGGCCGGGGACCCCGTCCACCGACTCGCCATTGTCTTCGAGTTTTTGGAGGAGCGCGGCGGGCAGATAGTCTAAATAATAGGGGATATCATATGCGTTCATGCTGGAGTCGTCCGTCATAAGAGCTCGTAATTATTGCGAATTTTTGGCGCTGAATATTTTAGTCGTTAGGGCTTGCTTTAGGGTTGCTTGCGTTGGGCGACCTGGCGCGCGGCCTCGTCGACCGACAACAGGTCTTCGTTAAGCAATTCATCATCGAATTGGGCGGCGTCGAGCTGGGCCTCGTCCAAGAGGGCGTCGAATTCGGCGGCGACCTCGTCTTCATCGTTCAACAGGTCCTCGCCGTCGGCCTGGGGAGAGTCGGCGAAGTCCGCGAAGAGATAGACCTCTTGCCCTGCCGAGGTCATCTTTTGCTCGCAGACGCCTTCGACATAAAACGCGTCGAGGATGTCGCGGGCCGCCTCGGTGCTCAGGCGGCATTCGAGCGCCGCCTCGCTCACCGTGATTTGGCCGGCGCGGGCCTGCGCGACGCGCAGGATGCCGCGCGCGCCGGGGCTGGCGAGCAGGTCGGCGCGCGATACGGTGAACTCCGGTCTGCGCAGGGCGCTGCGCACCATCAAGCCGGCCAGGAAGAAACCCACCAGGCTCATGGCGGCGCCCAAAATGCTCACCAGGCTCAGGCCGGCGCTCATCCATTGGGAGATCGCCGCGCCGATGATGGTGAGGCTGACCATCGTGATGAGCAAAGCGATAAACGCCAGCCCGAGCCGTCGCATGGCTTCGGTCGGGTCTGGCTCGTTTTGAGAACTGCGTGGTGACATGATGATCGTGGCAATGTTTGGGAGCAATGGACCCGGCCACCATAGCATAACTTCGCGTCATCGCATCCAGCGCATTTTTGGGCGCGGGGTCGCGCCGTATTGGCTCAGGCGAAGACGCCGGGGGATGCGTCGGGGCCGCCGAGGGTGAACTCGAAGCCCATGGGGTGAAGCATCGGCGGGGCGAGCTGAAGGTGTGCGCGGGCGTAGGCTGCGGTGAGGGCGATGGTGCCGAGGATATCGCGGGTTTGGGCGGCGCGTGAGACAAGTCCGATCGGGAATTTAAAGCCGTGGAGCACCGGTCCGCACACGGTGGCCGACGACAATTGTTGGGCGACCTTGATGGCGATATCGCTGGCGTTGAGGTTTGGAAACACGAGAATATTGGCCTGGCCGGCGACGCGATCTTCCATCAGCTTCTGGGGGGAGAGCTTGCAGCGCGCCGCACGCGAGCTCAGGGCGGCGTCGAGCTGCAATTCGCCGCCGACGTTGAGGTCCGGGGCGCGTCGGCGGACCTCGTCGAGCGCGCGGGCAACATGCTGGCAATGGGGCTCGAGCGGGTGCGGGTAGGTGGAGTGCGAGAGCATCGCCACGCAGGGGTCCCAGCCGAGGATCGCCTCGGCCAACTCGGCGGTGTTTAGCGCGATCTCGGCTAACTCGCAGGCGGTCGGGGATGGGTTGATGAGGCAGTCGGAGAGCATCAAGACGCGCGGCTTTTGGCTTGCGCTGCCGGGGATCTCCAGCAGGGAAAAGCTGCTGGGCATCCGGGTGTCGGCGCGGGTGCCGATGGCCAGATCGATGGCCATCAACATCTCCTGGTTTGAGCAGGTCGAGCCGGCGACCATCGCGTCGGCCATGCCCTGATCGAGCATCATCGCCGCGAAATAGAAGGGGATGCTGCTCATCGCCCGGGCGGAATGCGCCGGGATATCGCGCGTCTCGGCGAAGTCCTGAGCAAACGCATCGAAGAGCTCGGAGGTCTCGGGATCGAGCACTTCAATGCCCTCGAGCCCAAAGCCCATGGCGTCGCTTATCTGGGAGATCTCGTCGACGGGGCCAAGGAGGATGGGCTGGATCAAGCCGATGCGTTCGGCGCGCCGCGCGGCCTCGATCACGCGAGGGTCATGGCCATCCGGAAAGACGACGCGGCACATCGGCGCTTCGAAGTTCAAGAAAAGATCGAATAAACTGTGGTTTCTTATGGTCATGAAAGTCCCGGTAGGTTCGGTGTTATGCGATGGGGCGCGTCGAGCGCGACGCCATCATGCTTGAGACTGCACCACAAACTCCCACATAGGTCGCTCGCCGCGACTCTGGCCCACGCGAGGTGAGCGCGATGAGGCCATTGCGCTTCCCAGAAGGAAGCAATGACGGCGAGGAAACCGAGAGACAAAGGGTTCCCTAATACTTACTGCTTGAGTGTGATTATTAAGGCCAGATTTCTGCGCAAAGATCAAGCCTGATCTCGGAGGGCGGGTGAGCGAAATTTTGTTCGAGGATGATGATGAAAAAACAAAATGACGCAAAAAGGGGGCGATTTTGAAGGGATTGGTTGACGAAGCCGCGTCGTTCGTGTTTAGGTGCCGCGCTTGGTAACGATGGGGCCTAATGCTGCCCATTCGAAATCGTTGCCAAAGGCTCGTCGATGAATATGTGACGAGTTTTGAAATAGGCAGCGTTAGACTGTTGTTTCCTTCGTGTGAAAGCACACGGAGTCGACATAAGTTTTGACGAGAGTCAGAGCAACGTACAGAAATTGTGCCGATATTAATAAAGTAAAGCGCTCATCCATAACGCGATGAGGGTAAGGAAGAGGAAATTATGCCAAAAAGAACATATCAACCAAGTCGTCGTAAGCGTCGTAATACCCATGGTTTTCGTGCGCGCATGAGCTCCGTTGGTGGGCGCAAAACCCTCAAGCGTCGTCGCAACAAAGGACGCAAACTTCTCTCGGTGAAGAAATTCAGCAAGAAGTCACGGCGTCGATAAACGGCGAATAGCCGCGGAGTACGCGTACTAATGAGTATGCCTGAGCGCCACAGTGATTCTCCCACGATGGGTGTGTTTCAGGAAGACGCGCGCTTGCGAAAGGTCGAAAGGCTGCGCAAGCGCCCGGAATTCCTGGCCACCCAACGCAAGGGGAAGCGGCGCTCGGGCGCTCATTTTATTGTTTACGGGCGTCCCACTCGACGTGACTTCTCTCGCCTCGGCGTGACGGCAAGTCGCAAGGTCGGTGGGGCGACGGTACGCAATTGGTGGAAGCGGCGGGTGCGCGAGATCTTTCGGCTCCACAAAGTCCAGATCCCTGTGGGGATGGACTTTGTTGTGATCGTGAAGGCCTCCGGAACGCGCGCAAAATATGATGTTCTGCAGGCCGAACTGCTTAGATTATTAGAACAGGCTGCGCCCTCGAAGCGCTCGCGTCCGGTGAATCCGGGGTGAGCGGGCTCGGCGGCCAGGCAAATGCGTTCTGGCCTGTGTCAAACACGCCCATGGCGTGATTTTTCAACCAGGGAAGCGACCGTGGCTTTGCCCGCGACAAAAACGCTCCAGGATGATCCCGACTCCGAAGGCACAAAGCCCAAGGAAGCCGGGGACTTAGTCGCTGCGACGGACGCCCAGCGCCTTAGCGTCGCCGCGCGCGGTGGTGTGAAATTAATACGATTTTATCAAACTGCCATCTCCCCGCTCACCCCGCCCGCGTGTCGTTTTCAACCGACTTGCTCGCAATACACTCTGGTCGCGATACGACGCCACGGATTCGTGCGTGGTACCTGGCTGGGGACGCTGCGAATTTTGAAATGCCATCCTTTTCACCCCGGCGGTCACGACCCTGTGCCCTGATGGTGGACCGGCCGTGCTGAGGCACGGACGTACTCGAAAAAAGCAGATTCAACATGCAAAATACAGTGGATAGAAAGCGCTTCTTCCTTGCGATGATGATCAGCGGCGCGATTTTGCTGCTCTGGCAGATCTTCCTGGCGCCGGAACCCCCGGTTTCCAAGAATAAGCAGACTGCCGAGAATCAAGTCGAGGCAGGGCAGGAAGGCGCCGCGATTAAATCTGCGGACCCCGCCGATAAGGCAGCCCCCAAGAAGGTCGCCGCGGCGGATAGCGAAGTCGTCGACGACCAGGCGCCCGTGCAGGCCCGCGATATCCCCACCCGTGAGGATGTCCTGGGCGGCGAGCATCTGAAGGTCGGCGTGACCAATAAGGAAGCGGTCGTGACCAGCGTGCGCATCCTGAAGCCGAGCCAATATGCCGGCACCGGCCCCGAAGATAAGCCCGGCGATCTCGTCGGCTTCCCCGAGGGCGCGCCCCAATATCCCTTCGGCATCTCCTTTTTGGGCAAAGGCGTTGAGCTTCCCGATTCGACCGTTTTTGAGGTCGTCGAGAGCGCCAGCGAAAAATCCACCGAGGGTGTCTACAGTAAAATTGTATACCGCCACGAGGACCCGCGCGGCCGTTTTACGATCGACAAGAGCTACACGGTCGATTCAAAACTCCCCTATATCGTCAATATGGACGTCGCGATCACCAATACCTCCTCGCAAGGGCGGCTGGATGACACGATGGCCCTGGATATCCTGCGTTGGAATGACCCGGACGCTGAGTCGAGCTTCCTCGACTTCCAGCCCATCCAGACCGAGGGCGTCTGCAAGACGACCGACGATATTGAGCGCGAGACCTATAGCACCTTGAACAAAGATGGCCCGGTGGCCTTCGGTGAGTTCCAGACCATCTGGGGTGGCGTCGACACGCGCTATTTTATGCTCGCCGCGATCCCCGGCGAGATGGTCGACAATTGCGAATTTAGCGTCGT
This sequence comes from Bradymonas sediminis, assembly GCF_003258315.1. Taxonomy (GTDB): domain Bacteria; phylum Myxococcota_A; class Bradymonadia; order Bradymonadales; family Bradymonadaceae; genus Bradymonas; species Bradymonas sediminis. Next base: position 574,353 of record NZ_CP030032.1, read on the forward strand.
CCACAAAGATTATGTGCGCACCCGCCTCACCGGCGCTCCTTTCTCGGTCGAGCCCGGCAAGACGGTCACCTTCTCGAACCAGCTCTTCATGGGCCCCAAGGACGTGGACGTCCTCGGCGAAGTTCGCCCCGACCTCACCGAGAGCGTCGACTACGGCATCTTCGCCTTCGTCGCGCGCCCGATGCGCTGGTCGCTCAATCAGCTCTTTGGCCTGGTCGGAAACTGGGGCCTGGCGATCATCTTGTTGACCTTCATCATCCGCGCGCTGCTGTGGCCCGTGAATATGAAAGCCTACTCGAGCATGGAGCGCATGAAGGCCGTTCAGCCGCTTCTCGCCGAGATCAAAGAGAAGTATAAGGACGACAAGCAGCGTCAGACCGAAGAGACGATGAAGGCGTTCAAGAAGCATAACGTCAGCCCGGCCGGCGGTTGTTTGCCGATGATCTTGCAGATGCCGGTGCTCTACGGGCTCTATGTCTGCATTTATAACTCGGTCGATCTTTATAACGCCAACTTCGTGCTGTGGTACACCGACCTTGCGTCGCCGGATCCCTACTACGCGCTGCCGATCTTGATGGGCGTGGCGATGTTCTTCCAGCAGCGTTTGAGCTCGGTGGATACGTCGAATAAACAGGCCGCCATGATGATGAAGATCATGCCGGTGATGTTCACCGCCTTCATGCTCTTCCTGCCGTCCGGCCTGGTTCTGTACTACGCCTTGAGCCTGCTTATCGGCGTCGCGCAGCAGTATTTCATCCGCAAAAAGTTCGAAGGCGAGCCTGAGCTGACTTTGGACTGAGCACGATGAAAGACACCAACACCATCGCCGCCATCGCCACGCCCGCCGGGCGTGGCGGGGTGGGCATCATCCGCGTGAGCGGCCAGGCGACCGTCGAGATCCTCAACGCGCTGGTCCCCGACTGGCCGGCCGCTCAAGCATCCCACCACCTGCGACTCTCCAAAATTTACGACGAAGACGGCGCCCTCGTGGACGAGGCGCTGGTCGTGCTGATGCGCGGGCCGAACACCTACACGGGTGAGGATGTCTGCGAATTTCAATGCCACGGCGGGCCGATTATCCTGCGGCGCGTCCTCGACGCCGCGCTCGCCACGGGCGCGCGCATCGCGGGGCCAGGCGAGTTTACGCAACGCGCGTTTTTGAACGGGCGGTTGGATTTGACGCAGGCCGAGGCGGTCGCAGACCTCATCGAGGCGACCAGCCTCAGCGCCCACAAGCTCGCCATGGAGCATCTGCAGGGGAGCCTCGGCGAGGCGATCCGCGGGCACCAGGAGCGCGTCGCGCAGGCGATGGTGCTGGTGGAGTCGGCGATCGATTTTTCCCACGAAGAACATGTCTATCAGATCGAGCGAGACGAGATCCTCGCGCGCGTCGACGAGACGCTCGCCGGGCTGCGCAAGCTGCGCCGGCAATTCGACCAGGGGCGTCGCCAGCGCGAAGGTATTCGGGTCGTAATCCTGGGGCCGCCGAACGCCGGCAAGTCGACGCTCTTTAACGCGCTGCACGGCAGTGAGCGCGCCATCGTGACCTCGGTGGCCGGGACGACGCGCGACTTTATCGAAGAGGAGATTCACCTGGGCGGCATCGCGCTGCGGATCATCGACACCGCCGGGCTTCGGGACACCCCCGATGAGGTCGAGGCGATCGGCATCGAGCGCAGTCGTGAGCTGCAAAAGAGCGCCGATCTGGTGGTGTGGCTCGTCGACAGCAGCCAGCCGTTGCCCGCCGACCAACGCGTCGATCTTGAGCAGACGCTCGCCACCCAGGTGCGCTGCGTTGTGGTGCGAAATAAGAGTGATTTGCCGTCGGGGCTAAGCGCCGAAGATGTCGCGCTCCTTGACCAATTTCCAACCTCGGTGAGCACGACTTTCGCGGGAGAGTCGAGCGATGAGAGCCTCGAGCGGCTCATCGCTGAGTTGGTCGAGATTGGGCGGGAGCTTAGCGACGGTGAGGGCGTGCTATTGAGCCGCGCGCGTCATCTTGAGGGCGTGGTCGGCGCGATCGAGGCGCTGGAGCGCGCCGGCGAGGCCGTGCGGGCGAAGTTGGACCATGAATTCGTGGCGCTCGATCTTCGCGAAGCGCTCGATTCACTCGGTGAGATCGTCGGGCACGTGTCGGCCGACGATATTTTGAACCGAATTTTTTCGGAGTTCTGCGTCGGAAAATAAGAGCGTGCATCGCGCGCTCACTCTCCTAAATCTCTTCTCAATCCAACGCGTGGCGAAGCGCCGCCTCGAGCTGCGGGTAGGCGAAGCTAAAGCCGGCCTCTTCCAGCGCCGTCGGCACCGAGCGCTGCCCGTGCAACAGCATCTCCTCGCCCATTTGCCCCGCGCCAAGTTTGATAAGCGGTCCCGGTAGCGGGAAGGGCGTGGGACGATTGAGCACCCCGCCCAGCACCTTCGTAAACTCTTTATTGGACACCGGCTCGGGCGAGGTCACGTTGACCGGACCGTTGAGCTCCGGGGTGGCGACGATATATTGCAGCGCGCGCACCACATCATCGAGCGTAATCCAACTCATATATTGGGAGCCGTCGCTGATGCGCCCGCCCAGGCCGAATTTAAAGGGCGTTAGCATCATTTTGAGCGCGCCGCCTTTGTTGGTCAGGACAACGCCCAGGCGCGGGTTTACGGTGCGGATTCCGGCCTCGCGCGCCGGCTCGCTTGCCGCCTCCCATTCCCTGCACACCTCGGCCAAAAACGTGTCGCCCGCGGGGGAGTCCTCGTCGACGATTTGCGCGTGGGTATTGCCATAAAAGCCCACCGCAGAGGTCGACACGAAGACCTCCGGCGGATTCTTCAGGGCCGCAAGGGACTTCGCCAAAAGAGTCGTTCCCTGCCGGCGACTCTCCATGATCGCGGTCTTTTTCTTATCGCTCCAGCGCCCAAAGAGGTTCTCGCCGGCGAGGTGAATGACGACGTCGACGCCCTCCAGCGCGTCGGCGTCGATCTCATTGCCCATCGGCTGCCAGAAGATGTCGGTGTCCTTTGTAGGTTGGCTGCGCGACACCCGGTGGATGATATGCCCGTCGGCGGCGAAAGCCTCGCTGAGCGCGGTGCCGATAAGCCCGGTGGCCCCGGTGATGGCGATGCGTTTGGGCGTGGTTGTGTTCGTCGTGTCTTTAGGCTGCATGGGAGGCTCTCGGGTGGTGTGAGGGAAAACTAGTGCTGGGCAAATGTCCTATTACTGGACCCAATCCGTCGCCTTGAACATAGCGCGTCTGCCTGCGAATTCCATCTGCAACTGAATTAGGTGGGACGCACGCTTGACGGAAGCGTTTCGTTTGTTTAGAAATTGCTTGTCGTTAAAATAAATTTTATCGGTGGGTTTGATTTGAGCGGTGGTGCGAACTGCCCGCGTCGCTGGCGAAGACGTGACCCGATAAAGAGTTTATTGAACTTGTTTATAGCCAAATGGGAGAACTAAAGATGATGCGTAAAATAGTGAAATTAGAACAAGCCACGATAATCTACTCACTCGCGCGGCGCTCAGTCGTTTTAGCCGTGGTGCTGGCGCTTGGTGGGTGTGGGACGGTGGACGAGTCGACTCGATCGGATGTTGACCTCGGCGACGCAACTTCGGAAACGGATGCTTCCCGAGATGCGGGCGAGGCGGATGTTTCGCCCGATATGGTCGAAGAAGAAAACGTGGAGTTGCTTACTGAAGCGCAGGTTGAGCGGTTTGAGCGCCTGGTGGCGAATGAGGGACACCCAACGATCGTGGTCGGGGTCATTGAGGGCGACGCTACGCGTGTGTACGGGTTCGGGACGCGGGAGACGGGGGAGGCGCCCGATGGAGCGACGCTCTATGAGATCGGCTCAGTCACCAAGACGTTCACGGGGCTTCTGCTGGCGCAGGCGGTCGAATCGGCGGAGTTCTCGCTTAACGCGCCGGTTCAGGACCTGCTCCCCGACTTTCAGATTCCCACGCGCAATGGCAAAGAAATCACGCTCGAAATGCTCGCCACTCATCATTCGGGGTTGCCGCGGATGCCCAGCGGCGTGAGCGCGGCCGACCCCTCGGGTTATGATAGCGTGAAGCTCAATGGTTTTCTGGAAAATCACACCCTGACGCGCGATCCCGGGGCGAGTTATGAATATAGCAATTTAGGCTTTGGACTTTTGGGGTACGCGCTTGGGGCGCACGCGGGGGTTGGTTATAAGGCCGCAGTAGAGCGCGAAATTATCGAACCGTTGGGGCTGACATCGACCTATACCAGCGGTGTTGATGCCCCAAGCGAGCGTTTAGAGCCGGGCTATACTGGGGCGGGCGTTTTAGCGTCGAATCTTGAGTTCCAGGCGCTCGCCGGGGCTGGTTCGATCGTGTCAGGAGCCGACGATTTGTTGACCTATCTTCGGGCCAATATGGGAATGACCGACAGCTCGCTGAATCCGGCGATGCAGCTTGCGCTTCAGGCGCGCGTCGATATTACCGGGCCAAACGACCGGATCGGATTGGCGTGGAAGACCAATTCAGTTCAGGGCCATGACATGATGTGGCATAGTGGCGTGACCAACGGCTATACGACGTTCGTGGGCTTTTTGTCGGACGGCAGCTATGGGCTCGTCATCTTGACCAATATCGCCAAACCGCTTGATACGATGGGGATAACAATGCTGCTCGAGGGCGTGGCTGGAGATGACGACACGATTGAACTGAGTGTCGAAGAACTCGATGAATACGTTGGTAAATATAGCCTGAGCGCGCAGATGAAGATTACGATTTTTCGCGAGGGCAGCGACTTGATGGCGCAGGCGACCGGGCAGGGTGCTTTTCCGATCTATGCTAGCGCGAAAGATAAGTTTTTCGCGCGCATTGCGCCCATTGAGATCACCTTCGAGCGAGATGCTGAAGAAAGGGTTGATGGGTTGATCTTGCATCAAAACGGCGAAAACCATCCGGCGCCGCGTATGCCCGAAGAATAAGAGTGTATAATTCGTGGCGTTCAGATTGATTATTACTTTTAGCGAAGCGGAGGGATTCAACAGTGCAAGATACGTTTAAAATTGAAACCCCCGAGCAGCTCAAGGCGATGTCGGATTCGCGACGCCTTGAGCTGGTAAAGCAACTCGTCGAGCAAAAGATGACCGTCGCTCAGCTAGCCGAGGCGGTCGGCGAGGATAAGAGCAAGCTTTATTATCACCTCAAAGAGCTGGAGACCCACGGCCTTATCGAGGTGGTGGAGACGCGCCAAAAAGGCAATTTGCTCGAGAAGCTCTACGGGGCGAGTGCGCGCCACTATACCGTCGACCGCAGCCTATTTCGCCATGAGCACGGCATGGAGATGGTGTCGGCGTCGGTGAATTCGCTCTTGGATTCGGCCGCCGCGGAGGTCAATCGGCTGGCGGTGGCCGGGGTGGACCCGGCGGAGGTCGACGCGAAGTTACTTCAATTTCACCACCTTGTGCGCATCTCGCCGAGCCGCCGCGAGGAATTTGGCGAGCGCATCCGCGCATTGCTCGAGGAATTTCGTGTCGAGGAGCTTGACGACCCGCAGGACCTATATACCTGGACGATGGTATTATGCCCGCGGCCGGACGCCGATTGAGCAGGGCGCAGCCTCACCCCGCCCACCTGCCGACCAAGTGTTGATGGCCCCTCGGCGCTTGGTCGGCCCGCGTTTTGAATCCATCGTTGATCCGGGCGTATAATACTCGAAGGCCAGTATCTTGGGGCGGTGTCTGTTCATATGCCCTAACTATTCGTGATGATTGGAGTTTGTTTTGGCGCGATTGCAACGGTTTTTGATGATTGGCTCGCTCCTTGTCTGCGCGGCTTGTAGCGGGCCTGATATTCGACCGGACTCAATCAATCGGGCCGCGCAAGATTCGGCGCCACGGCGCGATCTCACCGCCGAATGCATCTTTGACACGAGCCTCGGGGAATACGGAACGCTGGTCTGCGAAGACGGCACGCGCGCGGCGCACGCGGTGGCGCCGCGCGCCATCTTTGACCCAAAGGTTGGCGGGATGTTTCCCTGCGAGTTCAGCGATGACGAAGACGGCTCGGTCCGCATGAGCTGTCGCGACGCCCAGGTGCGCCTCGACGGCAGTTGCGAGTCTTTCGACGGGGACCTGATGGCCTATTCTCCGGCGATCGGCGAGGCCCTCTTTCGCGCGGGTTGCACCGAGATCAGCGGCGCGCTGGTCGTGACCCTGGCCGATGATCTCGAGCAATATTCAAGGCTTGAGGCGATCGGTGGTGGGCTCTATCTGATCGGCAATCCGGCTCTTAAAAATGTCAGCGGGCTCAGCGGGTTGCGCGCGATCGGGGGTGACCTGACGATCGAGCTTAACCCGGCGCTCTCCGAATTGGGCGCGCTCGCCGGGCTTCGCAGTGTCTCTAAGACGCTTCGTATCGCCGGAAATACGGCGCTTGGCTCGCTCGATGGGCTCGCCAATCTCAAGCATATCGGCGAGGCGCTGGTCGTGGTCGGTCAGCCGCGATTGGGCAATGAGCGCGCGCACGCGCTGCTGAAGTTGGCCCAGGACAAGGCCGGCTCAATGATCTGGGGCAACCAGGCGTCGACGGCTGTATTGGGGGGCGCGTCGTGTGGGGTCGAAGACCAATCTGGCGGGCGCGTTCTTGTCTGTGAGGACCAATTATATATGCCACTGGCCGACGCGCAGGAGGCGAGTGGTCGAGCCAGCGCGGCGCGGAGTTTTTGCAGGCCATCGGTGGATAAAGCACAGGGCTTTCGTTGCGCCGAAACGCCGCTGCCCGCGAATGGCAGCTGCGAGGTCTTTGCGGGCGACTTTAAGATCGCGCATCCCCTTGATCTCATTGCGTTATCGCGCGCCGGCTGTGCGACCATTGACGGCAACCTCAGCATTGAATCGCCTCACGCGCTGGCCGAGCTCGCGGGGCTTAGTCAGCTCAAGGAGATCACGGGGACGCTAAAGATCGCGAACAACGCCCGGCTGGGCGGCTTAAGGGGGCTCGGCGCGCTCGAGACCATTGGCCGTGACCTGACGGTTAGGGATAACGCCTCGCTGCGCAGCCTGGCCGGGCTCACCTCGCTTAAGTCAAAAATTAGGAGCCTCTCGATCACCCGAAATATGGGCTTGGTGACCCTCGATGGGCTCGCCGATATTAAGTCAATCGAGCGCTTTTTTTATGTGGATTATAATCCAAACCTGCGAAGCCTTCAGGGACTCTCTGGCGTCGATATGGGGGGACTTCAAAGTGTCAGCGTTGAGCATAATCTCCAGCTCAAAGACCTACGAGGCCTCGAAGGCTTAGCCTCCACGCTCACCCCCGCGCTGAGCCGCCTGCGTATCGCCGGCAATAACTCGCTTGGCAGCATGAAAGGGCTTGAGCGACTGGAGAGCGTCGGCAAGCTCGACATCGAGGATAACGCGGCGCTGCTTAGCCTCGACGGCCTTGAGGGGCTGCGCAGCGTGCGTGAGCGCCTGGTGATTCGGCAGAACCCGGCGTTGCGGGATATCGACGCGCTGTCGGGACTCGAAGGCCTGGAGAGCGTGATGATTCACGCGAATCGCTCATTGCCCACCGAGGATATCCAGCGATGGGTGGCCACGTTTAAGCCCGAGCGCGTGACCCTGACGCCGACGATTACGCACAACGCGGGGGCCGACACGACGGTGTGTCGATTGGAAGGTGACGGCCGCACGCTTCGGTTGATCTGTGACGGCGAGACCCACACGGAGCTGAGCATCCCCGACGGCTACGCGCAGGTTGACCCGAACTTCGACCTCGACACCTGTGAGGTTTCTGAGGCGCAGGGCGCCGTGCGACAGGTGAGTTGTGGGGGCGAAGCCTGGGGGACGTTGCCCGCGCGTTGTGATCTGTGGGTGGGGAGTGCGCGCAATAAGAAGGTGATCTGGGTCGCCGCCCAGGCGGGGTGTGCCGTCATCGATGGCAGTGTTCGGGTCGACTTTCCGACCCCGGAAGCGCACTTCGCGGGGCTTCAAAAGATCCGCTCCATCTCGGGTAATCTGGGCACCGACCCCTTCGAGAGCGACGAATACTCACGCAAGGAGCCGCTGTCGACCGGCGCTGATTTCGCGCAATTCTCAGGCCTCCAGGAGCTCAATGGCTATCTTCTGCTCATCGCGACCGAGATGCGCGACCTCAGCGCGTTCTCGCAGCTACGTATCCTCCATGGGAAGCTATTTCTTGATAGAAACGAGCGTCTTATCAGCACAAAGGGGCTGAATAATGTGCGGCTTATTGGTAAAGGGCTGCTCGTTATTCACAACCCGAAGCTTAAAGCCCTGGATGGGTTCGAGTCGCTCGAGAGTGTCGGTGGGCTTTTAATCGCGGTGAATCCGTTGCTTAAAGAGTTGGGGGCGCTCGAAAACCTGCGATCGATCCGCGGCGACGTGTCGTTCTCGGGTAGCCCTCGGCTCTCCGAGTGCGCCACGCGCAAATGGCTTGAAGGGCGAACCGGCGACCACGGCGTTCGCCTGCTCGGTCTGAATAAAACGCTGCGGTGTCCGAAGCGTTGAGGCGTCGAAAGCCTGCACTTTGACGCGGCGACCGACCCAAAATTGTCGGTCGCCGTGTCACTCATCATTGATTATTCAGGGTGGCCTCGCTGACTTCGAGCTCGAGTCGGTAGGCGCCGTCTCCGCCTTCTTCGGTCGGGCCGCTAAACGCGTCGACGCTCGAGTCGAAGCGGAAGGTCGCGCTCAAATTTACCAGCTCGTCGGCGCTGCCGGGGGTGCACTCAAGGGCGCACTCCTGGCCGACGCACCCGAAGGAGGTGCTCGAGTTGGTGATCAATTCTTCGCGCTCCGTCCCGGCGGCGTAGTCCACGCGGCCCTGGGCGACCGGGAAGTTCGCGCCCGGCGCGGCGACCAGGACGAGCGCGTCTTCGCCGCAGGGGATGGTGAAGGTCATCCAGACCGCGTTGCCACAGCAGCCATCTTGCATGCCCTCGGTGCAGCCGGCGGTGGTCGAGACCGACACCTCTTCGATCATGCTGCCGGCGAAGGTGACCGCCCGGCCGTCGTATTGGGCCGGGTCGGCGCAGAGGTCGTCGAGGTTGGCCTGGACTCCCAGGTCCAGCGTTCCCTCGGTCTGCGATGCTTCCTTATTATTGCTGGTGTCTTCCTCGGTATCCGAGCAACCCACCGCTGTGATTAGCAGCGCTGCGGTCATGAGGGCGATGGCGCTGCGGCGAAATCTTTTAGTCGAAATAAGCATGTGTGTTCCCTGGTTTGTAAGGCGTGTTATTCGAATTTGAATATCCCATCCAATCTGCAACGGTAAGCCCAGCCTAACAGGCCCCAAATCCCAAATCCAATACTGAATTCAATTGACTTGAAGCCCGTTGGGACTTCCGGCTTTACCTTGGCGTTTTGCGTGTTATATTCGCGCCGAGCAGAGTGTTTGAATTTTCCCTCCTACTCTAAAAGAGTGTTATTATGAGCGAATCGAAGAAGCCGTGGAACCAGTCGATGCCGGACGAGCAATTCAACCTCATGCGCGACATCATCGCCGCGCCGAGTCCGGTCGGCCTTGAAGCTGCGATGACCTACGGCGTGCTGAAGCCCTATTTCGAGAAAATCGCCAAAGACGGCTGGAAGGTTCAGCAATTCAAAGGCAGCGCGGGAATCGTGCTGGATACCCACCCGGGCCGCGACGATATGTTCTCGGTGATGATTATCGGCCACGCCGATAAGATTCGCATGCAGGTGCGTAGCATCGGCGAAGACGGAAAGATCTGGATCAACACCGACTCCTTCCTTCCGACCACGCTGATCGGCCACGAGGTCAAGCTCTTTAGCGAAGACCCCGAAAAGCCCGGCAGCTACCGCGTCATCGAAGGCGGCACCGTCGAGGCCCTGGGCGCGATTCACTTCGCCGACGCCGGGCTTCGCAGCGGCGATAAGGGCATCAAAAAAGAGCAGATCTATCTGGAGCTGCAGATCCACGGCGAGAATAAAAAAGAGCAGGTCGAGAAGCTGGGCATCCGCTCGGGCGACTCGATCATCTTGAACCGCCCGATCAAACGCGGCTTCAGCCCCGACACCTTCTACGGCGCCTACCTCGACAACGGTCTGGGCTGCTTCGTGACCGCCGAGACCGCGCGCCTGGTCGCCGAAGCCGGCGGCACCGACAATATCCGTCTTCTCTTCGCCATCGCGAGCTACGAGGAGATCGGTCGCTTCGGCAGCCGCGTGATGGTCGGCGAGATGAAGCCCGACGCGATCATCGCCGTGGACGTGAACCACGACTATGTGGCCGCCCCGGGAATCGGCGACAAGCGCTTCACCCCGCTTGAGATGGGCAAGGGCTTCACGATGTCGGTGGGCTCGATCGCCAGCGAGCGCTTGAACCGCTTCATCGAGACGGCCGCGCTTGAGAACGACATCCCGCTTCAGCGCGACGTGTGTGGCCGCGACACCGGCACCGACGGCATGGCCGGCGTGCTCGCCTCGGTCGACGCCGCCGCGACCTCGATCGGATTCCCGACCCGCAATATGCACACCATCTCGGAGGTCGGAAATACCTCGGACGTGCTCGCCTCGATCCACGTGATCACCCTGGCGCTGCAGGCGATGGACGCCGCCGACGACGGCAAAGGAAGCCTGCGCGCGGAGTTCGAGAATAACCACCCGCGCCTGGACGAAGCGGTCTCGCTTGGTCACCAGGGCGGCGACAAAAAAGAAGACTAAAAGCTCGCGCCGCCGCGCATCTTTTTAGCGAAGATATAGGGCGGCCTTGCCGAGTAGGTCTTCGATGATGCATCAAAGAGGACGCGACCTGCGGGTCGCGTCCTCTTTTCGTTTCTGTCTCGAAGTCGATTGATTATGCGTCCATCTCATAGCGATATTTTGCGGGGGCTTGAGCCGCTGGCCACGGTCGCGCGGCTGGCGTTCATTGGCGTGGCGAAGAATTGCGGCAAGACCACGACGCTCAACTTCCTGCTGGCCTCGGGCGCGTGCGCGGGGCGCACGGTGGGGCTGGTGTCGGTGGGGATCGACGGGGAGGTCGCTGATCTTTTGCTGGGCACGCGCAAGCCGCCGATCGCGGTGCGCGCAGGCGATTGGGTGGTGACGGCGCGCGACGCGCTGCTGAAGTCCTCGGCGCGCGTCGAATACGTCGCGTCGATGGGCTTTTCGACGCCGCTCGGCGAGGTCGTGTGCGCGCGGGTGATGGAGGCGGGGACGGTGGTCTTGGCGGGGCTTCGCCATCGCGAAGATCTGCGCCAGGCCATCGCGACTCTGGAGTCCCACGGGGTCGATCTTGTGCTCGTCGACGGAGCTTATGGGCGCACCATTGGGGCGAGCTCGGGCATCGCCGATGGGGTGATTATATCGACCGGAGCGGTGATCTCGGAGAAGATCGACGTCATTTGCGACCGCACCGCCGCGCTGATCGAGCGCCTGGGGCTGGACCCGATTGAGGTCGATTGGCAGCGCGCGTTGATGGCGCGGGCCGTGGCCGAAGATCGGTTTTTGCTGGGCGGCGCGGATTGCGACGCGGTCGCCACGCCGGCGAGCAGCGCGTTGCTCGGGCTGGGCGAGGCGGCGAAGCGCTGGTCCCAGGAGATGAGCGCGGTGGCCATCCCGGGGTTGGTGAGCGACCGGGTGGTCGAGCACCTTATTGATTTGCCGATCGCCCGGGGGGCGGCGACGCATACGCTGCTCGTGCCCGATGGGACCGTGCTGCAGGCGAGCGCGCGGCTGATGCGTCGACTGCGCCGCGATTGGGAGATTCGTTCGCTCTCGGCGCCGCGGATTCTGGCGATCACGGTCAACCCGTCGAGCATTGCCGGGCACGCGGTCGACGCGTTGGCGCTCGGTGAGGCGCTGCAGGCGCGCTGGCCCGAGGCGCTTATTTTCGACCCCCAAGCGGTCTTCTGAGTAGATCCTGTTTCCCACTTCACTAGCTCGGTAAAGATGCGTAGTATGGGGGCAGAAAATATTAACAGGCGTCGTTTTGTGACGGGGCGCTTCAATTACTGATGGTGAAAGGAGCATTGTTTTGGGTGAAATGACTGCTCGTCTCGCGCGCGCCTCCGTGGCGACCGAGGACGTAGTTGGTGCGACCAGGCATCGGATTTCGCAGCTGCTCCGAGAATTGCTCGCCACGCATAGTGAGGCGTTGCTCGCGTTGCTCGCCGAGAACGCGATTGAACCTGAGGCGCAAATCGAGCGGATGAACGCGCTGGTAAGCGCGCTCGTCGGCGTCGAGTTCGAGGAAGACCTCCGGGTCAATGGGCGGTCGATCCCGTTATTCGTGGATCAAACCTGCACGCCGCCGAAGATCAGATTGCACCGAAAGTTGATCGAGGGGATTGAGGACGCGGAGGTGCTGCGGGCGTTTCACGCGCCGGTGGCCGGCATCCTGGGCGTCTCGCCGGTGGGCGTAGGGCTGATGCTGAGTTGCGACGACGCGCGCCAGGTGAAGTCCCTGGTGGCCCAGGTCGCGCGCCGCGCCGGAGCCGACCGGGTGCACATTACCCAGGTCGAGGCCATCGTCGCGCAGCGGTTGCAACTCTTTAACGCGCGCCTCGAAGCGGTCGCCGAGAATTTCGGCGAGAGCATGTTTTGGCTGCGCGTGGGCGAAGATGACTTCAAGGCACAGCTCGGGGACTCGCATATTGGCTGGCCGGATTGGGATGCGGTGCAGTCGAGCGCGTTTATTCAGGGGCTGATCGGCGAACTTCGGGACTGCATTGACCAGCGAGAAGATATGCCGGCGGCGCAGATGTTGGTTGAGTTGTGTTGGGAGAGCCTGGAGCTGTCGCCGCACGCGTTTTTGCGCCACGCCGCCCAGACCCTGCGCGCGCGCGAGGGCGATTATGACCTCGCCCAGACGATTCGAAAGCTCGCTGACGCCAATGATATTGAATATTGCGAGGCGTTCTACGCCGTCGACGCGTGGCCGATTTTTCGTGATCTAAGTGACGCCTGGCAGGCGCTTTTTCAGGCGGAGCAGGCGATGCTGCCGGGGGGGGCGCCGCGTCGGCGGACGCCGAGCATTTCAGTGCTGGATTGCCCGCTTGATAGCCTGGGGATTTGCGAGCCCTGCACGCTGCCCTGGGACGCGCCGCTGGTGGCCTGGTCGATTCGCGAGCACCACGGGCTGCGCGATCTGTTGGTCGGGCTGAGGGTCGCGTTGGAAGAACAAGCGAGCGGCCCGGGCGAGATCGAAGTTGCCGTGAGTGGCGACGCGGCGGAGGCGCCGCTGGGAATCAGCGAGGCGCCCCAGGAGTTGCATTTGCAGGTGGTTCAGCGCGGCTTCGCGTTGCCCGAGGACTACGAGGCGCTGTTAAACCGCGCGATGAACGCGTGTCACGCCGCGATGGCCGCGCGGTTTAAGGAGCTCGACGCCGCCGGCAAGACGCGCGCGTTGCGGGTACTTCGCTCCGCTTATGATGGCTATTTCGGCCAGTTGAAAGCGCTGTGGGGGCGGCGGTTTCAGGCGTGGGAGAAGTGGTCGCCCGAGCAGGCGTTTCGGGTGTTGAGCACCGAGATTCGGCATATCGCCGGGCCAGCGATGCTCTTTGACCCATTTGCCGGCCCCGAGAGCGCGGCGTTTGCGCCGGCGCCTCAGTTTATTTTGGTGGCGCCGCGCCCCGAGCAATTCGAGCGGGTGCTCGTGCATATGCCGCTTGCTGCGCTGAAGAAGTCGATCCATGGCGCCGCGATTCAGGTGCGCGTGGTCGACGTGCGCGACGGCCAGGATTGCCGCTGGGTTGGCGACGCGCCGGTGTCACTGAGCCTCGTCGAGCAGAGTCCTACCGGCACCGTGCTGGAGTCCATCGACCGCGACTCGGTCCGCCTGCTTATTCAGGCGGGCAATCCGCATTTTTAGACCGCCACCGCGCGTCTTTTCCCCTACCGTGTTTCGAGAATATGGCCGCAAAAACACAGCAAGATTGGAGCCTCTGTGAGGAGCTCGGCGGGTTCGAGCGACTCCAGGAGATGATGTACGTCTTTTATCGGCGTGTCTTCGCCGACATCATGATCGGCTTTATGTTCGTCAATATCGACCTCGACCAGATCGTCGCCAGCCAGGTGCAATATATGCGGGCGCGCCTGGGCAACGAGAAGCTGGCCTATACGGGCAAACCCATTCGAGCAGGGCACCAGAAATTTCCGATCTTGGTCGGCCATTTTGACCGGCGCCATCAGATCCTCAAAGATGTGCTGCGCGAGTTCGAGGTGCCCGCGCATGTCTTCGACGCCTGGGTCGAATTGGAGCTGAGCTTGCGCGACCTGGTCATCCGCACCGGCGCCGAAGCGCGCGACAAGATATTGAACCCCACCGAAGACGACCAGCGTTGACGCCCGATTGCACTCGTGCAACTTTAGCGGCAGTTAAGGCACCAAATTTCTAGCAAATGAGAGATAATATATGTCAGAGCAAGATGCAGGTCAGACGATGAGCCTTGAGCAAGCCGTAGAGGCCATCGAGGCGTTGATTGACGAGGGCGAGCTCGAGGAGGCTTCGGCGAAGGTAGAGGCCGGGATCGCTCAATTTGGCGAGAAGGCTGCGTTGTTGGTGTTGAAGGCCGATCTCGCGCTGGACTCCGAGGATTATGAGGCATGCATCGAGGTCGCCGACGCGGCGATCGCCAAGCTCGAAGCGGGCGGCGATGAGCCCGACGCCGAGCAGCTCGCCCACGCGCTGGCCTGCAAGGGTTACGCGCTCTTCTATAGCGACCAGATCCACGAAGCCCGCCAGACCTTCAACGCCTCGGTGGCCGCGGACGGTGGAAGCTGGACCGCGATCCTTGGCCGCGCGAGCGTGCACGATTATCTCAACTATATCACCGCCGCGATGACCGACCTTGAGCGCGCGATCGAGATGGACGACGAAGACGGCCAGCCCTACGCGATTCGTGGGATGATTCATCTTCGCTTCGGCCGCCTCGAAGACGCCGAGAAAGACCTGCGGGTTGCCCTCGACGCCGACGCCGATGACGAAGAGTCGCGCCTAAACCTGGCCCGCATTCAGGCGCTCAAAGATGACTCGGCCGGCGCCCGCGAGACCCTTGAGCACTTGATCAACGAGGGCGAAGACGCCGAGTATGTCGCCCCGGGCGCGCTGCTTCGCAGCCAGCTCGCGCTTGGACTTGGCAGCGCCGAGGCGGCCGCTCAGGATGCGCAGCGCGCCATCGACCTCTATCCCGAGCTTCCCTGGGGTTATCTGGCGTTGGCCGCTGCCCGCATCACGGGCGGCCAGGCTGGCGACGCCATCTCGACGCTCAAAGAGGTTGAGGACCTGGTCGGCAACCCGCTGGACTTCCCCGATATCTTCGCCCTTCGCGCCGCCGCTTATGACCAGCTCGGCAAAGAAGACAAGGCCAAGGAAGAGCAGGATAAAGCCGAGGGCGCCGCGCGTCTGCCGGAGTTCGTCTACGGCCCGAACCTCAACCCCTCGCAAAACGTCCCGTTGAACCCGAATAAGCCGATCGATATTCGCGGCATTATGCGCCAGATCTTCGGCGACCCCGACAGCGCACCGGCCGGTTACGAGGACGCGATTCGCAAGGTGATCGCCCAGATCCCGCAATATATCGAGCAGCATCAGAATGTCGGGCGCATCGAGGTCGAATTGCCGCCGATCCCGGGGCGCGAGAAAGGGCCGGGTAACCTGGTGATTCAGCTTAATCGCAACCAGCAGCCCGCGAATTAAGTCCCTGCCTCGCCGTAGAAAACAATCGGCCCGTGACGCACGTCACGGGCCGAAAATATGCGCTCACCCACCGTGTTGGCCTCGCCAGCAATCCAACGACTTTTAAAAAGTGAATTAATTATGCACGAACAGCTTCACGCAGACGAGAATTTAGCCGTATTTTTGACCATCGAAGACGACGGTATTTTGCGCCTAGAGATGGTCGCGACCTCGGACACCTATGACCTTTCGGTGCCCGACGAAGTCGTGGTGGCCGTCGAGGGTGAAGCGGTTGAGGTCGTCGTCGAGGACGCCGCCCATGCCATGGCCGAGTTGGGTGACGCCAGCAAATTCGACGAGGAGACCTTCACGGTGATGCTGCGGGTCCACGAGTTTTTTGAGGGTTGGGATTTCGGCCCCGAAGACGAGGGATGATGTCTGAGCAGCCGACTTCATGGGCTGCTCCTGCGCGCGCCGGCGAGCTGCGCGCGGGCGAAGTCGAGGTCTGGCGCCTGGAGCTGCGCCAGCCTCGCCGCCTGATTGACCTTTTATTTGAACAACTTAGCGGGGATGAGCAGGCGCGGGCGCGGCGCTTTCGGCGCCCCCGCGACTTCGACGCCTATGTGGTGACGCGTGGCGTGTTGCGCCAATTGCTGAGCGCATATCTTGGGCGCGCAGGTGTCTCGGTGGCGGCGCAGGCGGTCGGGCTTGGGCGCGGTCGGCACGGAAAACCGCAGCTTTTGGCGGACCCGGTCGTCGGCGCAGACGCCGCCCTGGAGTTCAGCGTGTCGCACTCCGGCGACTTCGCGCTGCTCGCCTTTGGGCGAAGCGGGGCGCTCGGCGTGGACGTCGAGCGCTTGAACACAGGTCGAGATATCGACCTGATCGTGGCGCATCATTTTGCCCCGGCCGAGGCGGCGGCTTTGAGAGAGCAGGGCGCGCGCTCAGAGGATGCGCGCTGCCGGCTTTTTTATCGCTATTGGACGCGAAAAGAAGCCTATCTAAAGGCGTTGGGCGTGGGGATGACGGTGGACTTGCGCTCCTTCGCGGTCGGGCTTGAGCCGGGCGCACTGCTTGCCGAAAGTGCGCGCGACGACGCGGCGCAGTGGCGCTTCTATGAGCTAAATCCCGACGGGCGACACTTCGGGGCGATTTGTGTCTACGGCGGCGAGGGGACGACTTATTTGCGCACGATGACCGCCACGGTCTCGAACTCGGCGTCGGTCCAGCTCGACTTATAATCCATCGATTGGCCCATATCGTAGATCTCGACGCCGTCGCGGGCGAGGCATTGAATCATCTCGATCTGGGCGAGGTTGCCCGGCGAGATGTCGTGGTAGTCCTGGTCGAAGCTCATCTGCAGGCCGCGGTAGGTGTTTTGGAAGATGCCGCCGAATCCGTAGGCGATGTCGACCCCGTCGACGGTCCCAAAGAGCACGCGCAGCGCTCCTTTTTCGGCCAATCGCGGCAGCATGCTGCGGTAGAATTCGTACATGCGCCCGTGGGTAATCCCCGCCCCCTCGCGCCCCTTCCAGCTGCGGTGCTCGATGCGGATGATGCGCTCGAAGACCTCCAGGCACTCCTGGGCATCCTTGAAATTATTCAGGTATTCGAATTGGACGCCCATCTGGTTGGCGCGGCGCATCTCGCGGCGGATATTGGCGCGAAACTTCGACGAGCGCCGTGACAAATAGCCCTCCAGCCCGTCCTCGATGCTCGCAAATTGGCGGCCCATCGACGGGCCAATTCCCATAAAGTGGTCGACCTGGAACCCGCGGACCAACGCTTCGAATTGCGGAGAGGTTTCGCTGATGCCGGTCAAGAAGAGGATGTCCCAGGAGTGCGAGATCTCGCGGGCCTGGGCGATGAACTCGTCGGTGACCGCGGCCACATTCTTTCCGACGATGGGGCTCGCCAGGCCCCACGACGCCTCAAGCGGCTGCAGATAGCGCCCGACCCGCGGGTGTGAGCCCTTGCACAGCGCGACATAGCCGTCGGTCTGGGTCGCCTTCCATGCCCACAACTGGTGCTCGCTGCTCAGCGTCTCAAAGGCCGGCAGTATCCAGCAGGAGGCCGAGCAAAAGCGGTCGATATCCGGCGTCTGGGCGACCTGCGCGTCGAAGGCGTCGATGGTCTCTTTGAATTGCTGTGTGTCGAGTCGGAGCATGACGGCCGCAGGTAATTGGGGTTCTCAGGGCATCCTCGGTCGCGCCCGCTCATCGCGGTGGGTGGGCGCGCCGACAGGATGCAATCATGGCGTCTGTTTCAAAGCATGACAAGGTCCTTCCAAACAATAGGAACAAGATCACGGCGGGGCAAATAAACATAGGAAATTCGGCAATTTATCGGCCTGATTTATGCTGTTTGAATTGTCCGGCGGAGTTCGCCAGAGTGGCCGAGAACTTGACTTTTTGGCCTTTCACTCCTAGTGGTAGGCAGACGAATACGCGTTAGGGAGGGCAATCGATGCATGGGTTGCTTCTCCGTGGAGTTTCTTTGTGGAATCAGGGAGCGTTATGGACCTGCGCAATCTTAAATATATACTGCCCAATATGCTCACTCTTTCGAGCGTTTATTGTGGTATTTCAAGCATTTATATCTCTTCGACGGCCGAGTCGGTCACCGAGCTTAAGATCGCCGCCTGGTTAATCGTGGTGGGCATGCTCTGCGACCTCTTCGACGGGCGGGTGGCGCGCATGACCAACGCGCAGAGCGCGTTTGGCGTGCAGCTCGACAGCCTCGCCGATGCCGTGAGTTTCGGCGTCGCGCCGGCGCTCCTTCTCTTCAATTGGGGCATGCGCCCGCTGGGGATGGGCGGGATTTTTATCGCCTTCGTCTTCGCCGCCTGCGCCATCATGCGCCTGGCGCGCTTCAACGTGAAGGCCGCCGAAGACGGCGGGGCGAGCAAATATTTCGAGGGCCTGCCCACGCCGCTTGCCGCCGGCGCGGTGGTCTCGATGGTGATGGCGCACCTGTCGGTCACCGGCCACTCGAGCACCAACGCGACCTGGAACGTCGCCGCGATGTCGGTTTTGCTCGGCGGCTTGATGATCAGCAATGTGCGCTACCGCACGTTTAAGGACTTCCACTTTGGCGGGCGCAGCGGGGCGACGCTCATCGCGCTTTGTCTGCTGGTCGCCGGCGTGAGCTTCGTGGCGCGCCCGAGCGTGGCCTTCGTGATGATTATGGTCCTGTATATCATCATCGGCATGGGCGGCGGTCTGATGCACCTGGGCCGCACCCTGCTCGGGCATCCCGACGAGCATGAGGAGCCGGAATTCCTGAGCGAGTCGATCGAAGAAGACGCCTGATCGCCAGGCCTCTCGGCTAATATCAGCGCGCTGTGGCCTTGGTCGCAGCGCGCTTTTGATATAGAATAAATGAAATTTAGTGACTTGTTTTCCTTCCTTAATTGATGCGTGCCATGCCCACTCAAAATCGTCGTACTCGAAGCCTGATCTTAAGCCGTCTCACTCTTATTTGCGCGCTTTCGATGGCGTTGGGGGCATGCAGCGATGACTCCAAAAAAACCAAGGATGCGCCCGATGTCATCTCGGACGTGACCGATGACAAGGACGGGAAGGACGCCGGCGATGATGCCGACGCGACCGAGCCGTTGGACCCCTATGAGCGCACGCCTGCGCAGCCGGGTGTGTCAGAGGACGGGGCGGCCGATGTGGAGGCTTCGCTGCAGGCCGGTGAGGCGCGGGTGGGTCGAATCACCGGCGAGCAGACCGACTTTACCGGCGTCTGGGCGCAATGCCGCGCGGGTGATTTTAAGCTCTATAACTCCAAAATCGTCGTGTGCGTGCAGGCGGAGACGACCAACCGCTTTGAGTTTTATACTGGCGGCATGATCGTCGACGCGCGCCGGGTGGACGGCCCGCGCGAAGATGTCCTGGGTCAGGTGCTCCCGCTGCTTGCGTTAGGCACGACCAATACCAGCAAGGTCGAGGTGGTTCGCGACGGCAGCGACGGCGGCGCGGCCGTGGTGCGCGCGACCGCGACCGATGTTGGCATCGCCCATATTTACGGGCTTTTGGGCCAGCACCTGGGCGCCTCGCTCAAGGTCAATGTGGTCACCGAATATCGCCTGGAGCCCGACAGCGACACCGTCGAAATCGTGAGTTGGTACCAGCATCCGGGCACGGGAAAACGCTCGTTCCCGGCCGGCGATTGGTTCGGGTACGGGGATCGCGCGAAGCTATTCGTGGCGGAGAAGGGCGAAGAGCCGCCGACCGGGGAGTTCTCCTGGCTGGCGTCCCTGGCGCCCGAGCGCTCCTACGGCTGGGTGGCCGACGCGGGCACCCAGGCAAAGGGGCTGGCGCTGGGAGCGGTGGATATCCCCTGGGTCGGCGCGCACGGCACGACGATGAAGTTGGACCCGGGCCAGGAGAAGCCGCTGCGCCGCTGGTTCGTGGTGGGCGACGGGACGCTGGCCGACATTCGCGAGCGCGCCGCGGAGTTGCGCGGCGAGGAGATCGCCGGCGATCGGCGAACCATCCACATTGAGACCGAAGCGGGCGAGCCGCTGGTGGGGCATTGGGTCCGCGTTTTTGAGGGCGAGACGCCCGTTGGGCTCGGGCAAACAGACGCCAGTGGCGACGTGATTTTTCGCCTCGAAGACGGCGATTATAACTTCAAGATCGACAGCTTCGCCGCCGGAACTGCGTTCGAGCGGCCGCTGAGCATCAGCGGCGCGGACGCGTCTCTCACGGTCGAGACCCCTGGTTCGCTGCGCCTGGATATCAGCGAGGCTGGCAGCGCCAAGAAGCCGACCTCGCGTGTCGTCATCAGTGGCGGGAGCGGCTGGGCGGGCGTCGCGCTTCACGGCGAGCTCGATTTGCAATTGGCGCCTGGGACCTATCAGGTCTCGGTTTCGCGCGGCCCGGAGTTCGACGCCGAGAGCTTCTCGGTCGAGATCGTCGCCGGCGAGGAAGTTCAAAAGAGCGCCGAGATTAGCCGCGCATTTGACACCGATGGCTGGCTGTCGGGCGACTTCCACCAGCATATGGAGGGCAGCATCGACAGCACGGTGCGCGTCGACGACCGCCTGCTTGAGAACGCCTCGGTGGGCGTCGAGATCGTGGTCTCCACCGATCATGAGGTGATCACCGACCTGGCTCCCCTGGTGAGCAAATACGGCCTCGAAGACGACCTGCGCACCTTTAAGGGCGTTGAGGCCTCGCCGATTGACACCCATGTGTGCATGTATCCGATGGACCAGGACGTGACGCAGCGCGGCAACGGGAGCATCCCGCTGGCCGAGCTGGATGATGAAGGCAATGAGGTGCGTCGCCTGATCCCCGGGGTGGTCGAGATCGCCCGGACGCTGCCGAGTGACCCGGTGCTGCAGCTTAACCACGCGCGAAATAGCTCCTCCGGCATGTTGAACCAGGTTGGCTTCGACCCGGAGCTTGGCCCCGAGGCGGTCGATGATGCGCGCTTCACCACCGACTTCGACGTCATCGAGGTCGTGAACCGCTATGACGATACCTGCCAATTGCTGGCCGATTGGAGCGGATTGCTCAACTACGGCGTGCGCCTGACCGGTGTCGGCAACTCCGATACCCATGATCTTTCGGGCGAGAGCGGGCTGCCGAGAAACTTCCTTCGCATTGAGAAGGAGCCCAAGGACGTGACCCGCGATGACCTGCGCACGGCGATGCGCTCGGGGCGGGTCACGGTGGGCTCGCACGCGTTTATCGACTTCTCCGACGGCAAGCTCCCGGGCGATCTGCTCGAGGTCAACGCCGGTGAGCCCGTCGACTTCGGCGTGCGCGTGCAGACGCCGGCGTGGGCCCAGTCAAACCACCTCTTCGCGATCGTGAACGGCGAGGTGGTCGAGGTGATGCAGCGCGGCCAAGGGGCCACCGAGCATCTCGACTTCGCCGAGACGGTCTCGTTGACCTTTAGCGAGGATAGCTGGGTCGTGTTCTTCAGCTACGGCGGCTCACCGAGCGGCCCGGTGCACTCGGGCAAGCCGGTCATCGCGTTCACCAACCCGGTCTTCGTCGACACCGATGGAAACGGCGTCTTCGACGCCCCCGGATTGCGGGCGCTTGAGCTGTCGGCGATTGCGCCGCTCTGTGATTAATTGACGTTAATTTTGTTGGAATCAAAATGATCTCTAAGTTGAATAATGCCCATTCACTCCTGGTGTCTGTGGCGCGTTTGGGGCTCGGGCTCACGGTCACTGAGTATTGTCGCGAGAACCCGCCGCGCCCCGAAATGCCGCTTGAGCTGTACCAATACGAGGGCTGCCCCTTTTGCCGAAAAGTGCGGGAGGCGATGAGCCGGCTGGACCTGGCCTATATTTCGCGAAGCAGCGCGAAGGGGGCGGGGGCCAATCGCTATTTCGTGAGCGCCCGCGCCGGAAAGACGCAGTTTCCGTTTCTGGTCGACCCGAATACCGGCGCCGAGCTCTACGAGTCGGAGGCCATCATTGACTATCTGGCCGAGACTTATGGGGGCGGGCGCAGCGCCCTGGCCAAGGCCGTGGCGCCGCTGAGCACGCTGAACTCGGCCCTGGCCGGCGGGCTGCGCCCGCGCGGGCTGAGCAGCCGGCTCAAGAAGCCGCGCGACGCCCAGCCCGAGCAGCTCCTGGAGCTCTATAATTTTGAGGCATCGCCGTTTTGTCGCAAGGTGCGCGAGGTGCTCGATGAGTTGGAGCTCGACGCGCTGATTCAGAACGTTGCCAAGGGCAGCAAGCGCCGCCCTGAGCTCGTGAAGCGCGGTGGCCAGATGATGGTGCCATTCCTGGTGGACCCGAATACCGGGCGGCAATTATACGAGTCCGACGACATCGTCGCGTACCTTCGGGCGACCTATAAGGGCGGCTGACATCGGCGAGCGCTGAAGAGACCCCAAACATGGTGGCTGAGGCCATGTAAACGACCCCTGAGCGCCCTCAAAGGGCAACGATATTATGAGCGATACGGATTCAAGCGTGTTCGAATCGATTCGCTGGTTGCGCCGTCGCCTGGACGACGCGCTGGTGGGCGGGTTGGACCCGAAGGTCTGGGACAATATTTCCTCGATGCGCGCGGGGCAAAATGAGTATGGCTACGACCCGTTCGGGTTTGAGCCGGAGTTCCTCAAATATATCTACCCGGTGGCCGAGCGCCTGTATCGCCATTATTTTCGGGTCGAGACATTTAATATCGACAATATTCCGGACGACGGCCCGGTGCTTCTGATTGCCAATCACACCGGTCAGATCCCCATCGACGGGTTTTTGATCGGCTGCGCGCTGCTCTTTGACCGCCAGCCGGCGCGTATGGTGCGCAGTATGGTGGAGCATTGGGTGGCGACGCTGCCGTTCGCCTCCTGGTTTATGGCGCGCGCCGGGCAGGTGGTGGGCACGCGGCAGAACGCGCGGATTTTGCTGGGGCGTGGCGGGTGTATTCTGGTGTTTCCGGAGGGCACGCGCGGGGTCAATAAGACCTACGACCGGGCGTATGAATTGGCGCGATTTGGCAACGGGTTTATGCGCCTGGCGCTGGAGACCAACACGCCGATCATCCCGGTCGGGGTGGTCGGCGGCGAGGAGCAGTTGCCGACGATCTGGAATTTCGAGTCCTTCGCGCGCCTGCTGGGGCTTCCGGCGTTCCCGATTACGCCGACCTGGCCGCTGCTGGGACCGCTCGGGGCGCTGCCGCTGCCGGTGAAATACCGCATTCATTTCGGGGAGCTCATGCATTTTGAAGGGGCGAGCGATGATGAAGACCGCGTCATCGAGGAGAAGGTCGACCAGGTAAAAGCGGCGATCCGCGGGTTGGTTCAGACAGGGTTGCGCGAGCGCAAAGGGGTGTTCTTTTGAGTCGTTCCAAACGAAGGAGAAAGCAGCGCGTTCTGATCACCGGCATCGCCGGAAATCTGGGACGCGCGGTCGCCCGAAGGCTGCACCGAAGCTATGAGATCGTGGGCATCGACCGGCGCCCGGTGCGCTATATGCCCAAGGATATCGAGATTGAGAATGTGGATATCCGCCGGCGGCGTGCCGAGGATGTCTTCCGGCGCGAGCACCTGGACGCGGTGGTGCACCTCAATATCATGCACGACCCGCGGGCGCGCCAGGAGGAGCATCACGCCTTCAATATCATGGGGACCCAGAAGCTGGTGGAGTTGGCGGCCGAGCACCGGGTGCCCAAGGTGGTGGTGCTCTCCAGCGCGAATGTCTACGGGCCGGACCCCAAAAACGACCAATTCCTCAACGAAGACGCGCCCTTAATGGGGGGGCAGAACTTCATGGCGATCCGCGATCTCATCGCGCTCGATATGTTTTGCAACACGTTTTTCTGGCGTCATTCCGAGATTGAGACCGTCATTTTGCGCCCGGCGAATATCGTGGGACGGGTCAATAATGCGCCGAGTCGCTATCTGCGCCTGGCGCGCCCGGTGACGGTGATGGGCTTTGACCCGATGGTTCAGATCATTCACGTCGAGGACGTGGTCACGGCGATCGAGTGCGCGCTGACCCCGGGGGTGCGCGGAGTTTATAATATCGCGGGGCCCTCGCCGGTGCCGTTGTCGACGCTGATAAAAATGATGGGGAAGGTGCGCCGGCCGGTGCCTGAGCCGGTCGCGCGCGCGGTGCTTAAGGCGGCCTGGTCGCTAAAAATGAGCGACTGGCCGGTGCCCGAGCTCGACCATATAAAATACGTTTGCATGGTCGATGATGCGCTGGCGCGCCGGGAGCTTGGGTTCAAACACGCCTTTGAAATCGACCGCATACTCAGCGATCTCAGCCAACCATTGATGCCTTTTTGAAATTAAATAACTCAGTAATTTTAGTGGGTTATGAGTGGGGGTTTGGTTGACGTTATTAAGTGCGGGTATAGGTCATTGCCTTGATCGTGCTCGGTGCGCACCTTAGAATGCACGTGCTGAAAGAGGTGTCTAATTGGAGTGAAAATTACTGCGCGCCCTATCTCGAGTTGAGCGCCTACCCCTCATTCTGGACGATGCATGTCGAATAATGACGAGGAGACCGTAGAGCAACGCCTGCGCGAGTTGCGCTGGGACGACGATGAAGAGACTAAGGTGCTCGAGGAAGATAGTTTGTCGGATCTGCGCAATTTTCGCGCGCCCGGCGTGGAACTCGGCAGCCCGAGCCCGGAGGGTGAGGCGCATAATCCCTGGGCTCAGCGCAGCGACGCGACCTTAGACTTTGACTCGGCGTCATGGACGGGCATCGACCCGGTCAGCGATGTGGTCCATCCGGCCCGGCGCGACAACCCGACGACGCTCGAGGTGGAGGTTGGCGAGGAGCAATTAGCGGCCCTGCGCGACGAGCGGCGCGCCCGGCTCAAGCAGCTCGACGCGGGCGCCCGACGCGCCCCAACGCCCCGCCCGGCGCCCCCCAGTCAGATTACGCCTTCGGTAAAAAAACGAACCATCCGCGAGCAGGCGCCCTCGGTCACGACGGGCTCCCACGACTTGCTAACCGGCGAGGCCGCGGCATATCGGCACTGGAATCTAAAAGAGACGTCGTTGGCAGGGATCCTATTGTCGCTGGTCGGTGTCAGTGAGCCGGCGGTGCTGGAACTTCACTCGGGCAAGAGCCGCGCGCAGTTATTGATCAGCGCGGGCCAGCTGCTCGAGGTCCGACTGCTGCCCTGCTCGGCGCAGCATTCGCTATGCACGAGTCTGGCGAAGAAGGGCCGGGTGACGCCGGCGCAGGCGGCCTCGGTGCGCCAATACGCGATGAAGCATGGAGTCAGCGAGGCGAGCGCTCTGCTCAAGGCTGGAAATTTACTGCCCGCCACGACGATTCGCGCCGCGGCGCGGGCGCGCCGGCGACATCTCATCAGTCGCCTTCTCCAGGCCCAATTGGTCGAGGCGAGCGCCTACCATATCGAATCGTTGCCCGAGGGGGCGCATGTCGCCCCGATTCCGTTGGTTGGGATCTTATTCGAGCGCGTCCGGGCGTATTATGACACCGCGCAGCCCAGCGTGAGAGCGAAGGCTGAGCAGCGATATCTCGGCATGCATCTGAAGCGGAAGCATAATTTCGCCTTCAGCATTAATCATCTTGAGGTATCGGTGAATGAGCGCCAATTGCTCGACCGGGTGCTCACGCGCGAGCGTCCCTATGACCGCGTGGTGCATAACTCGCCGACCTCACGCGACGCGACGCTGTCGATCCTGGCGGGGCTCGACGCGGTGGGCGTGCTCAGGGTGACGACCCCGGGGCTGTCGGAGCACGAGTCCTCGAACTCCGAGGAAGAGCTTGTCCGCGCGTCGATGCGCATTGACGCGATGGAATCTCGCCTAAAGGCCGAGAATTATTTCGACATACTCGAGGTCCATTGGTCGAGCTATGACGCCGAGATTTCGCGGGCCTATCAGGAGTTGAGCGCCTATTTTGAATTGATTAAGCAGCCGCTGGGGTTGGACGCGGCCCAGCGCGCGCGCCTCGGGGCGATTCGTGGAAAGTTGGATCGGATCTACGCGGTGCTGCGCGACCCGATTCGTCGGGCCGAATACCGCCGCACGCTGGTCCCGACGGCCAATATTCGCCGCGCGGCCCGAAAGTTTGATATGTTGGGCGCGGCGGCGTTTCGAAAGAGGCAATTCCACAGCGCGTTGGATTATTATCAGCGGCTCCTATCGCTGGAGCCCAATAATAAGAGCATCAGCCGGCTGCTGCCGGTGTTGCTCTCGCGCACCACGACCTAACGGGGCGCGCGAGCGCGCAGGGGCTTAGAAGTCCGAAATACGTTTGGTCAAACCGGGGTAGTCGACGAAGGGGTTGCGCGAGTTTTGAAGCGCCGAGATCTTTGCGTTGCGCGTCTTTTCGACCGCGTCGGGCGGGTCTTCGCGGTCCCATTTGCGCAGGATATGCTCCTCGCTCAGGGGGATCTTCAGGTCGTAGACGGTGGCGACGTAGAACATCGCGCGGGCGAAGTCCCCGCGCTTTTCTTTGCGGACCTCGAAGACGGGTTTGACCCGCGCGCCCGGGCCTGATTTCGACCCGCCGCGCGACCAGACCGGAACTTTTACGCTGCCGTAGTGCAGGTTGAGCCGGGCGGCGCGCGCTTCTCCGGTGACCGCGAAGCTATGGTGCAGATCGCTGCGCGCGGCGCTGGGGAGCCGGGTCAGCGGCCAGGCGTGCTCGACGGCGCCGGCGTTGGGGAGCGGTTGCTTAAAATACTCGATGGTCACGCCGGTATAAGCGCCTGCGGCCTTTCGCCCGTCGCCGTCGATCGAGCCCCAGAGGGCCGAGCGCGCGCCGATATAGGAGAGCGGTTGGTGCGCCGCGGACCAGTCCTTGCGCAGCGCCTCTTTGAGGCGGGCGTCGCGGAGCCGCGGATGGGGCTCCGGGCTGGGGCGAAAGACGCCGTTGGTGGAACTCAGCGGCGAGACTCCCGAGGCCAGCAAGGCCACGATGCACCCGTAAAAAAGCACCGACGCGACGAGCGCTGCGGTGATCATCGTGAAGTTTCGAGTCTCTTGATCTGATGGCTGGCGTTTCATAATCGCACTCGCGAGAAGAGGGGAGCTCCAATAACGACCTGCTTCTAAAGATTAGCACAGTCTCTGCGCGCGTCGCGAATAATCGGCATAAAAAAGGAATCGGCCCCGCGCTTGCGAAGAAGCGCGGGGCCGATTTGTCCTTCATTTAGCCCGCGTTAGGGCTGAAGGTCGCGGTAGGAATTCGGGCTGTAGTGGTGGATGGCCACGCCGATCGCCTTGGTATTGGCGTATCCCTGGACGAGGTCATCGACGCATTGGTTCATGGCGGTATAGCCCTCCTGGAAGAAGGAGGCCGCGTTAGGCGCGATCTGCAAGGGCCCGGTCTCGATGCCAAAGAGCAGCGGAGTTTGGGTCCACAGGGCCAGGTTCTGCTCGACGCCGCCGGTGAGGTTCGCGCCGTCGTTCTCCCCGTGAAAGAATGACGGATCGCCGTTCACATTGGGGCGGTTGTCGTAATAGTTCATGATGCCCAGGTAATCGACCGGGCTATTGGGCCCGTTAAAGAACGCGAGGATCGGCTTATTATAGTAGGCATAGTCGGCGCCGACGTCGCTCGCCAGGACCAGGCGGTGGCCGGTCTGGGCTTCATAGGCGTCGAAGGTCGCGCGGCAATCGTTCATGATGTCGAACCAACGCTGAGTCCACTCGGCGTTATAGCCCTGAGGGAGCCGGTTTTCCCACCACTGACCGCCCCAGGGGCCGCTGCGGATGGTGTGCGGCTCGATGTCGAGGTGGACGCCGTCGAAGCGCTCGGCGAGGTCGTTGGTGCCGAGGTTAAAGGAGACGATGTCGCGGCAGATTTGGCGGGGGGCCTGCGCGTTTGCGTCGGTGGTGACCCAGATGGCCTGGCCGTCGAGATACTCAACCGCGATCCCCTGGGCGTGGGCGTTTCGCAAAAAGGCGCGCAGATTCCCCTGGTGCGCGGGGTCGGTGATCGGGTCGTAGGTGACGGCGCGCAGTTGGGAGAATCGGTCGGTATTCGAGTGCGCGCGGGTCTCAACGAATAGGCGGTTGATCGAGCGCGACGCGTCGCCATGCGGGGCTGCGGCGAAGTTCAATAACTCAACCTGGGCGTTGCCGGTGTTTTCTAAGATATCCCGCGCGCTGGGCGACTCATCCCAGACCCACATCGCGCGCGTGTCGATGCGATTGAGGAAGGCCAGGCCATCTCCCGGGGTAGTGGGGACAGTGGGCTCGGTCGGCTCGGTCGGTTCAGTCGGCTCAGTCGGCTCGGTCGGCTCGGTCGGCTCGGTGGGCTCGGTGGGCTCGGTCGGCTCGGTCGGCTCGGTCGGCTCGGTCGGCTCGGTCGGCTCGGTCGGCTCGGTTGGCTCGGTTGGCTCAGTTGGCTCAGTTGGCTCAGTTGGCTCAGTTGGCTCGGTCGGCTCAGTTGGCTCAGTTGGCTCAGTTGGCTCAGTCGGCACGGTGGGCTGCTCTATAATGGTGTCGACCTTCGGTCGCATGTCCAGGAGTGCGCTATCTTTATGTCCCTTCGCGAGGGAGACAAGGAGGGGGTCAGAGTCGTCCCCATTATTCTCCTCAGGCTCTTCGTATTGGGGGAATTCCTTAATCGACTCATCTGTTGAATCGCCGCAGCCTACGGCGGCAATTGAGATGATAATAAGGGCAAGGAAACGACGACGAAACGATACTGCTTGTTTCTTCATAAACCTACCGAAATACAGGTGCTACTCGGTGATGCTTTTCATGGTCACCCAAATCCATCCAGGCTCTCAATTCTGGAAGTGATTGGTTTTGGGTTTTCTGAAAAGCGCTATGAAATCAGACGCTTAGTGGGCGTTTGATTTCTTGCGGTCGATTTATGCTATGAGGTTTTCAAGAAATGAACAAGCGAGTTTTAACCCGATTGGATAATTCTTTTGGTACTGTAATCGTCGTCGGTTTTTGCATATTTTTTGAGGGGATGGGATCAATAGCCAATTAAATATTAATTGGCGTTGATCCCTGTTTCTATATGTAAATTGTGGGGGCTGTGCTTGCGTCGGGAAGGATTGCCGGGCAGGGCGCGCAAGATATTTCTGTCGAGATATTTTTTAGGCAGAGCTCTGCCTTCGAGCCCGACTTTTGGGCAGCGACGTGGATGTGGCGGCGCGTGCAAGAGTGACGGCGCGTGCGCTAGTTAGTGCGCTAGTTAGTGCGCTAGTTAGAAGGAGACCTTGAGGTAAGCAGCGGGGCCGCCGTTTCGCCAGGTCGGGGCGATCTCTGCGCGTGCTTCAGTGGGGTCGTTGGACTCATCGGTGAGCAGGATGATGCTCTGAGCGATGACGGTGCCGCCGGCTGCGTAGAGGGCGAGCATCAGGTAGCGGGTATCGTCGATCTGACGCTGAACCTCGCGGTAGCGGTGCGCGCTGACGTGGTCGGGTAGGGCGGCGTAGTCGCGCTGCAGGGCGTTGGACTTCTCGCGATACTCAAGGGCGCCGCCGACCAGCGACGCGCCGGCCCCGGCGAGGCCCCAGGCGCTGTGCGAGAGCCAGGAGGTCGTGCTCGGAAGCGGCTTAACCTCAAGCACCGCGGGGGCTTGGAGGCGCAGGCGTTTGATTTCTCGTCGAGGCCAAAAAGCGGCGCTGGGCTCAGCGGCGCTCACCGACACCATCGCGATATGCCCGTGGGAGGCCATGGTCCGGTCGTTTCGGTGGTTAAATTCGATCTGCGCGCCGCGGTCAAAGCGGGCCACGAGCGTAGCGTCCGGGGCGATCTCACTAAAGCTGAGCTGTGCGGGGGGCTGGGCCGCCGACGCGGGGCCTATCGCGAGGACTGTGGAAAAAAATGCGAGCACGCCCATCATCCCAATCAAATCGCTGGGCTCGTGCGCTGCTTTCTTTTTGATATGCCTGGATAAAATGCTCAACACTCAACTCCTGAGCCGAGATCTCTGCAATATCTAAGATGTGCTGCAATTCGAAAAATAGGGGTCCGTTTTACGAAATATCTTGAGGCCCGCGACTTTGGGAACCACGATAATAACAGAAGAATTTCGGGATGTCTCGCGTCGTGCGCCAATTGTGGAGTAATCCTTATCCACAGTCGCCGGCGGACTCTCCTCCGAATCTAAGCGAGAGCACCCGCGGGGCAAGCGTGTCGCTTGTGTTTGCGCGCGGGCTTTTGGTAGAGCAGTGGGTTTGCGTGGGCTCGAGCTGGCAATCGCCCGCGATTGCGCGATTTGACCGGCGTTTCTGCAACAATATTCGTATGCTAAAAATTAAGTTGAGCTTCTGATCGACTTTTATACTGCGCCGCGAGGCATAATTTTGGAAATTGGCATCATGCATAGCAATCAAAAATCAGGCGTCGCTCCGGAATCTATCCCAACGGTCGGCTCGCGGGTTCGCCGCGCGGCGCCCTTCGCGCGGGTGCTTCTGATGGTCTTGGCGTTGGTCGCTTTCGCCGGATGCGGCGACGCGGTTGATAAGCCGGAGGATTGCACGAGCGTCGAGTATTTTAACGACGCCACGAAATTATGCACCGCGTGCCCGGCGGCGGTTGAGCCCAAATGCGAGGCCGGGTGCGGCTTCGAGATCGTGCGCGACGATAATAGTTGCCCGGTCGCCCAATGCGCCTCGCAGTGCCGCTGTGAGAGCGGCGAGTTCTTCTCCGACGACACCCTAAGCTGCACGGCCTGCGCCGAGGCGACCGTCGAGCTGCTCATCTGCGCCGAGTAAATCGCCCTGGGCCTGGGGGGCAACTTTCCGAATCATTCTATGATGCGCCCGATTCTCTCGGGCGCAACGCCGAGCCCGCTGACGTGTCGCAGTCAACTTCCCCGACAAAATCTGACCTTCCACAACCACTGGCCGCCGTTGATTTTAGCGACGCCGAGTGCGCCGCGATCCGCGTCGCCTTGCTCGGCTGGTATCGGCTCTACCGGCGAGAGCTTCCGTGGCGCGACATCCAGGACCCGTATTTGATCTGGGTCTCGGAGATCATGCTCCAGCAGACGCAAGTGGCGACCGTGGTCGCCTATTATCAGCGCTGGGCGCAACGCTTCCCCACCGTCGAGGCGCTGGCCACGGCGAGCCTCGACGAGGTGCTCGAGCAGTGGGCGGGGCTTGGGTATTATCGGCGCGCGCGTTTTTTGCATGAGTCGTCGAAGACCGTGCTCGAGGAGATGGGCGGGCGCCTGCCGCGCAGCGCGGGGCAGCTGCGAAAGCTCAAGGGTGTGGGGCCCTACACCGCCGGGGCGATCGCGTCGATCGCCTTCGGCCAGCCCGAGCCGCTGGTGGATGGCAATGTCGAGCGTGTCCTCGCCCGGCTGCGGGCGGTGCGCGGGGACGCCAAGAGCGGGGCGTTCCAGAAGCTCTGGTGGCGCCTGGCCGCCCGCGTGCTCGACCCCGAGGAGCCCGGCGACTTCAATCAGGCGTTGATGGAGTTGGGCGCCACGGTGTGCACCCCGCAGAATCCGAATTGTGAGGACTGTCCGGTGCGCGGGGTTTGTCACGCGTCGCGCACCGAGTCGCCCACGGACTTCCCGTCGCCCGCCAAGCGCACCCGCCAGCGCCCGGTGCGCGTGCGCAGCCTGGTGGTCGCCCGCGAGCTGCGCGCGCAGAACGACGGCGCTTTGACGCGCGAGTTTTTGCTCCTAAAGCGTCCGCTCGATGGCATATGGGGTGGGCTGTGGGAGTGTCCGAGCGTCGAGGTTTCGGCCCGCGCCGCGGATTCGAAGGTCTTTGGCGCGCTTCAGGATTTTCTCGCCAGCGCGGCCGGACTGATGCTCGAAGACCCGACTCAGCTGCAGCGAATCGGCGAATTCGTCCATCATTTCTCGCATATTAAGATGCAGGTCGAGGCTGATTATTGGGACGCGAGCGGCCAGAAGAATGCCGTCGGCGCGCCGGCTGCGCGGCTGCATGATGCGAGCGCCCGGCCGTATAAATGGGTGCCAGAAGACGCGCTGGATGCGGTGGCGATGTCGGCCGCGATGCGAAAAATCCTGGCGCTCTATCGCGCCAGGGATTAATCACCGGCGCGCATGACCCGCGTCTTGGAGCCGCGGCTTTCGAGCGTATCGAGCTCCTCGAAGGCTACAAATGCTGCGCCATTATTCGAAGTAACGCTGGGGAAATACCCACCGGCGCCGGTGTCATTGGCGACCGTATCGGTGATGAGTTGAGTGGCGGTGGTGCGCTCAATGCGCGTGCGCTTGATGGAGCGCCTGGCGCCGCTTAACGCCTCGTAATAGACCGAAAAGTAGAGGGTTTCGGGGATGATCACCGGGCGCCAATGCCAATCGGTTTGCCCGGTGCTGGCCTCGAGGTCGTCGTGCTGGCCGGGGGCGCCGAGCAGACCTGCGTCGAGCAGGGTGGCGGGCCGCGGCATGTGGATCTGGCCGTCGCTGGTGACCGTGAGCATCGCGGCGGCGACGCGGGTGTTCGGGCGGGTGGCGCGCGCGTCGGTCCAGGCGAGCGCGAAGCTGCGCCGGCTAATCGCGGCGATGGTCGGCGATGCGTTAAACGCCTGGACACCCTGGGGGACCGCGTCCACGCGGATCGCCCGGGACCAACTCAGGCCACCGTCGACGCTCGCCGAGGCCAGGATCTCCCAATTCGAGTCGCGATAATTCATCCAGGTGACCGCGATTGCCCCCTGGGTCACGGCCAGGCGCGCGTCCCATTGGCTCGCCGGCGCCTGGCCGTTCGCGCCCTGCATATTGCCCGGCAAGGCCATGGTTTCGTCGGCGCGGCGGTCGATCTCGGTGCGCACCGACAGGCTCTCAAAGGGGGCGTTGAGGTTGGTCTGCGCGAAGACCGCTCGGTTCACGCCGTTGATCTCTTGGACCCAGGTCATGTTGAGGACGTCGCCGCTGATCTTGAGGTCCGGGTGATATGCGCGCGGGCCGACAAATTGGGCGTCGATAATCTTGGGCTCACCGACGAATCGGTTCTGCTCGCGATCAAAGTTGAGATAGACCAGGCGGTTTTCATCGTCCCCGATCAGTTCAGCGACGATGTGCAGGTGGTCCTCCTTGGCGGCCATCGTGGGGCGAATGAGGTCATAGTCGGGCACCGAGATGCTGAGGTCGGCCAGCGGGGTCGGCGCGCTCTCGTCGGTGCTCCACGCGTCGCTATTGGAATGGAGGACCTGCATGCGAAGGCCGCGCTCGCCGATGCGCCCCTGGCTCGCCGCGACATATATGCGGTCGGCGACCGCCACAATAGCCGGGTGTGTCTCAACCGCCGGGGCGGTGTCGGGTGGCGCGGGTAGATCATTGGCCCAGACGCCCTCAACGCCGCTAATATCGAGCGGGTCGCTTGCGCCGGGGGCGAGCCGTTCGCCGGTCGCGCGAAGCGCCGCGCGCCGCTCTTCGGTCGACCACTCGGGGTGCGCAACGGCTGGATCTTCGACGACCCAGGGGCCGACGAAGAAGTTGCCCGCGGCGGCGCTGTCCTGGCCGATAAACGCCGCGCCCTGTGGGCTGTGGTGAGCGTCGCCGACCATCTGGACCTGTCCGTCGAAGTAGAGCTCGAAGAAGTCGCCGGTGATCTGTGGGACATACCCGCGGGTCATCCGAGGGCTGCGCTGCACCAAATTATAGGCGCCGAGCATAAAGCGGTCGGGCTGCCAGATCGGGGCGAGAGCGTCGTCCGCGTCGTTGGTGGTCGAGGGGGCGCCGGCCCAACTTCCGCGCTGGGCGTTGGGCTGCAGGAGCACGCGCGCGCCCAGGTCATCGAGGCGGTCCTGGATATCGGGCATCAACGCCGCGTCCGAAATTGCGACCGCGCTGGCACCCCAGGGGCTCTCGAAGGTGTGCAGCGAGCCCACCCGGGCGTCGCTCAGGCCGAGCTGCTGGCGCCCCATCGGGTTGACGTAGCTTTTAAGCGTCTCGTCGAGGAGTTCGCCGTCGGGGCTAAAGATAAGTTGTCGGGTGTAAATCTCGGCCGACTCCGCCTCATAGGCGTAGAGCGGCTCGACGATATCCGGGTCGGCCAGGCGCGGGACCCGCTCGGGGTCCTCGACGCGTTTGAAGGCCGGCAGCGTGACCGTCACCGAAATATAGAGCTGATAGTGGGCGGCGAGCTGGCCGAATGTGTCGTAGGTCGCGCGCACCAAGGGGTCGGTCATGGCGAGGGCGAAGCGCGCGTTGGTCGAGGTGTCGGGGTATTTCTCGCCGTAAAAAGCATAGGCGTTGGGCACTGCGGCGATCATCGAGCTCAGCGCGCGGCTGGCGTCGTCCATCTGCCGGGCGGCTGCGGCTTTTGGGCCGATCAGGAGCATCGGCAGGCTCATCGCCTCGGGGAAGACGACCAGCGAGGCGGCCTCTTCGGGGGTGCAGGGCAGGACTTCGTCGCGGATGAGTTGGTGGATGTGGGCGCGAAAGCTCTGGTGGGAGCTCAGCGCGCTGAGGTCGAGGCGGTAGCTGGGGACGAAGACGCGCGCGCCGAGTCGTCCGTTGGCCTGAGGGCCCACGGGCTCGGTGCGGCACTCCGGCAGGGGGCCGGCGACCGGGTCAAGGTCCGGGTTATAGCCGGGCGCGCCCTCGGTGGGGCCCGACGCGTCGTCGTAAGCGCCCGCGTCGAAATCATAGCTCGCGTCGAATTCCTGGCTCGTGTCGTAGCTGCCGCCGGTCGACGCGTCGTCGTAGGTCCCCGCGTCCTCTTGCCTCTCGACCTCCACATTATTGAAATCCGAGTCTTCTTTGCTCATATTTGCGGCGGGCTGCGCGCCGCAGCCGACCAGCAACGCGAGCAGCGCGAGCAGTAGCGCGACGCGTCCTCGGTTGAGGCGCGTAAATAGAGCGGAGGGATTTGGGTGCAAATGCTGCATGGTTACTCGGGTGATGAAGAACAGGGCGAAAATCAGCGTCGCCCGGAAGCTATGTACCTATATTGTGAAGCAAAACGGCATCGCACTACAAGAAAATGCCATAAAAACTTCGAAAGCTGCCATTGTGGCGGGCGAATCGCTTGTAAAGCTGTCGATCACGCGTATTTTGGTCGTGCGACTCGATATTGCTCGAGATACGCGCGCCTTGGCGAGCTTATGGCGCTGTGAGGGCCGCGTCGCGCAGCAATATCGAAGCGCCATAAGGGGCGTGCCCGAGGGGTGTTTTCTATCCCGGCTGGGCGTCTCGTATTTGGCGATCGACGTTCAGGGTGATACGCGTCGGGCAGCAATTGCCGTCCGATTCGGCCCTGTGATAATGGATTATGTCGCTGAAGTGATGCTTTCGACGGCCATGAGTGCCCAACCCACGTCGCGCCTATGACAAATACACGCTCAGAAATCAATGAATATCAACGGGTGAAGCTGACAGTGATCAGCGGCCCGGATGTTGGATTGATGCGTCGGTTCGTCGCGCGGCAATGTCTTGGCGTGGGGCGAGGGGCGCGAAACGACCTGATTTTGAGCGACGGCTATGTCTCCAATACCCACGGGGAGCTGTGTTTCGAAGACGGTGGGTTGGTCTATCGGGACCTGCGCAGCCGTCACGGAACCCTGGTGCGGGTGGGCGAGGAGTCGGTTCAGCTCAAAGATGCGTCGGCGGCGCAGCATATTTTTGTGAACGACGGCGCCGAGATTCAGGTCGGTCGCACGCTGATGCGCGTGGAGTTCGAGAAGATTCACGTGCGCGACAGCGGCGATATGTTGGGCGGCGGGGGGCCGCCCATCTCCAGGCCAAATCGCGGCGCGGATATCGACGACTATGTCGATGACACCAGCGAGGTGAAGATCAAGGAGTGGGCCGAAACCAGCCCGAGCGTCTCCACCGAGATGGCCAAAAATTTCGGGGGCGGCGCGCGGGTGGGCGGACCGCGGCTGGGTTCTTCCAACGCGCGCCCGGTCGCGCGCGGGCCGCGCGAGACGATGATCACCACGGCGATGCCCGGGGTCCAGACGATCCCGCAGAACCTGGCGCGCAATGACGACAGCCTGGCGATTCTTTTCCGGCTGGCCGGCGAGCTAAATAGTCAGACCCAATTGGATGATATTCTTCGGCTGATCGTGGACGCGATCTTCGACGCCTTTGACGCGGCCAACTTCTTCGCGATCACCCTGGCCGACGAGCCCGAGGATATCGCCGCCGCCGAGCCCTTTTTGACCCGGGTGCGCGGAAAATTGCCGGGCAAAAAGGATAAGGAGCAGGGCCCGCTGTTGAGCAAGAGCATCTTGCGCCAGGTGGTCGAGAGCCGCGAGAGCGTGCTCTTTGTGCGCGATTCGCTGGGCGACAATATCAGTCAATCCATCCTCGACGCCCAGATCACAGCGTGTCTATGCGCGCCGCTGCAGGGCCAGCATTCGCTGTTGGGCATCATGCAGGTCGATACCCGCGGCATGGGCGGGCTGTTCTCAAAGGCCGACCTCGACCTGTTTAGCGTCTTCGCCTCCAACGTGGCCTTCGCCCTGGAGCGCGCGCAACTGTCGGACAATATCGTCGAGATATTTGAGAGCTTCGTGGCCGCCAGCGTCAACGCGATCGAGGCGCGTGACCCGACCACCGCCGGTCATAGCCAGCGGGTCGCCGATTATACCGTGGAGTTCGCCGAGACGGTCAACGAGGTTCAGGCCGGCGTGCTCGCCGAGGTTCATATGGACCGCCGGGAGCTTAAGGAACTGCGCTACGCGGCGCTGCTGCATGATTTCGGCAAGATCGCGGTCCCCGAGAGCGTCCTGGGCAAAGAAAAGCGGCTGGCCCCCGACCACCTGGTGCTGCTCGCCCAGCGCTTCGAGACGGTCAAGACCCTTCACTATCAGCGCCTGATCCGCGGGCATTTCGGCAAGCAGCAAGATGCCTTGAGCGCCGCGCATTTTCAGGAGCTCGAGGCGCGCTACGCCCGTGACTGCGCCAAGATCGACCAGGACCTGGCCTTCATCATGCGGGTCGCCGAAGCCCCGTTTTTGGAGGACGCCCAGATCGAGCGGATCAAGCAAATCGGCGCGCGTCATTATATCGGGGTCGACGGCAAGCGCTGCCCGCTGCTGACCCCCTTTGAGGTCGAAAATCTCTGCATTCGCCGCGGCACGCTGAACCCGGAGCAATGGGAGAGCATGCGCTCCCATGCGCGCCGAAGTGAGCAATATCTTGAGCAGATCCCGTGGGGTAAAGAGCTCAAGAAAGTGCCGTGCATCGCCGGCGCCCACCACGAAAAGCTCGACGGCAGCGGTTATCCCAACGGGCTGGTCGGCCCGGATATTTTGCCCCAGGTTCGCATGTTGACCATCGCCGATATCTTCGACGCCCTCACCGCGGCCGACCGCCCCTACCGAAAGGCCGCGACCGCCGACGGCGCGGTGCGCGTGCTGCGCATGGAGGCCGAGGATAATAAGCTGGATAAAGATCTGGTGGAGGTGTTCGCGCTTCGCGTGGTCCCGAAATTGAATCTCTCGGGGCGCTGAGTTTTTTGCCTTATCGTCCGCCGCTAGCGGCGGCGCTCAGGGCTTGGTCCCCGCCTTCTTAGCGGCTTCGTCGTAATATTTGAGCGACTTTCGAAGGTCTTCGAAATCGTCGTCCGACCCCTCGGAAAACCCACTGATTCGAAGCACTTCGCCAATTTCGGGCACGCCGTATTCCTTCTGGGGGTCGAAGGCCAGAAGGGCGTCGCGCAGTTGATTCGCGACCGAAGCCGGGAGCATCGGGCTGGCGGCGACGGTGTCCTGGGGGACGTGTCCGGCGACCTGGATGATGCGGATGCGCGTGATGGGCACGCCAAAGGTGTCGGCGCTGAGGTATGAGCCCGAATAGGTCGCCGCGACGTCGCATTTCCCGTCCAAGAGGTCGCGCAGGACCTGGATATGGTCGCCGCTCCACACGATCTCTTTGATGAAGGTCTCCGGGTCATATCCGTTGCGGCGCAGCAGCGCGCGCGGCAGGAAATAGCCGGTGGTTGAGCCGCGGTCGGTGAAGCAGAAGACCTTATTCTCGAGGTCTTTGAGGGCGCGCATGCTCGAGTCCATGCGGGTGACCAGCAGGGAGTCGCTGGAGGTCGCGCCCCCGAATTGGCGCAGCGCCAGGAATTGGATCTTGGGCTCGGCCGCCTGGGTCTGGACATAGAGCAGCGGCGGGAGCATCGCGATATCGTATTTGCCGCTGCGCAAGCCCTCCGACAGGGCCTCGTAGCTCGGCGTGATCTCGGCCGAGATTGGGCGCTGCAGGGTCTTCTCAAGATAGGGCGTGAGCAGCGAGACCTCGGGGAATAAGAGGTCGTGCGGGGCGATGGGCGCCCAGCCAATGCGCAGCGTCTCGCCGAGCAAGACCGGCGCCTGCTTCGAGGCGTGCTCGGCGCTTGTCGAGGTCTCCTCGCCCGGGGTGAATGGGTTGACGATAAAGAGCGCCAGGGCGGCCAGCACCAGAACAAGCACGCCTGCGCCGAACCAGATGGTCCGCTGCTGGCTGGGCGCGGCGGGCGGGTTGGCCGGCCCGCCGCCCTGGCTCGCCGCTGGGGCGTTGGCCTGGGCGTGTTGTTGGGTATCTTCGCGCAAGTCGTCGCGGCGCGCCGACGAGGGCGTCGGGGCCGAAGGGTGCGGCGCCGATTGCGCGCGGCTCACTGGCGACGGGGTCGGCTGAGGCGAGGCCGGGCGCGACGGGCTTGGCTGTGACAGGTCTGAGCGCAGCAGCGCGCGTCGGTTTTGGGAGAAGCCCGAGCGGCTGCGGGTCGGCGAGGGCGGAGTCGCGTCCTCACCGGTGAGGATATTCGGGTGATAGGGCTGCGGCAGGGCCGCGCGCCGGGCGCCGGCGACCACGGTCGCCGCCCCGTGCTCATCCAACGGGCGCTCCATATTCGAGCGCGACCCCGACCCGGTGCGGTGCAACAAGCCGCGCTGCTCGTTCGATGTGAGCGAGCGCTCCAGGGCATCCTGCAGGGTCGCCTGACGGTTCTTCAGCTCCACGCCGGCGAGCTCTTCGAGGTATTTGGCCAGGATATCTTCGCCGTAGCGAATGCGCTGGTCGCGACAGGCCTGCATCAACTCGCTGCGAAACGCCTCGGCGGTCTGGTAGCGCTGCTCGCGGTCTTTGTGCAGCGCGCGCAGCACCACGCGGTCAACCTCGGCCGGCACCCGCGCGTTATAATCACTGGGTGCGGGGCTCGGCTCCTGAACCACCGCGCGCATCATATCGAGGTCTTTCTCGCGCTTGAAAAGCCGTTTTCCGGTCAGCGACTCCCAGATGACGATGCCCAGCGCGAAGACATCCGCCCTGCGGTCGAGCTTATGCCCCTGGCATTGCTCCGGCGACATATAGGCGAATTTGCCCTTGAGGTGCCCCGAGTGGGTCGCCTCAACGCCGCGAGACGCCTTGGCGACGCCAAAGTCCAGGACTTTGACGAAGCCCTCGGTGGTGCACATCAGGTTATGCGGGGAGATGTCGCGGTGAATCAGCCCCAGGGGGTTGCCGTCCAGGCCGCGCAGCTCGTGGGCGGCGTGCAGGCCGCGCGCCGCCTGGTCGAGCACCGAGCAGGTCACCTCGACCGGCAGCACCGAGCCGGCCTTCTCGGCCAGTACCTGCATCTCGCGCACGGTGCTGCCGTGGATATATTCCATGGCGATATAATAATTGCCGTTCTCTTCGCCGAGCTCAAAAATCTGGATGACGTTCGGGTGGCTCAGCCGCGCGATGATGCGCGCCTCGCGCAGGAACATATCGACGAAGGACGCGTCGCCCGCCAGCTTCGGCAGGATGCGCTTGATGACGACCAGCCGCTCCAGGCCGGCCAGGCCGCGCTCGCGGGCAAGAAATATCTCGGCCATGCCCCCGGTCGCCAGGTGGGCGACCAATTCATAGCGGCCAAACATATGTTTTTGCGACGAAGGCTGAGACACCAATTGTCCAGAGTACGGCGAAGGTTGATGGGCGCGAGCACGCACGCGCTTAGCATATGAGGCGAGCACCTCAGAGCTAAAAGATATTCGGCAGATCGTTAGGCTTGCAGTCTATAGTAAATGCATCGTAATCAAAACTCTGTCCGCTGACAAAGTGTCAGATTGATCCCGAAAACGAGATTATTATGAGCTATAACACGCGTCGTGCCAAAAGGATTTCATCCTCACTCCTGCTTTTCTTCGGCCTGCTTTTAGGCGCCGCCTGGTTGAGCGGATGTCAGGCGCCCGAGTGCGAGCAAATGACCCGCTGCTGCGCGGCGATCCAGGACTTCGAGGGCGTGGGCAAAGCCTGCGGAGAGATGACCGCCGGGATCAGTGACCCGGACACCTGCCGCTCCGTGGTCAGCGCCGCCCAGGCGATGCTCGAAACCCGCGAGGGCGACATCCCCGAGGCCTGTGTGCTGGCCGAGTAGTCAGAGCTTCTCGACGCGAATCTCATCGCCGGCGTTTAACTCGGAGACCCCTTCGTCGACGATGCCAAAGGCCGTGGCCTGGCAGAAGAGGCGAAGGTTGCCCGAGTTCTGGTTGGGCGTGGGGTAAAAGATCGGCCGCGCGCCGGTGGCGTCCGGGCCCGGCTCCTCGAGCCGACCGCTTAAATAGACGCGGCGGCGCGGGGTTGTCTTGACCGCCGTGGCCAGGGTGGCCGGGATGGACGCAAGCGGCGCGCCCGGGTCGGCCGCCACCTGCGCGCCGTCACCGCTGAGCAAGTCGAGCGCGGGGCGCACGAATTGGTGAAAGCCGACGAAGCAGGCGTTGGGGTTACCCGGCAGCCCGAGCAGCGGCGTCGGCGCCGTGTCGGCCCTGGCGACGCCGAAGGCGAGCGGCTTTCCGGGCTTGATGCGGATCTTCCAAAAATGCATGCCGCCGGTGAGCTCGTCGACGATCGGGCGGGTCAGGTCGAACTCGCCGACCGACATCCCGCCGCTGCTCAACACCAGGTCCGCCCCGGCGATGGCCGCGTCGAAGGCCTGGCGAATCGCGTCTTCGTCGTCGGGCGCGATGGGCAGGATCTGGGCGACGCCGCCGTATTCCTCAACCAGCGCGGCGAGCAGGTAGGCGTTGGAGTTGACGATCTGGGCGGGGCCGGGCGGGGTGCCCGGGTCGACCAGCTCGTCGCCGGTGCTCACGATGGCGACCCGCGGCTTGCGCGTGACGTTTACCATCGGGCGGCCAAAGCCGGCGAGCAGGCCGACATCGGCCGCGCCCAGGCGCACGCCCGGCTCGAGGATGACTTCGCCTGCGGCCATATCTTCGCCCACCTGGCGCACCCATTGCGCCATTTTTACGGCTTCGGGGGCGTCGAGGGTGAGCAGGTTGGCGGCGGCGTCGACGCTGCAATATTCGAGCATCACGACGGTGTCCGCGCCGCCGGGCAGCGGCGCGCCGGTGGTGATGCGCGCGGCCTGGCCCGGGCCGACTTCGCGCTCGCTGGGGGCCCCGGCGGCCGATGAACCCACGAGCTCAAGCGCGCCCGTTTCGCCCTGAATATCTTGGAATCGAAGCGCAAAACCGTCGCGCGAGGAGTGGGCAAAGCGCGGGGTGTCCGCCGGGGCTGCGATGGGTTCGGCGAGGATGCGACCGGCGGCCTGAGCCAGGAAAACGCGCTCGGCGCCCAGGGGGGTTAGGCGCGCCAGGATACGTTCGCGCGCCTCTTCGACGCTGATAAAGTGTTGCATGCCTTATTCTCTATAAATGCGGGAGCGGGTGCTCAGGTGCAGGGGGCGGCCTGCGCGAACACCGACGCGCTTTGCGCGTCCGGGGCCATGGAGTTGCTTGTCTGGGGCGCCGGCTCTTCGGCCGCCGGCGTCGTCGGTGACTCCTTGTCGGGCTCGGCTGATTTGATCTCTGCGCCCTCGGGAAGTTGCGCCCAGTCGGGGTTGCCGCAGGGGGTGTTGGCCAACTCTTCTGCGCTCAGCTTCTTCACCTGATAGGGCGTCGCGATGCTCGTTTTTTTCCGCGCCCGATCATCTTTGGCGTCCGGCGCGCTCGAGCAGGCGCCAAGGCCCAGTGTGAGCGCGGAGAGGCAAAGAGCCGCGATGATTGATGACGTTTTTCGAATCATAAAAGATGCCTGCGCTAAGCTGAAAATCAACAAGATGATACGATCAATCCTGGCAGCCCGGGTGTGCGCTGCTGGCGCGATTGTCGATATTTAAGAAGAAATTATAGCAATAGTCGGCCGACGGGCTTGCGCCGAGGACGTAGCGGTTCTCCACGATATAGACCGGGTCGAGCAGCCATTGGCCCTGGTTTCGCTTCCCCGGGGTCGCCAGCCAGCTAAATGGCAGCCGCCCGTTGGCGTCGGTGGCGTTGCTCTGCAGGTTCTTCGGCAGCATCAGGACTTCGTCGGGGCCCACGCCGGTCGGGCGATCCGTGCCCTCGGGGCGATAGGAAAACGGCAGCTCAAAGAGCCCGTCGGTGTCGTAATTGCCGCGCAGCGTCCACAGGCTACTGGGGATGGGGAGCAGCTCGTAGCGCATCTCCCAAAACCCGGTGTCTGCATTTTTAGTGGCCTGCTCAAAGGTCTGGCCGGTGTCGCCCGGGCGAAGGACGACGCCGCTGGTGGGGCGCGCCGCGCCGGGCGCTGCGCCGGTCGACGGTCCCGGGAATTGCGCGCTGGCGTGCAGGCAGAATCCGTCTCGCCCGGTCTGGTACCAATGGCAGGCCTCGTGGCTGCCGGCCGGCACATAGAGCGGGAAGTGCGTGCCGTCTTCGAGCTGGCTGAGCGGGAAGGTGCTCATGCTTCGGTCCCCGAGGTCGCCGCCGGGCACCCGCGCCGGGCTGCCCTCGGGCTTAAATCCATTGGTCAACTCACGCGCCGCGGCCAGCGAGACGTTCTCGGTCATCAGCATCTTGTCGGTGGCCTTGTCGACCACCACCAGCAGCCCCGCGAAGTCGTGCTCCGCCCGGGTGTCGACCCCGTAGCGCGACGGATAATAGAGGAAATAATGCAGGAAATAATAGCTGGTGGACTCGGTCACGCTATAATAGATCGAGGCGTTGATGGGCGTCGCGGCGCGCATCGAATTGCTCTGATTGTCCACCGCCGAGCGGTTCCCATCGAAGTCAATGCGGGTCGGGATGTCGGCGTCCGGGCGCGTCGGGTTGACGATATTATCGCCCTGCTCGTTCGGGGTGACGCCCTCGTTTAGGTCGATGCCCTGGTAGATAAGCGGGGCCCAGGTGCGGGCGAGGGTGGCGTGCTTGGCCGGCTCCTCATATGCGGTCGAGAAGGCCACGGTCACCTTCGGGTTCACCCCGACCATTCCCATATTGCGCACCCCCGAGCGAATCTCGAGGGTATAGCCCTCGGCCGGCTTGAGCGGCTCAATCGGGGAGAGCGTGGTGGTGTAGGTCTCGGCGTCGTATTCTATGTCGGCGTCGAGGCTCATATTATTGGCGTCTCGAAATACCAACGAATAGAAATTCATCGAAACCGGGTCCATCGGCTCGTTGAACTTAATCGTGAGTTGGGTGTCCAGCGCGACGTCGCTGTCGCCGTTGGCCGGGCTGGTCGAGATAACGCGCGGCGCGTCGCCCGGCGTCGTGTCCGGCAGAGTATTATTGCCCGTGGTATCCGAGCTGTTATTCGGGTTGGTCCCCGCGTCGGGCGTCGGCAGCTTGCAGGTCTGGTCGATGCAGCGATAATCGCCCCCCGGACAATCCGAGTCGTAGGTGCATTGGCTTATCTCGCGCGCGATGCACACCC
The DNA here is from genome assembly GCF_003258315.1 of Bradymonas sediminis. GTDB lineage: Bacteria > Myxococcota_A > Bradymonadia > Bradymonadales > Bradymonadaceae > Bradymonas > Bradymonas sediminis. Next base: position 617,990 of record NZ_CP030032.1, read on the forward strand.
CCTGCAGGCAACTCTGAGTCTCAGGGCAGGGATTGTCGATGGAGCATTGCGCGCCGTCGTCGGCGGTGGCGTCGTCGTCGGCGCAGGCGCTCGTGAGGAGCGATAGGGCGAGGAAAACACCCGCGTAGCGCGTGATTTTTGTGGACCAGCGAGGACGGCGGGCTCGGGACAGGTGGGGGGCGTGCATAATCTCTCCATATATACTGCAAATGCGCAGCCAAAACGTGGCTGGAGCTTAACAAAAGACCTGCGCAACGGCCAATATCAATATCACACACTAAGATAGATTGCGCCGGGGTTTTTGCCCAATATTTGCCGCGTTGGCTTCCGAGATCTCTATGGTCTCTGCGCGGGCTCAGTGCTATGTGCCAGAGCCGTGTACTCGTATGAATCCCATGTAGTTGAAGACGGAAAATATCATGAAATACCCCGGGCTCATTCTCCTGACCGTCGCGATTTCCCTGGTCGCGTGCAAACCCCGCGATGTGGCGCCCACCGCCGAGGAGCACGCCGCGATTCTCAAAGACGCCCCGGAGCTCTTCGTCCCCGAAGCCGGCGAGCGCGGCCCGGGCCTGGTCGGGATCGGTAATATTTATCTAGGCCAGGAAAAAGACGCCGCCCTCGCCGAGCTCGCCAAAATCTGCCCGAAGACGATGGAATACCGGGCCGGCGACGCCGGTGAGAACGCCTGGTTCCGTGGGTGCGTGCTGCGCAAAAGTAAGGACGGCATCTTGTCGGTGCGCGTCGGTTTTTGGCCCCGGATTGGCGACCGCGTTTCGACCCTGGATATCAAGCGCGACGATATCACCCTTGAGCAGGCGCGCGAGCGCTTTCGGGCGCTGGTCCCGGAGGTTACCGGCGAATACCCCCACCCCGGGGTCATCGAGATGCGCGCCGAGAAATACCAGATGCTCGCCGATATCGACGAGGGCGTCGACGGGCCGACGCATGTCGCCGTCGGCTATAGCAAGCCGTTTGCCCGCACGCTCGAGAGTCAATAAGTCGACGCCGGCCAGGCCCGGATGCTCGCGCGTAGGCGCGCGATTCGGGTGAGAACAATGTGGATTGCCCACCTGAGTTGAGATGATGAGCGTACACGGCCCAAACCGCTATATCTTGCTGCTCGCCGCGCTTCTGTGGGCGGGCGTGGTCGCCTCGGGATGCTCCGATGACGGCGCGCGCGCCTGCTCAACGCAGGAGGATTGTTTCCTCGGCGAGGAGTGCATCGCGCAGCGCTGCGTGTCGGCGGACGCGGTCGTTCCCGGGCACGATATTTCTGGCGAGGATGTGTCGAAAGACGCTGACGCGGCGACCGACTCGGGCGCGCCTGACTCGGCCGGGGCGGACGCGACAGACGGCGAAGACGCCGGCCCCCAGGTCAACCGTTGCGAGATGCCCGGCGCCGAGGCGACCTGCAGCGCAGACCCCCTGGAGATGGGTGATTCGTATACCTCGCCGATTTTGCTTGGCCCCAATTCTGTCTTCGGGCCGGGTAAGGGCTGGTGCGACGGGTTTTTGGGCTCCTCCCACGCCTATGATACACAATTATGCGGGTACGAGCGCGATATTTACCGCATCTTTGTGGATAATCGCTCGCCAAATACCTGCATCGCAGGGGCGGCGAAGATCACCGCGACGGTCACGCTCGGGGCGGGGTGTGACCGGGAGTTCTTCGATATTTTTCCGTATTGGAATTCTGGCGTGAGCATCTGTGACTCCGACCCCAGCGTCGAATGCCAATGGTCCGGCGATAATCGAGAGTTTCAGATCGTCTGGAGCCGGCCGGCGGAGCAGACATTCGACGCGCTGTTTAGCGTGGAGTCGTCGACCGCCGACATTAAGCTGGACTATCAGGTCAAGGTGAAGGTCGAGGCCTACTAAGCGCGCGTGTGCATGACCGCAAAAAACGCCGCCCCGCAGTGATGCGGGGCGGCGTTTTTTAGTGCCGATTTTTAGGCCGGCGGACGAACCCGAATCGAATCAGGTGATCGTCTCGATATGATAGCGATAGCCCTGCTCGGTCAGGAAGAGCTGGCGCTTATTGGAATAGTCCTGCTCGGTGGTGTCGCGGGTGACCACGCTATAGAAATGCGCGGTGTTATTGTCGGCTTTGGGCCGAAGCACTCGCCCGAGGCGCTGGGCTTCTTCCTGGCGGCTGCCGAAGGTGCCCGAGACCTGGATGGCGACGCTGGCGTCGGGCAGGTCGACCGCGAAGTTTGCGACCTTACTGACGACGAGCACCGGGACTTCGCCGCTGCGGAACTTCTTATAGAGCACGTCGCGCTCGGGCTGCGGCACGCGCCCGGTGATGATCGGGGCGCCGGTCAATTCTTTGATCTGGTCGAGCTGGTCCAGGTATTGGCCGATGACCAGGATCTGCTCGCCTTTGTGCTTCTCGAGCAGCATCTCGACGACCTCGAGCTTGGCCGGGTTGGTCGCGGCGAGCTTGTATTTCTCGCGCGGCTCGGACATCGCGTAGCTCAGGCGAAGCTCATTGTCGCGGAAGGGCACGCGCATCTCGATGCACTGAGCGGTGGCGATAAAGCCTTTCTTCTCGAGCACGCGCCACGGGACGTCGTATTTCTTGGGGCCGATGAGGCTAAAGACCTCATCTTCCTTGCCGTCCTCTCGCACCAGGGTGGCGGTGAGGCCAAGGCGCCGGCGGCTCTGCAGGTTGGCCACGGCGCGGAAGACCGGAGCCGGCAGAAGGTGAACCTCATCATAGACGATCAGGCCCCAATTCGCCTCGTTGAACAGGCCGAAATGCTTGAACTCGTCCTCTTTGCTGCGCCGGTACGTCAGGATCTGGTAGGTGGTCAGGGTGATCGGTTTGATCTCCTTATTCTCACCCGAGTACTCGCCGACCAGGTCGGGGTCGATATCGGTCTTGTCGATGATCTCGTTTCGCCACTGGCGAAGCGCGGTAATATTGGTGGTCAGGATGAGCGTCATCTCTTTGACGACGTCCATCGTGCCGATGGCCACAACCGTCTTGCCGGCGCCGCAGGGCAGCACGATGGCGCCGCTGCCGCCGCGCTCGGTGCCGCCAGCCCAGAAGGCGTCGACGGCTTCTTTTTGGTACCCGCGCAGGCCGAATTCTTTGCCTGCCAGGGTGGGCGAGCGTAGGTTGATGTCGATCGGGTCACCCTCGACATAGCCGGCGAGGTCCTCGATGGGGTAGCCGACCTGGATGAGGGCGTGCTTGACGAAACCGCGCTGATCCTTGGTCACGCGCACCCGGCCGTTCTTGACTTCGCCTTCGATAAAGGGCTCGACCTTCTTCTGGCGCACCACCTCGGCTAGCAGAAGGTGGTCCTCACTGATAAGCCAATGCTCGTCATCTTCGGCGATCAATTTGATGCGCCCGTAGCGGGACATAAAATCGTCGATGTCGAAGAGCAGGCTGTCGGGGACGTCATATTTGCTATATTCGGCGAGCTTTTCTTTGACCTGAGATGGGCTATAACCAAGGGCGGACGCGTTCCACAACGAGAGCGCGGACACCCGGTAGGTATGAATATGCTCGGGAGATTTCACGAGCTCCGCGAAGATCGAAAGAGCATCGCGTGCCTCTTCAAATTTTTCGTTGGCCGTCTCTAAGAGGACGGTTCGGTCCGACTGGACGATGAGCGGATTTGTGGGGTTATAGGACATCTATAAGAACCTTGTGAGCGTTTGGAGAGCAGATACTCTGGGTTGCAGGCCCAAAATGGGCACGTTTTACACGACAGTTTTTGTATTCATAATTTGACGGTGCGCGTTATTTAACAGCATCCAATGGCCCGCTCGAGTTCCAGCGGGCCGCACAAGCTAGGACGGTCTGTCCCGATGATCAACCCTCTCAAAGAAGTTGAAGTAAATCGTTTCGTGCTGCGCCACCCCAAGGTGCCCGAGGGGCTGCGGGGGCTGACGATCGCCCAGATTACCGATGTCCATTTGGGACGCTGGGTCAAGGCGCGTCATATGGCGCGGGTGGTCGACTATGTCAACGCGTCGGGCGCCGATTTGGTGGCCCTCACGGGCGATTATATCGGCTATCGAGCCGCGGATATTGACCCCTGTATTGAGACCTTAAGTCAGCTGAGCGCGCCCACCTACGCCGTGCTGGGAAATCACGACCATTGGGCGGATACTGAACGCTGCCTCAACGCGTTCGAGCGCTATAAGATTCCACTTCTAAATAATAGGAGTGTGGTCTTCGATTGGAAGGGCACCCCGATGACCATCGTCGGGGTGGACGACCACGTCACGCGCCACTCGGACGTCGACGCGGCGTTTGAGGACTATGAGGACGATAAATTCTGCCTCACCCTGAACCACGTGCCGGCCATCGCCGCGCCGTGCGCCGAGATGGGCGGCGACCTGATCCTGAGCGGGCATACCCACGGCTTTCAATTCAATATCGTCGGGGTCACCCATCGAATCGCAGAACGCATGGGGACCAAATATTATGCCGGCCCCTACCGCCTGGGCGACAGCTACCTCTATATTAGCCGCGGGCTGGGGTCGGCCTCCTGGCCCTGGCGGGTGCGCGCCGAGCCGGAGTTGACCTTCTTCGAGCTGATGCCCAGCCCCAAGGTCCACCTGGAGCTGGTGTCCAGCGAGCCCTTCCGCATGGAGCTCTGACGCGAATTTTCGCGCCGCGTCCTCAGGGTAGCGGCGGCAAAAAGCTCCAGCGCGTCAGCGAATACGCCCTCCAGCGCTCCGAGCGCAGGTCGCGGTAGGTGAACTCCTCGAAGACAAAGTCCGGGGCCGAGCGCACGCCGATCATGGTCATGTAGATGCGGCTCGTATTCCAGGGGTTGGGGCGTTGCTCCTCGGGCAAGAACGAGAAGTCGGGGAAGTCGGGCAGCCGGATCGTATGTTGGTCGCCCGGGATGACCAACTCCCAGAAGGGCAGCCCGTCGTCGTTGACGAATTGCACCGAATAGAAGTCGGCGTAGTGCGGGCCGTCGACCTGAAAGACCACCGTATTATTGACGATATTTCCGCCCACCACCGGTGACACCGGCTCGGGCACGTCGAGCAGCGGGGGCATGACGATGATATGTTCCAGGGTGCTCACGCCGTCGAGCATGGACTGAGTCGACGGCGAGTATTGCCCGGTGAAGCTGCCGCCGACCAGGCTATAGCGCAAATCCTGGAGCACGCCGGTCGCCTCGGGTTGGGCGGGCACCTCGACGATATCCGCGAAGCCGCGGCCCATAATCGGGGCGGTGAAGACCCCGTCGATGCCGAAATCCCAGTGGATCTGGACGAGGTTCGTGTCGGGGCCCTGGGGCGAGTAGACCGGGTTGACCAGCTTGACCCGCGCGACCTGGTCGAGCGGGATATCGCAGACAAGATCGACCTCGTAGGTCTCCTGATCGTTGACGACCATATAGCGCTCGATCCCCATAAATTGCGGGGTGAAGACGTCGGTCGTCTCATTATAAACGCCGCAGAGCGCGACGGTCGCCAGGTCACCGGTGCGCGACACAATATCGTAGCGCCCCGAGCCCATCACGGTCGCGCCCGGGCCGGGGTTGAGCCGGCCGCCGCCGCGCGCGCTGCGCGTGGTGCCGACCACGGCCATATCGTAGGTGTGTTGGTCGTCGGGGTTGGCGAGTTTTCCCTGAATGAGGACTTCGCCGCGGATGCGCGCCGAGGGAATGGGCGGGCCGGGGGTGCCGCCGCCGCCTTCACCGTCCGGGTCGAGCACCAGATAGGTCAAAAAGAGGGTGATATTCTCCGCGTCGATGGCGTGAATCGTGGCGCTGGAGAAGTCACGCGCCGTGGCGGTGACCGTCTGCGGGCCCAGCACATGCGGACCCGACAGGGTCAACTGACCGTTGGCGTCGGTGAACCCCTGGTATTGGGTGTCGCCGCGGGTCGACAGCATCACAAAGGCGTTGGGGATCGGGGTGCCGCCATCGGCGTAGACCGAGACGTTGACCGAGCCGGCGACTTCCTCGCCCGACGCGCCGCCGAAGCGATTTGCGGGGTTATAGAACTCGAAGGGGTAGGGGCCCGTGGCGCTGCGGATCGTCTCCTGGGAGTCGCCCGGGGCCGTAGAGCGCGCCTCGATGCGCAGTTCGGCCTCACCGGCGTCGTGCGGCGGTGTGTAGAGGCGCAGATTATTGCGGTCCACGCGCTGCACATCGGTGGCCTCGATATCGTCGAAATAGGCCCGGAGCTCGCCGTAGAATCCCTGGCCGCGCACCTCGACATAGGTATTGCCGGCGATGGCGCCGCGGATCGGGGTGAACCCCCAGATTTCGAGGGCCTGGGTATAATTAAAGGCGTCTTCGGCCACGCTGGCCACGCCCCCGCGCGATACACGCACGTCCACCAGGCCCGCGCCGTGCGCAGGCGATTGGGCGGTGATTTGGGTGTCGGAGTCAACCGTGAATGGGGCAGCGATGCCGCCAAACTCGACGCGCTCGGCGCCCGTAAATCCGCTCCCCAGAATCGTCACCGAAGTGCCGCCGGCTACCGGTCCCTCGCTCGGGCTCAGCGACGCGATCTCAAGGGCCTGCTGATACTCAAAGGCGTCGGTGAGCCGGCCGATTTCGCCGCCGGCGTTGCGCATCGTCACGTCGACGCGCCCCGCCGGAGCCGCGGGCGTTCGCACCCGCGCCCAACTATCGTCGCGGGCAATCACGGTGGCTTGATTCGCGCCGAAGTCAAACGCGACGCCCGCGCCGTTTAGCCCCACGCCGATAATCTCAACGTCGGTACCGCCCGAAGTCGGTCCGACGCTCGGGCGAATCGCGGCGATCTGCGCGGTGGCGTTGGCGGTGTAAAGATAGGCGTTCGTCGAGATCGCGTTGTCGTTGCTGGTCTGCGCGCTGACCGACACCAGGCCGGCGGCGTGCGCCGGCGTGCGCACGGTGGCGCTGCCGTTTCGGGCGTCGACCGACAACACCTGGGCGGACTCGCCGCCGAATAAAAAGCGCATGCCGGATTCAAAGCCGCTGCCTTTGAGGGTCACTGTCTGCCCGCCCCCGACGGGGCCGCTGGCCGGGCGAACCTCCGTAATGGCGAGCTCTTCATAATACTCGATGGCGTTGGCGGCGCGGGCCGATTCGGAGCGCGTCGTGAGCTGTAGATCCGCTTGGCCGGCGGGGCGCGGTGGGGTGAGCACGCGCAAAAGGCCCGAGTCAATATAGGTGATGCGACGGGCCGGGGTGCCCGAGAAGTTGACCGCCATATCGGGCGAGAACCCGCTGCCGCGCACCTCGACTTCGACACCGCCACGGGTCGGGATGCGCCGCGGCGTCACCCGCTCGACCGTGAGCCCCTCAACATATTCGTAGGCGTCGGGGAGCGCGCGGACTTCGCCGTCCGGCCCAATCGCCTTGACCGTGACGACGCGCGGCGAGTTGCTCGCGGGCACCCGCCCGAGCATCTGCGTGCGCGTCACCTCAACGGTCATCTCATGCTCGCCGAAAAACACGCGCGTCCCCGGCTCAAAGCCTGTGCCGACCACGCGCACCCGGTTGCCGCCCTGCATCGGGCCGGACGCCGGGAGCACCCGCTCAAGCGCGAATGGCTCCTCTTCGACGTCGCCGCCCAGGTCCCAATCCCAGCCCGGATCGGTGTCGCGGGGCTGGCGAGTGTCGCGCTCCTCGCGCACATCACTCGGGTCGTTGTTGGTGCGGGCATCCTCGCCCGCGTCCGCGCCCCGGGTGTCCGCCGGGGTCACGTCAGAATAGGTATCGCCGCCGTCGGTATTCTGGTCGTCCGAGCACGCGCCCAATGCCAAAAGGCAGAGCAAGAATAAGCTGATGAACGCACGTCGTTTTGACAGGTGAATCATTCGGCGTCTCCATTGCGTCAATCGGACCCAGGTCCGAAGTTGTTCAAAAGCCAGTCACTTGGACGGGGGGCCGGGCGTCCCAAAGTGTCGTGAGCTGCGCGCGTCGATACGAACAAAATAGCGGCGCTTGGTAACCTGAGCATACTAAGGGCGCGGTCACCATACAACAACCAGCGATGAGCGCCGGACCTTTCGGCGCTCTAAACCGAGGACATCATGGCCTCCGTTTGGGCGATAATTAAAAAGCGACTCCAATTGACGTGTTCGCCAAATATTCATATATTTCTAATATGATGAGAGTGTTCGTCAGGGTTGTCTGTGGCAACTTTAGTCGGCTGCCAAAGCCCAGGGGACCTCTTTTAATCACTTGGATGATGCGCTGTATCGCTTGAGCTGGGGTTTTACCGAAGCGGTCCGGTTCTCTTACTGCCTCTATTTATCGATGAATCGCTTATGACCAGCCAAATAAAAAACAGTTTAGCTCGCTGGCACCGCGACGAAGTCGGCGCGACATCCACAGAATATATCATTCTGTTGATCCTCATCGCCTGCTTCGTCATCGCGATTGTCAAGGTTTATGGCTCAACCGTGTCGGGCAAATTTAAGGTTGCGACCGACGGGGTAGATAAAGAGGTTACGTTCTGATTCTGCGCCGCATTGGCCGCAAAATTTTCTACAAATCTTCTGATAATTAATGCAGCAATAAGGGACCCAAAATGCTTCGGAAAACAAACCGACCCTCCTGGCTCATCATTTCAAGCGCTTTATTGCTTCTTAGTATGCCGCTGGCAGGTTGCGGCGAATCGGCTAAGATCGTGAACTCCAACTCGGCCTCCGAGTCTTCGGATACGCCGCCGGACGCGCTTAAAAACCTGGGCGATGAATATGTGGAGCGCGAGCAGAATATCGTGATGCCCTGGACGCATCAGGTCAGCGAAGAGTTGCTCGCCGAGCTCATCGTTGAGCCCGGCCGCATCATCGCGCCGCTTAGCCTGGACGCCGCTCAATTCGAGCACGGCGACGTGTTGGCGTCGGTGGTCGAGGACCAGGCGTTTTTGCGCAAGATCACCGGCGTTGAATACGCCGGCGATCAGGTCATTTATCAAACCCGCCAGGCTGCGATCACCGAAGCGGTCTATAAAGGCTCACTATCGTCGAGCCCGAGCTCCGATACGATGGGCGCAGACGGCGCGCTTGGCTCGCGCCAGCAAGGGCTGAGCAGTCAGGTCCCCGAGTATAATATCCAGGGCAGCAAGACGTTTAGCGAGTCGGTCAGCAAGACCTTCGGCGGCGTCACGATGGAAGCCGAGCCGAGCATCAATGTCAGCGCGCAGTTCTATTTTGACATGGAGATCGACGCGGATAACGACGTTCGCCGCACCGAATTCCAGGGCACCCAGACCTGTTCGGCCACCGCGGACTGCTTCCCCAACGCCGCGCGCGGCGCCAACCGCGCGGCCACCTGCAATCGCAGCAGTGGTCGCTGCGAATTCACCACGACCCGGTCCACCGGCTGGGGCTGGTTCTCCTCGGAAGGCGCCTCCTGCAACGACATCATCGCATCGCTTGATTTCGCCAATAACAATGCCGAGTGTCGCGCGCTCTACGACCAATATTACGCCGGAAATATCACCCTCGATGACCTGCTCGAAGACGGCAGCTCCTGGCACGATTGGGTCGTCGATGGGCGTACCTGCGAAGGGCACCTTCCGCCCCATCCGGTTCAGGTCGACTGGGCCAAAGACCATTGTAGCGGCACGCTTAAGCGCCTGGTCGTCGACGGCGAGGGCACGGTCGAGCCGAGCACCGGCGAGCTCAAGATTGGCGTCGAGCGCGGCTTTGATGAGACCTTCAACCTCTGGGACAAAAAGAAGCAGGTCGCCAGCAAGATGTTCTTCATCGGCTGGCTGCCCGTGCTGATCACCTCGAATGTCAGCGCCAAGCTTGACCTGACGCTCAAAGCGCGGGTCGACGCCCACGCGACCCTGGCGCCCATCTCGATCCAGGGCCTGCGCTTTGGCTCCGGGTTCCACTATTTCGCCAGCGCCGCGCACGACAATGGGCTGGGCGTCGAGCTGAGCAACGGTCAGTTCCGCGCGTTCTCCTCGCATCACCCCGAGGGCGCCAAATACGACGCGTTCCAGCCCAACCCCGAGCGCAACCCGAACCCCTCAATCGCCGGGTTGGACTTCACCGAGCAGACCTTCACCGCCTCGGCGCGTGGGACCGCGAGCGCGTCGATTAAGCTGGCGCCGCGCATCGACCTGATGCTCTACGGCGTGGCCGGACCTTATCTGGAGCCGTTCACTCCCTACGCCGAGATCAAGTTTGACGCCGGCGGACTCTGGTCGACCAACGGCACCAGCGAAACCTACGGCACCTGCACCGAGAGCGACACGGTTCGCAACCTCTGCGGTCGCATCGGCGCCCAGGGCAAGATGGGGCTCGACGCCACCACGATTTGCAGCAATTGCGATTGGGATATGGACCTCTATGACACCTGCTCCGACTATTGCCCGGAGAACCCCGAGACCATGTGCGCCAAGACCTGTCTGGGAGACGAACCCGAGACGCCTGGCCCGCTGAGCATCAAAGTCCTGTGGGCTGACGGCACCTCCGACCTCGACCTGTCGCTTTCGGCGCCGGTCTCGGTCAATTACCGCGCCTTTAGCGGACCGGTTCAGGGTTATCAGCACAGCGGTGATATCTGCCCGCGTGAGTCCAACCCCGACAACGCGCGCTGCACCGACGAGCCGGACGCCGATTTCGGCGCCTATCGCGAAGAGATCTTCGTCGAGGACGCCGCCGACGTGCTGCGAGGCGCTGGCAACGAGTATTCCATCAACGTCAAGACCTACACCGCAGGTTCGGGCTCGGCGACCTTTGACCTCATCGTCGAAGCCGACGGCGAGGAAGTCACCTCCTGGTCCAGTGAGTCGATGGCGGCCGACGGTCAATCGCGTAACTTCACCTTCGTGCTTCCCTAACGCATTCCACCGGCGCGGCGCTCGCCGCGCCGCTTTAGAGCCCTCTTAATCGGGCGCTCTCAGGACACAAAAAAGCGCCCCTCGAATCCATCCGAGGGGCGCTTTTTTGTGTGGGCGCGTTGCCGGTCAGGCGAGGCGATTATTTCGCGCGATCGTCGAGCTCCTCCAACGTCGCGAGCTCGCAGGCACCGCTTGAGGAGCAGGTGGCGTACCAGATGCACGCGCCGGGTTCGCAGGACTCACCGGGCAGGCGGGCGACCGCGCACTCATTGCTGCCATTACACACAAGACCTGCGGCGCAATCATCACTAAACTCACAGCTCGCCCCAACCCCTGGCTCGCCGACACAAATCGAGCCATTCGCATCGCGTTGGCAGGTCAGACCCTGGGCGCAGTAGAGGTCCGAGCAGTCTCCTCCCTCGCCGGGGAGCGGGGCGCAGGTGTCATTGGAATAGTCGCAGGCCAGGCCCGGCTTGCAATCTTCGTCCAGGAAGCACTCTGCCCCGGCATCACCGAGCGGCAGACAGGTTTGGTCGCAGAAGTATCCCTCCTCACACACCCGGCTGCAGGCCTCTCCGGCCCCTGGAATGGGCGCGCATTCGCCCGATTGCATATCGCAATACAGGCCTTCGGCGCAGGCAAAAGCGCCGCTGCAAAAGCTGCCGTTGGTGCCCAGGCTCGTGCACTCGCCCAAGGTCTGGTCGGTCGAGGTGTAGGCTGCCCCGTCGCAAAAGACGTCTTGTCCCGCGCAGTCATCCGGCGTCAGGCATTCCTGCGTGAGCGCCTGGCCCGGCGTCAGCACGCCCGAGCAGGCCGCGGTCTGCAAGACCCTGTCAAAGCGGTAGTCCTGCAGCGCCCCCGCCAGGTCCTGGCAGCTGCTGGTGGCGAGCGCGTCCACACACGCCGCGGCCTGCGTGTCCGAATAGGTCAACCGGCCAGCTTCGGCGCCCATCATCGCGCGGCGAGATGCCTCGAAGAGGCGATACGAGAGCTTCTCCTGGCACCCGAAGACATCCGAAAAGGCGAAGTCCATTTCGAGTTGGGCGCGGACCGAGTCGACCTCTGCGCCGCACTCATAGAGCTTGGCGCACACCGCATTGGACGCGTCGAAGCTATACTCGACCAGCGAGACGCTCTCTGTCGGGGTGACCGAGGTGTCTTCTTGCACGTCGGGGGGAGACAGCGTGTCTTCTTCTTCCTGCACATCGGGCGATGCCGTGTCCTGCGGGCTGAAGGTGTCCGCGTCGGGGCCGGTGGTGTCCGGCACCGGGTCGACCTTCGTCGTGCCCGTATCCCGGGTAGACCCGAGCAGCTTTGAGTTGTCACCACCACAGCCGGTCGGGAGCGCTAAAAAGCTCAGCGCAACAAGCCCCGCTGTATATCGCAAACTGTTGACAATCTTCATTTTACAAAGGTCCAATGTGGGTTAAAGGTAGCGAAAGCTCGTCATGAACTTATGTGATTATTCTGATTGAACTTGGCTTGACGATCAAGTCTCCGAGGCGCCCCCGAAAACGACCTCAGGCCCCGCGGCGGTCCAAAAACGACTTCTCGGGATGACGCAGGAAATAGTCCACGAGCGTCTGGATATAGGACGCCAAATGCGGGCAATAGATGCCGGTTTGGCCAAGCGCCGCCTGGGCCTGGCGGGAGTCATAGCGCGCCCCGTGGTTGAAATACGCCAGGGTCTCACGCGGCACCCCGGCGAGTTTTTCGACGTTGCGCCGGCTCAGCGCGGCGTCGACAAGCTCGTGGGGGACCGTGGCGACCGCGGGCGCGCGTCCCATGGCGGCGAGGATCGCCGCGATGACGTCGCGCGCCTGCATCGGATGGGCGTCGGCGATATGAAAGGTCTGCCCCGTGAGGCCGGCTTTAAGGCCCAGGTAGGCCATCGCGTCGGTCGCGAAATCGATCGGGATCAGGTTCACCAACGCCTCGCCGCGCCCCACATTGGGCATCGGGAGCCACTCGGGCATGCGGTGGAGCAGCTTAATCAGAAAATACGGGCCGTCGTATTTGTCGGTCTCACCGGTGCGCGAATCTCCCACGATGATGCCCGGGCGCAGGATGACCGTCGGGATCTGCTCCGCTCGCCGGCGCACCTCAACCTCGGCCCAGAACTTCGTGGTCTCATAGTGATTCTGGTGGCGCTGCCCCGCGTCGAGCTCGTCCTCATAGACCGTCCCTTCGCGCTCCCCCGACACATAGCAGGTCGACACATAATTGAGGCGTTTAAGCCCGCTTGCGCGCTCGCAGAAGTCCAGAATCTTCATCGTCCCGCCCACGTTGACCTGATAGGCCACGCGCTCGGGCACGGCGAGGTCGTAGATCGCGGCCAGGTGCCACACGCTGGTGACCGTGTCGAGCAGCGCCCGATGCTTCGCCTCGGCCATGCCCAGGTTCACCGCGGTGATGTCGCCTTCCACCAGCTCCCAACGCCCCTCAAACTCCGGGAGCATCTCCTCAAGCTCCGCCAGCGACCGCTCGGCCACCCCGCGCAGATGCCCCTGAATCAGCAGATAAAACCGCGCCCGGGGCTGCAGCAAAATAAGCCGGCGAAGCAGCTGCTTGGCCACAAACCCCGGGAACCCGGTGACCAGCACATTTCCATCCACGAGGTTCGGGTCGAGCGCGTCCACCGCGCCGTCGATCTTCTCCAGAATATCCGATTGAGCCACGTCTATATTCATATCTGCAACCATTGGGTGCCGCCGCAAAAGTAGTGTTCACGCGGCGGCCCGAGGCCGGTAGCCCCGGGCCGCGCGGGCGCAACGTATTTTACATGGTGGGGTGGGTCAATATGGGAGGTGGGTGGGGGCGGGGCGAGCCGGTCATTGGAGCAAGAGCATCCTGCTCTTGTCGCCGCGACGCGGCGAAACCGAGGCAGCGGTGACTCCCAAATATTCATCGTGCGTTTCCATTCCTAAACGATCATTTAACGATAATTTAACACGAACCGACCTTGCGACGCCGAACGCGTGGGTATAGCCTTCGTTTTGAAGTCAATCGCGCCTGCGGGGTGCCACTAGGTTTTTTGTGTGTTTTTTGATCGTCGATGCGATCGGGAGCGTTTGTGTGGCTATGGAGCAAAGAAATCATGTCTCACCCCGAAATGCACCAAGAAGAACTCGATCGTTACGGGAAAACGTGACCGCTATTCACCGTCCAGCCTTTAAGGCGAAAACCCCGATCCGCCCCACCGACCTCATCTCCCAAGCGCCGCTGGCCGGCTTCGATACCGAGACCGACGGCCTCTATATCGAGCGCGGCGCGCGGATTCGGGAGTTCGCCCTGGTGGACCAAGGCGGGCTTCGGCTGGGCTGGAGCGGCTTGGGGGATGCAAACGCAACGCTTACCTCCGAGCTGCTTGGACGGCTAATGAACAGCTTCGAGGGAACCATTCTCGTTGGGCATAATTTAAGCTTTGACCTGAAGTTCTTAGCCGCCGAGGCCGACCGGCTCGGGCAGTTCTGCCCACCCCTCTATTGCATCGATACACTCGGACTTAGTCGCAAATACCTGGCTAATATGCTCGACAATTTCGAGCTGGCTCGGGTCGCCAGGCATCTGCAGCTCGCGTTGCCCGACGCGCTCCACCGTGCCGAGCCCGACGCTCGACTAAGCCTGTCGGTATTCGAGAGTTTGTCGGAGCGTTTCGCACTCAAAACATTGGCCGATGCTAAGATGCGGCGATTCGCGCTTTAATTCTTTCATAGGAGATGACCCTTGAAGCTTCCTATAAACACATTTTGGGCGAAGACCGCGCGCGACGAAGATGGCCGCCTTGTTGGCTGGCACCCGCTTATGGCGCATTCGGCCGACGTGGCGGCGATGCTCGAGGCGTTGCTTGAGCACACAATATTGGGGCGTCGACTCGGGCATTTGCTTGGCCAAGAGCACCTCAGCCCGGCACAGACTGCTCGTCTTTGCGTGCTCGCTGCGCTTCATGATGTCGGCAAGGTCAATCACGGGTTTCAGGCGCGTGCGCTCGACAAAAAGGCCCCGCCTATCGGGCATGTCGCCCCGTTGATCAACTTTCTTCGGACCGATGACGCGATTCAGGGTGAGCTCGTTGAGGCGTTGGGGGTTCGAGAGATCGCCGGATGGTTTGGCGGCGAACAGGAGGTAATCGCGTTCCTGCTGGCCACCTGGGGGCACCACGGTCGCCCCGTTGAGCCGCAGCCGGGCTTTCGGGCGCATTTATGGCGTAAAAAGGATGCACAAAGCCCTGTTCAGGGCATCGAGGACCTGCGCCGAGCCACAGAGGCGTGGTTTCCGCAGGCTTTTGACGACGCTCCGGCGTTTCGCATGTCCTCCGAATTCTTGCACGCCTACAACGGCGTGCTGACCCTGGCCGACTGGATGGGCTCGGACGAGCAGGTTTTCTGTTGGCGCGACGACGAGTCTAATCGCATTGAATTCGCGCGCGAGCAGGCCCGCCAGGCGCTGCAAAAGATGGGGCTTAATCCAGCACGTGCCCGCGCGTCGCTCGGCGAGAAAACGCCTGAATTCGCGGCGGTCAGTCCATTTCCACCCTACGAGATTCAACGGGTTTGCGCCGAGTTGCCCATTCACCAAAACGGTAGCCTGACGGTGCTCGAGTCCGACACCGGTTCGGGTAAAACTGAGGCCGCGATCGCCCGCTTTATCCGGCTCTTTCACGCCGGCGAGGTCGACGGCATGTATTTCGCGTTGCCGACGCGTACGGCGGCGACTCAGCTTTATCGGCGTGTGGTCGAGACCCTTGAGCGCGCGTTTCCAGACCCAGAGATACGCCCGCCCGCGGTGTTGGCGGTGCCGGGATATTTGGAGGTCGACGGCACCCAGGCGGTGCAACGGCTGCCGCATTTTCGGGTCCTATGGCCTGATCAGAGCCGTCACAGATGGCGCGGCTGGGCGGCCGAGCAGCCCAAACGCTATCTGGCGGGGGCGGTCGCAGTGGGGACCATCGACCAGGCGCTCTTATCGGGGCTTAAGGTTGGCCACGCGCACCTGCGCGCCTCGGCGCTTCTGCGCCACCTCTTGGTGGTCGATGAGGTCCACGCCTCCGATACCTATATGACCCGACTGCTCGAAACGGTGCTCGATCATCATCTGAACGCCGGCGGCCACGCGCTGTTGATGTCGGCTACGCTGGGAAGCGCCACGCGTACTCGGCTCGTGACGCGGGGGCGCCAACAGCCGCCTGGGTTAGAGGAGGCCGCCCAGGAGCCTTATCCGCTCCTGACTCACGTCGACGGCCGGCGGCGTGAGCCGGTCCAACTCCACGCGCCTTCCTCGGATTATTCCAAGACGGTTCAAATCGACGGCCAGCAGCTCGCCGAGCACCCCGCCGAGATTGCCCGCGTCGCCGTGGCGGCGGCTAAAAAAGGTGCGCGGGTGCTCATTATCCGCAATACCGTCGCGACCTGTCGGCAGGTGCAGTTGGCCCTGGAGGATGAGGTCGGCTCGGCGCGCGAACTACTTTTCGATGTGGGCGGCGTCCCCGCTCCCCATCATTCCCGCTTCGCGGGCGTCGATCGCGTCGCGCTCGACCAGGCCATTGAGGCCAATTTTGGAAAGGACACCGCGCGCGCCGGATGTGTGGCCGTCGCTACCCAGACCGTCGAGCAGAGCCTTGATATCGACGCGGACCTTCTGCTCAGCGATTTATGCCCGGTCGACGTGCTCCTGCAACGAATCGGTCGGCTGCACCGCCACGACAGGCGCGCGCGTCCGGGCGGTTTTAGCGCGCCAAAATTGGTCGTGCTTCTCCCCGATGAGCGCGACCTCGGCGCGTTTATTCAGGAGTCCGGGCAGGGGCGCGGCCCCTGCGGGCTGGGCACCGTCTACAGTGATATGCGCATGCTCGAGGCGACCTGGCGGTTGATTGAGCAAAAATCCACCTGGACTATCCCAGCGATGAATCGCGAGTTGGTCGAGCGCGCTACGCACCCGGAGGGGCTGGCTGAAATAGTTTCAGATTTGGGTGGCGCTTGGGTTTCTCATGCGATATGTATGGGCGGAACAGAATTCGCAGACAGGGCCCTGGCCGACCTAAACCTAATTGATCGCACGATTCTTTATGGTGATTCGGACTCTTTATTCTCGAGCGATCTCGACGAGCGCATCAAGACGCGTCTGGGCGAGGGCGATCGGCGAGTGCGCATTGAAGATGCGGTGATTGGGCCTTTTGGCGAGGCGACCCGAGAGCTTACGCTGCCGGCTTTTATGGCCAATCATGCGGCTGATGACTCCAATGAACAACCGGAGGAATTCGCCACCGAGATTCGCGTCGAGGACGACGCCTTGTATTTTGACTTCGCCGGCCAAAGCTATCGCTACGACCGGTTGGGCATCCAACTTCATCAACAATAACGACGCATGGCGGGGAATTAACCCATGGCTGATACACGCTATAATCTGCTCGATGACGCCTTATTGAGCGTGCGCAGGACCGACGCAACGCGACTCCAATACACGCTCCCTCAGGTGCTCGCCGCGCTGGCGGACGACGCGATCGAATCCTTCGACGCGCTTCAGATTCACCAGCGCCAACCCTGGCATAGCTTTTTGGTCCAGATCGCCGCGATGGCGATGGCCCGACACGGACTCACCGAACCGCCCACCGACTCTGAGCAGTGGAACTCCCTATTGCTCGAACTCGCCGATGGCGAACCCAGCGCGTGGTGCTTGGTTGTCGAGGATGTGAGCAAGCCGGCGTTTTTGCAGCCGCCGGTGCCCGAAGGGACGCTCAAAAAGGCCAAATATAAGCTGGATATTGAATCGCCCGACGATCTTGACATTCTTATCACGGCAAAAAACCACGATATTAAGCGGTTCCGACTTGTTCATCCAACCGTCGAGCACTGGCTCTATGCGCTGCTGACATTGCAGACCATGGAGGGTTTCTTGGGGCGAGGCAATTACGGTATTGCGCGAATGAACGGTGGTTTTGGCAATCGTCCGCTTCTGGGCATGACGCCTGGCATAGGCTGGGGCGCGCGGTTTGTGCGCGACGTGGCGGTGCTGGCAAAGGCTCGGCCGAAACTGACCGATGACCGGTACGACGAGAACGGCGTTGCGCTGGCATGGACGCTGCCTTGGGATGGATCGAAAAAGGACGCGCTTCCCCTCCAAGATTGCGACCCCTACTTTATTGAGCTTTGCCGGCGGCTGCGCTTTCTCGAAACCGCCCACGGACTGGAGTGCTGGCGCAGTAACACCAACGACTACCGCGTGGCGGGCGTCAAGGAACTCAACGGACTCACCGGTGACCCCTGGACGCCGGTAGTGCGCGACAAAAAGGAAGCCAAATCTCTCACGGTCAGCGAGAACGGCTTCGACTATCAGATGCTCAATAAAATCCTATTTAGTGGGGACTACGAGAAGCCCGCGACCTTCAACGTCGAAGGGATCGATGGGGGCGTCTTTTTAGTCGCAACCACCTTGGTGCGCGGGCAGGGGAAGACCGACGGCTTCCATCACCGAATCGTGCCAATGCCGCCCAAAATTAACCGCCTATGGTCGAAGCCCTCTGCCCGCGAAAAGCTCGGCCAGCGCGCCGAGGAGCGCGTGCAAATCGCCGCCACCATGCGCAAGCAGATTCTCTATCCATCTCTATGTGCGCTCCTGCAGGCGGGCGGCTCGGCCCAGATTGACTACGCCGACGTCGCGACCTGGATGAACGCCTACGAGGCCGAGGTCGACGACGTCTTCTTCGACGCGCTGTGGGAATCGGTCGATCTGGAGCCCGAGGTCGCCCAATTCAATTGGGAGGAGACGATTTACACGATTGGCCGTGCTCGCCTTGAGGCCGCAATCGAGTCCTGCCCGCTGCCTTCAATTCGACGGTGGCGCGCTATCAGCAACGCCGAGGGGCGTTTCGAGGGGGCAGCCCGCAAATTTCTAAGCACTTTATTTCAGCCCAAAGACATCACTAAGGAGGAGAGCCATGAGCAACTCGCAGGGGCCTGAAGCCCTCGAAATTTCCGAAACGCCCGACGGCGAGAAGACGCTTCGCAGCGTGCTCGGCGCGATCGCTGCGGCGTTTGAGCGCAACGCCCAGGGCCAGCGCGGCGGCCTGTCCAACGGGGATATGGCCGAGCTACGCCGCATCTCGCCTGACAAACCCTATACGCCTGCGTTGTGGAGGATCTTGCTCGATTTCGTGCCCGACGGATGGGTCGCCGGGCCCGATCGCGACCAAAAGGAGCGCCAGTGGGCGACGCTTTTGATGGCGATGGCCATCTGCGCCGGCCAGCACGACCCCTATAAGCGCCTGGGCAGCGCGTTGGCCGAGGCGGGCTGGTCGGAGCTTCGGTTTGTGCGCCTTTTGCGCGCCCGCGACGCGCGCCTGGAGGCCGAAGTGCGCCGGCTCTCCCAATATCTGTCGAGCAAGGGCACCCCGGCGAATTTTGGGGACCTGGCTCAACTGCTCTTTCATCAAGATGGGGAGCTGGCCGAGAACCGCCGCCGCCAGATCGCGCGCAGCTATTATCGCGCGTTGCATTCGCTTGAATCTAAATAATTTATTGCTCCGAATTCCCTAGAATAGACCTTTTGACACAGATTGATGTGAAGGATTAAGACCATGACCGACGCCAAATTCTTGCAGATCCACACCCTTACCTCGTACCCCGGCACGCTCCTAAACCGCGACGACGCTGGCTTCGCCAAGCGCATGCCCTTCGGCGGGGCGACCCGCACGCGGGTGTCCTCGCAATGCCTGAAATATCATTGGCGAAATTTCGACGGCGAGGGCGCGCTCTATAAAATGGAGTTCGAGGAGCCGGTGCGCTCAATCCGCTCGCGCACGACCTTCCGTGACCTGGTCGCCAAGCCCATGATCGAGCGTGGCCTGCCGGAGCGCCTGGTCGTGGCGACCGTCGAGACCTTCGTGCAGCGGCTCATGTCGGACGATGCGCCCTCGGCGGCTGATTATAAAGCCTCCCTTATGTCCGCCAGTAGCCCGGAAGAACCACTGATCGACCGTCTTAAGACCAACCAGGTCACGATCTTCGGTGAGCCGGAGCTGCGCTATATTATCAAGGCGTCGGCCGAGCTGATCGCCGAGATGAAGCCTGAGCTTGGCGAGCTGTGGGAGAACCCGGCGATGAAGCTGAGCAAGGAGCAGGTCAAGGTGGTCACGGACACCCTGGGGAAGCTGAAAAAGGGTGACCTTAAAAAGAATATTAAGGGGATGAAGCTGGCCTCCGGGCTCGACGCGGCGCTTTTCGGGCGCATGGTCACCAGCGATGTGTTGAGCCGCGGGGATGCCGCGATTCACGTCGCCCACGCGTTCACGGTGCACGAGGAGGCCAGCGAGAGCGATTATTTCGCCGCCATCGACGAGCTTCGTCGCGACAGCGGTGAGTTGGGCGGCGGACATATCAATAGCTCGGAGCTCACCAGCGGGTTGTATTACGGTTATACCGTCATCGACGTGCCCCTTTTGATCTCGAACCTGGAGGGCTGCGCGCGCGAGGATTGGAAGAGCGCTGACCGTACGCTGGCCGCCCAGGTCGTCGAGCGATTCGTCAAGCTTCAGGCGACGGTGTCGCCGGGGGCAAAGCTCGGCTCGACCGCGCCCTATGCCTGGGCCGAATGTGTGTTGGTCGAGGCCGGCTCCGCCCAGCCGCGCACGCTGGCTAACGCGTTCCGTCGCCCGGTGCGCGAGCAGCCCGACGTGCTTGAGAACGCCTACCAGGCCCTCGGCAGCTATGTCCACGGCATCGACCAGATGTACGGGCACAGCGGCGAGCGTCGTCTGTCGGTGAGCTCCGATGCCGCCGGTCTGGCGGACGCGCTCGGCGTCGAGGCGCCGGTGTCGCTTCCCAATAGCGCGCAGTGGGCCGCCGAAATGGTCAAGGGGTGAGGTATGGATATTCTATTGATGCGGCTGCAAGCGCCGCTGTTAAGCTTTGGCGCGCCGATCATTGACAGGCACGGCGTTATTCAAGCCTATCCCGCCCAGTCGATGATCTGCGGGCTTCTGGCCAACGCGCTGGGCTATCACCACCGCGACGCCGAGCTCCTGCAGCGTTTGCAGGAGCGAATCGTCTACGCCTCGCGCCAGGACCGAAAGGGCGAGCGCGTGCGGGATTATCAGACGGTGGCGATGGGGCAGGATTTTATGCTCGATGAGCGCGCCTGGACGACCCGCGGCCAATTGGAGGAGCGCGGCGGGGGCAATAAAACCGGCACGCATATCCGGCTGCGTGACTATTGGGCCGACGCGGCGCATACGGTGGCCGTCACGCTCACGCCCGCAGACGAGGCGCCCACGATTGAAGCGCTGGCCGAGGCGCTGCAACGCCCGGCGCGCCCGTTATTTATTGGGCGAAAGACCTGCGCGCCCTCGGAGCCGATTTATCTGGGCCGCACTCAGGCCGAGAGCCTGCTCGACGCGCTCAAGGCGGCCCCGCTGGCCCGCGGGGTGTCGACGCCGGCGCGGTGTGAGGCCTGGTGGCCCAGCTCGGCCAGCGCCGACGAGGCGCCCGGCATCTTTCGCCAACCCGTCACCGACCAGCGCGACTGGGCCAACCAGATTCACGTCGGCCAGCGCTGGGTGGCGCGCGGACACCTTATGATTGGACATTCCAAGGAGTAGAGCATGACGGATTCTAAAACACTCGGCGCGCCGCTTTATATGGTGCAATTCTGGTTCAGCACGCGCCGACTCGCCGAGCTGGCGCGCGCGCTGCGGTTGCCGCTGCGCCACGCCGATACCTCATATATGGTGCATTGTGCGCTTGGCGAGCTTTTCGGCACGAACGCGCCGGGCTTGTATTATGTCGACGTGCAGCATGGGCCCAAGAAGGTCGATGACGGGCGTGATGTGCGTGTGTTGGCCTACTCGGAGCTTCCTGGCGATGCCCTGATGGAGTTGGCGCGCGGTTTTGCCAGTCCGATGGTCTACGCGACCTGCGATTTTGAGCGCATGGCCGCCAAGCCCATGCCCTCGCATTTCGCCCCGGGCATGCGCCTGGGGTTTGAGCTGCGCGCCTGTCCTGTCATTCGCAAAGCGTCGGCCGGAGAGTCCCCATCGGGGCGCAGAAAGTGGCGGCGCGGCCAGGAGCTCGACGCGTTTGTCGCCCGCTCCTGGGAGCTCGATGACCCCGAGGTCGACCTCGAGCGCGAGGCGGTTTACCGTGAATGGTTAACCGGGCATTTTGAGCGCAGCGGGGCGGTGCGGACGCGGCGGATTTCGCTGGAGCGCTTCTCGCTGGACCGGTTTTTGCGCCGCCACGGGCCCCAGGCCTCGGGCAAGCGCAAGGCCAGCACCATCACCCGGCCGGCCGCCACATTCAGCGGCGAACTCGAGGTGCTTGACGCGGCTCAATTTGGCGAGTTGCTGCGCCGCGGCATTGGCCGGCATAAGAGCTTTGGCTTTGGGATGCTTAAGATTCGGCGGGCCTGAGCGTGGCGTTGTTAATGGACATATCAAAGAGGGGGTAGGGGATGCTGAAGGGGCGACTCGGGCTTGAAACCGCGCGCGTGCCGCACGTCGACCGCCACGGTCTATTATGGCTGGGGCGGGGAAAGTTGACGGTTCAAAATGGCAATCTGGTCTTTTCGACCGCGGGCACCGACGCGCTCGCCCGCGGCGTGTATGACCTGCCGTTTCAGACCATCTCCAATATTCTTCTCGGCCCAGGCTGTCTGGTTAGCCATGATGCCCTGCGGCTGCTCGCTCGCCATCAAACGGGCCTTTTGGCGGTGGGCACCAACGGGGTTCGCGTCTATGCGACGAGCATGCCGCCGGGGCCCGACCACTCGCGCCTGGCCCGCGAGCACGCGCGGGTGTGGGCCGACCCGGAGGCGCGCATCCAGATCACCCGCAGGATGTACGCCATGCGCCTGGGCGAGTATTTGCCGCATCGCGACCTGAATGCGCTGCGGGGGGTCGAAGGCCACCGCATGAAGCAGGTCTATAAAAACCTCGCCGAGCAATTTGGGGTGAAGTGGTCTGGGCGAAGTTTCGACCGAAATAACCCCGAAAATGACAACGATATCAACACCGCCATCAATCACGCGGCGACCGCGATGTACGCCTCGGCGCGCATCGCGGTGGCGTTGACCGGGACGATTCCGCAGTTGGGGTTTATCCACGAGGCCAGCGGCCACGCATTTGCGCTGGATATCGCGGACCTTTTTAGGGCCAATACGACGTTGCCCATCGCGTTTGGGGCCGTCAAACAATTCCAGCGGCGCGAGGGCGACAAGCTCGAGCGCATCACTCGCACGCGCGCCGGGCGCACGCTGCAGCAGAAGAAGGTCATCGCCAAGATGATCGACGCGATAAAGGAGCTCATTGAAGAGTCGGAGAGCCCCGAGGGCTGAGGCGGCGCGGGGGCAAATGCTGATATCTCGTTGAAATTATATGGAGCGAATCTTATGGCCATGACCGTCGCCGTGACGCGAAATCTACCGGAGCGATTCCATGGGTTTTTAGCCTCCTGCATGCTCGAGGTCGCCCCGGGGGTGTATGTCGCGCCCTCGATGCGCAAGGCGATTCGAGAGCGCCTGTGGGATGTGATGTTGGGGTGGGCCACGCTGGTGCCCGCCGACGGGGGCATCGCTTTGTTCTGGAAGAGCAAGACCGCACCATCGGGGCTGGGCCTGCGCATGATTGGCTGGCCCAAAAAGGAGCTCGTCGAGCACGAGGGCGTTTGGCTCACGATGCGCGCGCTGACCCAGGCGCACGACCACGACGAGTTGGAAGGATTGTTGGAGGGCGCTGAGGACTAGCGAGCGCGTTTGAGGGGGATGCCCTCAAGGGACGGCCCTGGGGGGCGTCTCGGGAGGTGCGAGGGCGTTAAAAATGGAAGTGGGAGCGTGAATTCGTCGGGCGTGGGCCTCAAAAAATGGCTTGAGCGGCTGATTTTTGGGGGCCAGGGCCTCAAATCGGAGCGGTGATGGGCCATTTGGGGGGGCTGAAGGCCTCAAAAATGGGCGATGAGGCTCGTTTTTGAGGGGGCGGGGCCTCAAAACTGAGCTAAGGGTTACGTTTTTTGAGGGCTGAGGGCGTGTCTGGCGTCGAAGCAGTGGTGACGGGGGAGGGCGGGGGGCTCAAGCGCCGGCCTGCAGGGTGAGGTCGCGGGCCGGCGCGTCGACTGGGGATCAGGGGGCGTCGCCGAGCAGCGGCAACGGCTCGGCGCGCTCAACGGGCGTCTCGGGCGTCTCTCCGGTTTGAGGGTCGACGGTGGGGATTGATTTATAGCGTTTAAAATACTCCGCGACGCGTTTTTGCTGAATATAAAGCGGTTTGAGCCGCTGCGCGAGGATGTCGGGCTGGTCGACCAGCTCGCCGATCAGGGCGAGCAGGAATTTGTGGAAGAGCTGGTCAGCCTGTTCGCGCAGCGTCGAGACCTTCTCGAAGCTAATGCGCTCAACACCCCGGCTGAGCGCCTCGCCGTATTCCGTGTTGATCACCTCGAGCTGGTCGACCAACGCGCTCACGCCGACGGCGGCCAATTCGGCGGTGTATTCGGCGCGCAGCGTGGCGATAAGCGCGCGGACCTGGTTATGCTCTTCGTTGAAGCTCAGGGTGGTGTAGGGGGCCACGCCGCGCGCAAAAAGCGCGTCGATCACGGTGCGGGCCTGGGTGGACGCGGGGCCGCCGGCGGGCATCTCAGCGTAGGTTTTCAGGATGGTATGCAGGCTTCCGAGCTGGCGGTCGAGTTCGTGGTCGATGCTACGCGCGTCGCTGCGCGCGGTCTCGTTGAGCTCCTTTTGGTTGAGCCAGCGCAGGTTCGCCTCGTTTGCGCGCTCGTTGGCCGCGAGAGCGTCGGCGTGCAGGCCGTCGAGGCGGGGCAGGCCGAGCGCGGCGAGGTCCGCACTCATTTGGTCGAGCACGTGGCGTTGGCTGCCGTTGTCCATCGTGCGCAAATTAAGCATCTTGCTGAAATCCATGATCTTGCCTTCCTTGCCCGGGGCGACCCGGGCCGAATTGTTTGATCCAGGCCCACGCGGGCCGAATATTGGCGCCACTCAACGTCTATCGAGTCCGTGTCGAGCGCGCGGCGTCTCAGGCGTAGATACTGCTCACACCCCTGCTGATTTTTGCTGCTGAGGAAAAATCTAGCATAGAACCCAAAGCGTTGAGAAGGAGGGGGAGTTGTGCCGAAAAGTTGCTCGCATTTATTTGGTATTCGTGTAATTATCGAGGTGCTCCGCGACAAAGTGTCGCAGAGGTTCCCCCGCAGACGCGGGGATAGTCCTCATTGTGAAGGCGTCCAGGTCGTCGTTGATGAGGTTCCCCCGCAGACGCGGGGATAGTCCCTCTACCATGTGAGGGTCTTGGCGGCCTTGCCAGGTTCCCCCGCAGACGCGGGGATAGTCCTTTTGTCTAGCGCCCCGAACGCCGCTTTTTTCTGGTTCCCCCGCAGACGCGGGGATAGTCCCTTTTCGCTCTTTATCGCAGGCGAGGCGTCTGAGGTTCCCCCGCAGACGCGGGGATAGTCCTTCGGTTACAGATCAACAGATTCAGCATCCAGGGGTTCCCCCGCAGACGCGGGGATAGTCCCTCACACACGCATCTGGATTTAATAGCGTGCATGGTTCCCCCGCAGACGCGGGGATAGTCCCTGAAGGCCGCCACCCGCCGTCGTTGTTTCGACGGTTCCCCCGCAGACGCGGGGATAGTCCCTAGATATGCGGAGTCGCGGCGCGCTCTTCGGAGGTTCCCCCGCAGACGCGGGGATAGTCCTCATGGTGAAGGCGTCGAGGTCATCGTTGATGAGGTTCCCCCGCAGACGCGGGGATAGTCCTCGTTCCGATGGCCGTTAAACCAGACTCTTCTAGGTTCCCCCGCAGACGCGGGGATAGTCCGGCGCGACCTTGCCATTCGCCGGCGATTTTGCGGGTTCCCCCGCAGACGCGGGGATAGTCCCTTGATAAAGGTCAAAAAGCCTCGGATCTGAAAGGTTCCCCCGCAGACGCGGGGATAGTCCCCAGCGCGGGGCGCGTCGGGTTTTGGAGGTCGTGGTTCCCCCGCAGACGCGGGGATAGTCCTGGTCTCGGATAAGCGCCGAAAGGATTAGATCAGGTTCCCCCGCAGACGCGGGGATAGTCCTGATAAAATCCCGCGACCCAGCCGACTGGTCGCGGTTCCCCCGCAGACGCGGGGATAGTCCCGTGCACCCCGCGACGCAGCTTGTGTACCGGGTGGTTCCCCCGCAGACGCGGGGATAGTCCCTCCGGACCCGAGGGCGACCCCGACAACGCGCGGGTTCCCCCGCAGACGCGGGGATAGTCCCCACGCACCATGGGATGCCACCGATATCGCGCTGGTTCCCCCGCAGACGCGGGGATAGTCCCTGGTGGAGGTGTCGAAATGAGCACTCGAGGAGGGTTCCCCCGCAGACGCGGGGATAGTCCTACATGCTGGAAATACAGCGCACCTGGCAGACCGGTTCCCCCGCAGACGCGGGGATAGTCCTGAACCTACTAGGCGTTCTGGATCTGCCAGATCGGTTCCCCCGCAGACGCGGGGATAGTCCCGCCCATCTTTATGAGCTCGTCGTAGCGCACGCGGTTCCCCCGCAGACGCGGGGATAGTCCTTGCATCGAGCAGAACTCAAACGGCCCGGTGTGGGTTCCCCCGCAGACGCGGGGATAGTCCCATCTACACTGGCCTTCCGCTCGCTGAGATCGCGGTTCCCCCGCAGACGCGGGGATAGTCCTATCCGGTCGTGGTGCTGGTGATAACCGGCGCCGGTTCCCCCGCAGACGCGGGGATAGTCCCAACGCACGCGCCCCATCAGAATGATAAAATCCGGTTCCCCCGCAGACGCGGGGATAGTCCTTTGTCGGACTTCGGCTTTCTCTTTGCGGGCTTGGTTCCCCCGCAGACGCGGGGATAGTCCCGTCGATGAAGCGATGCGGCTTCGCGGCGATGAGGTTCCCCCGCAGACGCGGGGATAGTCCCCTTGGCCCGAATCCCGTCTAGCGCCCCGAACGGGTTCCCCCGCAGACGCGGGGATAGTCCTCATCATCGGATGCCTGAGCATCGCCGCGCTGCGGTTCCCCCGCAGACGCGGGGATAGTCCCGCTTCGCGATGATGGGACTTTGCCGCGCTATAGGTTCCCCCGCAGACGCGGGGATAGTCCCGCCGGGGGGAGAGGGTGCGCGCTATGCGGGCTGGTTCCCCCGCAGACGCGGGGATAGTCCTGGGAAAAATGCGATCTGAGTCCTAGCAAGCGCGGTTCCCCCGCAGACGCGGGGATAGTCCCTTTGCCGCGCTATACTTCCCACGGCGCATACCGGTTCCCCCGCAGACGCGGGGATAGTCCTTTCGCCGCGCGCCCACGGGTTGATCGTGTATTGGTTCCCCCGCAGACGCGGGGATAGTCCCGGTGACGCCAAGAAGATATTTATCGGAGACGGGGTTCCCCCGCAGACGCGGGGATAGTCCTTGGCGCGATTCCATCGCGATGATGTCGACGTGGGTTCCCCCGCAGACGCGGGGATAGTCCCTTTGCCGCGCTATACTTCCCACGGCGCATACCGGTTCCCCCGCAGACGCGGGGATAGTCCTCCGCATAGAAATTCGGGCTGTTATGAGCCAAGGGTTCCCCCGCAGACGCGGGGATAGTCCTTGGGGGAAGAAGTCGGGGTTAAGGTCGGCGATGGTTCCCCCGCAGACGCGGGGATAGTCCCGCGGGGGTGCAGAAGGGGGACATCAAGGCGATGGTTCCCCCGCAGACGCGGGGATAGTCCTTGGGGGAAGAAGTCGGGGTTAAGGTCGGCGATGGTTCCCCCGCAGACGCGGGGATAGTCCCGCGGGGGTGCAGAAGGGGGACATCAAGGCGATGGTTCCCCCGCAGACGCGGGGATAGTCCTAGGAGCTGGAAATTGGCTTGCTCGGCATAGTAGGTTCCCCCGCAGACGCGGGGATAGTCCTCCTTGCGCTGTTTCGACGCCACCCGTTGCGCTGGTTCCCCCGCAGACGCGGGGATAGTCCCGGAACGGGGTCGTTGGATGTCTCAACGTCCTGGGTTCCCCCGCAGACGCGGGGATAGTCCTAACCCGAGCGGAGAGCGCGTATGAGCAATGAAGGTTCCCCCGCAGACGCGGGGATAGTCCTGACGGCGCTACACGCACTCCTAGCACGCGCCCGGTTCCCCCGCAGACGCGGGGATAGTCCTTAGTCGCATATCTCCACCGTCTAGGTCGAGACGGTTCCCCCGCAGACGCGGGGATAGTCCTATGTTCGTGATCAGCGGCAAGGTCAGCATGTCGGTTCCCCCGCAGACGCGGGGATAGTCCTCCGCCCTGGTCTGATTCAGCCCGGTTCGTGCGGGTTCCCCCGCAGACGCGGGGATAGTCCTATGCTTTGATACTCGTCAGACATAACGATGCGGGTTCCCCCGCAGACGCGGGGATAGTCCCACATGACAAGCAACGACAAAAGCCTGATCGAAGGTTCCCCCGCAGACGCGGGGATAGTCCATGTCCGCGCGTCAGTTCGCCAGTTGGGTCGCAGGTTCCCCCGCAGACGCGGGGATAGTCCCTTCGGGGACACCATGCACCTGGAGACGATATCGGTTCCCCCGCAGACGCGGGGATAGTCCCGCGCAGATCGATTGCCTTCTCAACCTGCCTATGGTTCCCCCGCAGACGCGGGGATAGTCCCACGGTCGGCGAGAACCGCAACGTCTATATGCCGGTTCCCCCGCAGACGCGGGGATAGTCCCATATCTCGGCCAGACTTGTCCGACTGGCTGCCGGTTCCCCCGCAGACGCGGGGATAGTCCTGCCGCTTGGTACCTAAGAAGAATATAGGAACCGGTTCCCCCGCAGACGCGGGGATAGTCCTTATTCGGTATAAGCCGCGAAGCCATCATCAACGGTTCCCCCGCAGACGCGGGGATAGTCCTCAAGAACGCCCGCATTAAGGCGGGTATCAGCCGGTTCCCCCGCAGACGCGGGGATAGTCCCCTGTACGGGGCGAACCTGATCGGGGCGGATCTGGTTCCCCCGCAGACGCGGGGATAGTCCTTACAATCAAACAACTCACCAACATCCACGCGTGGTTCCCCCGCAGACGCGGGGATAGTCCTCCCGATACGGACATCGTACGGGATGAGTGGCTGGTTCCCCCGCAGACGCGGGGATAGTCCCGGCTCGCTGATCTCGCCACGGAGCTGCGCGACGGTTCCCCCGCAGACGCGGGGATAGTCCCGAGCGAGACGCCCTGATGCGCCGCATTGCGCTGGTTCCCCCGCAGACGCGGGGATAGTCCCCCTTCATCGACCACATCGGCACCAGACCTTTGGGTTCCCCCGCAGACGCAGGGATACTCTCCACCCAATCGCGTGTCTTGCCGAACCGCTGCGAACCGGAACGCCCTGCCCGACCGCCGCCAACCTTCTGACGCGCTGCGCTCGCCATCTTCCCCCAAGGGGATGAGCTGCTATTGGGTGCCTGGGCGCTTCGCGTGGGTGGTGGATTGGGCCGGGGGGGGATCCATCGCGAGCCCATATTTGAGGGGTTGTCCCCAACCCCCGGCCCTTACGCGCCTCTCGGGAGGGGCGAGGGCGTCCAAGGTGGAACCGTTGGCGCGGCTTTGTCGGGCGCGGGCCTCGATTATACGGCGTGCGAGCGCGAATTTGAGGGCCAAGGCCTCAAATCTGGGCATCGACGGGCAGTTTCGCGGGCCCGGGACCCCTCAAAGTTGAGCTAGGAGGCTCGTTTTTGCGGGGGAGGGCCCAAAAAATGGGCCGAGGGTTGTGTTTTGTGAGGGCCCAGGGCGTGTCAGGCGGCGAAGGGGCGGCGAGCCAGTAGGGGAGCGGCCTGCGGGGGGCGGGTTCCCCCGCACTCGCGCGGCTAAACCGCATAAATCACGCCTGCTTTGGGAGCAGGACGCCTTGGCTTCCCGCTAACCCCAAAAACATCCCCGCCGCACTCGTTGCCAATGGCGGTTAATCCACCGCATTACGACAAAACAACCGCCCCGCCCACCTGAAATCCCCGCCCCTTTGCGCTAAGCTAACCCCGTCGGTCCGGCGAGTTAAACCCACCCAGACGAGGGGATGCAGATGAAGGAAGAGAAGGTCGTGAGCTTGAGCGCGCATACGCGGGCGAAGGGGCTGCCGTTTTATACCCGGGAGCTCTTCGCGCATGTGGCGGAGCTCTCGAAAGAGGAGCAGATGCAGGCGTTTCGAAGCCTGCTGGTGGGGGCGGATTTCGGGGCGATCGGAGCGCGGCTCAGGGGGCGCGGCGGGCTGGTCTGTTGGGATGAGTGAGCCCTTGGGATGCTTGACCCGAAGCTCGGCGCACCGCCGGGCTTTTATGCGCTCGACGCCTGGCGGAGATTTTGCGCGGGGCGGGCGTCGATGCTAAAGCACTCCTCGCCGATTCGGCCCAGGACTAATGAAGGCGATTGCGCTATCGAAGAGGGACAAAAATGAAGACGACGCCCGAGCATAATGAGCGGATGCGGACGATGACGTTCGCCCAAGTCTACCCGCACTATATCACCAAGGTCGAGAAGAAGGGCCGGACTCAGGCTGAGCTGCTTGAGGTCATCGAGTGGCTCACCGGCTTCGACGCGGCGCGGTTGCAGGCGCTAATCGAGGAGGAGGCGACCTTCGAGGAATTCTTCGCGCGGGCGGACTTAAACCCGAACGCCGAGCTGATTACGGGCTCGATTTGCGGCTACCGCGTCGAGGAGATTCTCAACCCCGTCACCCGCCAAGTCCGGTATCTGGACAAGCTCGTCGACGAGCTTGCCAAGGGGAAGAAAATGGACAAGATTCTTCGCGCGGGCTGAGCGAGAAATAATCATCAATAATGCGCTAAGAGGTTGAGATGGCGAAGAAAAATAAGACGACCCAGACCGACGTCGATGTCTTTGAGTTCATCGAGTCCTATGTCGACAAAGAGCAGAAAAAAGAGGACAGCCACGAGCTGATTCGGCTGATGACGCAGTGGTCCGGCTTCGAGCCGAAGATGTGGGGGCCGACGATTATCGGCTTTGGCAGCTACCATTATAAATACGCCAGCGGGCACGAGGGGGACGCGGCGATGCTCGGCTTCTCGCCGCGCAAAGCCCAGTTCTCGCTCTATGTCTACTCGGACACCGAGAAGAGCCAGCGCCTCCTGGAGGACCTGGGAAAATTCAAAATGGGCAAGGCGTGCATCTATATAAAAAAGCTCTCAGACATCAATGTCGAGGTCTTAAAAGAGCTGTGCATAAAGACCATCGCCTACCTCAACGAGCATCACGAATGCGCCTGCCATACATAAGGTTGGCCCGGGCGCCCGCGCTACTGAATAAACATCGCGTCCCCCAGATAATCGATCTCGGCGGGGTCCAAAACGCCCAGGGTCTCGGGCTGTAAGGCCGCGCGAAGCGCCGCCATGGCGACCTTCTCCAGGCGCACGCCCGGGGTTTGCAGGAGCCAATTTTGCAGGGCGCTGACCTCGCCGGTTTCCAGCAAATCTTCGGTGCTCTGGGTCGGCATGGCGGCCAGCGCGCCGAAGAGGCCGAGGGTGCCGTCGTGGATAAACGACGGGCGCAAGATCGCCGTTGGGATCGCCACGCCTTGCAGGTCCGACTCGGCGTCGAGCTTGGTCTGCAGATAGCCCTGGGGCAGGCCGGGCGGGAGTTGATCCGCCGAGATAAACACGAATTTTCCCACCCCCATCTCGGCCGCTTTGCGCGCCGCCAGCGCGACCGACTCGCGGTGCAGGCGCGCGAAGCTCTGCCCGCTCGCCGGGTCTTCTTCGCCGATGCCCACCGCGTGGATCAGCGCGTCACAGCCGGCCAGGGCGCTGCCCCAATCACCCAGCTCGCCATCGGCGCCCAGAATATTAGATTGCACCCATTCGACGCCCTCCACCCACGGCTCCTCGATCGCCGGGCGCCCGCCACGCGATACCGACACCGGCTCATGCCCCATCGCAACGACCAATCGACAGATTTCTCTGCCCAAAAAACCGCTGCCTCCGAGTATATAAATTTTCCGACGACGCATAATAAACCCCGTATTACGGTGAAATGATTGAGGCGTGGTTAGTTTTTTTCATTGACGCAACCAACTCATATTAGGCAAGGTGGAGCTGGATTGAAAATACCCTTCGAACCTTAAAAATGCTGCACTTTCCTTCGTTTCTTGGTTGTTCCCTGCGCGACCAAGATATCGGAGTATAGTCGCGTGTTCGCGATGAGAAAAATCTATGGCTAAATATATACCCATTGGCGAGCCGATGAATGAATCGGAGCGCGAAGGCATTCGCCAACTGCGCGACGAATTGCCCGATCACTATACCGTGATCGGCAATTTTGATCTGCAATTGCCGCGGCGCAGCAATACCTTTGAGTATGACGCGGTCGTGGTCGGTGAGTGGGGGATTTACGCGGTAGAGATTCGCGGTTGGGATGGCCCAATCTATGGCGATATTCGGCGCTGGGAGCTTGATTGGGGCAGGGTGCAAAACCCGTTCATCCGTATTGAGGCCAAGGCCAAAGCTCTGCGCGATGTTTTAGTGCGCTCGGTGCGGGACTTCCCCGACGAGCTCTTCTGCGAAGCGGTCGTCTTCTTGACCGGAACCGAGACCGAGATACACGTCAAAGACCCTCGAAATCGGCGCCTGCTGTGCCCGGGGGAGCTCTATGATTTCTTCGTGGACCACGACCGAATCTACGAATTGGGCCCGGGACCGCTGCTTGACCAGCGCAAGCGTGAAGCGCTGGTCGACGCGCTCATTCCGCTGGCCAGGAAGCGCTCTTTGCTGCCGGTGATTCGAAACTTCGACGTGCTCGGCGAGCTGGTCAATGAGGAGCGGACGCCCTATCGCGAGTTCGTCGGGCGCCATCGCCTGCTCAAGTCGCGCGGCAAGGTGCGCATTAAGGCGTACGCGATGGACCCGTTGATGGCGCCAGAGCAGCAGGAGCACGAGTATAATCGCGCGCTGCGCGATATGGAGGCGCTGATCGCGCTGGAGGATAACCCGTATGTCGCGCGCCCCTACGAGATGTTGCTCGACCGCGAAGATGAGCTCACCGTCTATCTGGTCAGCGAGTGGGTCGGAAAGCGCACGCTCGCCGACTATATCCAGGCCCTGGACTATACGGCGATCACCGAGCGCCAACACGGCGAGATGAAGCAATTCGCGCATCATCTATTGTCCGCGATTTCCTATATGCACGCGCGCGGGATCATTCACCGCAACCTGCACCCGCAGGTCATCTATCTGCGCCACCCGAGCACCGGTGTGTCGCTGAAGATCGCCGATTTTGACTACGCGCGAGTCGCGAACCTGAAGTCCATCGCCTGCGACGCCGGCGAGTTCGGCACCCACGGCTATATCGCCCCCGAGCTGTGGATGACCGATGACTACGACCACCGGGTCGATATCTTCTCGGCCGCCGCGATGATCTACGAGTTATTCACTGGCCGAAAGCTCTACAATAGCCTCTCGGAGATGCTCAAACACGACGCGATCTGGCAGGAGCGCCGCGAGTCGGTCGCGTGTGAGGTGCTGCGCGAGATTCTCTCGATGATGATCGCCACCGAGCCCGAAGGACGCCAGGCCGGGCTCGAGCGCGCGTTGATCTATTTTGCCTGAGCCCTACCCGACGAAAAAGTTCATAAACCCATTTGACTTCCACCCCCCGGGGCTATAGTTTGGCTCGCCTTGATTCGGGTGAGAACTCTCCTGCCGCTTAAAACCGCGCGGCGGGCGCGTTCGAGGAAGACCCCAAGGATGGCCAAAATAGGAAGTAAATCGCGGTTTTAAATGGATCGGCGCCGGGTATATTGATCTCCCGCGCGTCCCGATCACAGAAAGTAGACGCAGATTAAGTTGCCCTCTCCGTAACGAACGGTTGAGTTGCGACTTGTCAAGCGTCTCTTAATATGTTCAAAGGTGGCGCTGTCAAAGGTAGTCGCTTTTTGTGTGTTGTTGCATTCATAGCTGCTGGGGCAATACGTGCTCGCCCAATTTATGGGACGGGTTTGTCTGGCGTGACCCCAAAAGCTAACGATTTAAAAGATATAAGATATGTCCGAATCGAAATCGATGCAGAACCCAGTGTTTTGTTGCGCGCCTTCTGGCGTTGGCAGTCGGATTATTGAGTTGAGGCGTATCATCACGTCTGCGACGTAAATCAGCACCCGTTATACCGCCAGGCCCGCAGGGCCAACCCGACGGGCATCCGCTGATAGCGTGCCCCGGTAATAATAAAGTTGAGATTCAAGTCCGTAAGATGGCCGCGCTACCAGATATGCCGGTCAGTTTACCGTCACTGAATTCCGCTCAATCGAGCTCCAAGGAGAGATGAATGGGTAAGACGATCAAAGAGAACTTCCGAATCCGTAAGGACTACGGAACCATCAAAAAGGTCGCTGAGATACCCAACCTCATCGACGTTCAGCGTCGATCGTATCTAGAGTTTTTGCAGACCGACGTCGCGCCCGAAGAGCGCGAGGACATCGGTTTGCAAGGCGTTTTCAAAAGCGTCTTCCCGATCGAGGATTATCATAAGACCTCGACCCTGGAATTTCTCAGCTACGAGTTGGGCAAACCCAAATACGATATCGAAGAATGTGGCGCGCGTGGCATGACCTACGCGGCGCCCATCAAGGTCGCCATTCGCCTGGCCATCTGGGATGTCGACGAAGACACCGGCACGCGCACGATGTGTGACGCGAAGCAAAACGAGGTCTTCTTCGGCGAGATTCCGCTGATGACCGAGAGCGGTACCTTCATTATCAACGGCACCGAACGCGTTATCGTCAGCCAGCTGCATCGCTCGCCGGGCGCCTTCTTCAACCACGATAGTGGTAAGAAGCACTCGTCGGGTAAGTTGCTTTATTCGGCGCGCGTGATCCCGTATCGCGGCTCCTGGCTCGATCTTGAGTTCGGCTCCAAGGACATCATGCACGTGCGGATCGACCGCAAGCGCAAGATGCCGGCGACCGTGCTTCTGCGCGCTCTCGGCTACTCCGCCGAAGAGCTGCTCACCTATTATTACGACAAAGAGACCATCGTCTTTGAGAACGGTGAGTACCTCAAAGACGTCAACCTCGACGTCCTTCGCGGCCAGGTCGCGTCGGTCGACGTGGTCGACTCCGAGGGCAACGTGATCGTGAAGTCGGGTAAGAAATTTACCCGCAGCGCGATCCGTAAGCTCGCCAAGGCCGAGATCACGCGCATCCCGATCTCCTTCGAAGAGCTGATGGGCAAGATCGCCGCCGAGGACATCTTCGATGCCTCCACCGGTGAAGTCCTGGTCGAGGTCAACGAGGAGTTGACCGAGAAGTCGATCAAGGAGCTTGAGGCGCGCGAGATTGAGCAGATTGACGTGCTCTTTATCGATAACGTTAACGCCGGCTCCTACCTGCGCGACACGCTCGAAGCCGACTCGATCTCGACGCCCGAAGAGGCGATCCTCGAGATCTATCAGCGCCTTCGCCCGGGCGACCCGCCCACCACCGAGCAGGCGCAGAACCTGTTCGACAACCTCTTCTTCAACCCCGAGCGCTACGACCTCTCCAAGGTCGGTCGCTTGAAGTTGAACTATAAATTCCACCGCAAGACGGTCGAGCCGCTCGAAGAACGTGAGCGCGAGCTCGAGCAGGCCTATGAAGAGGCCACCTCGGACGATGAGCGTCTCAAGATCGAAGCCGAGCTCGAGAAAGCCCGCGAGGCGCTTGATCCGTGGCGCATCCAGACCCTTCGCGAGGAAGATATCCTCGAGACGGTGCGCTACCTCATCGATCTTCGCACCGGTAAAGGCTCCATCGACGATATCGACCACCTCGGTAACCGTCGTGTCCGTACCGTCGGCGAGCTCCTTGAGAATCAGTACCGCATCGGTCTGGTCCGCATGGAGCGTGGCATCCAGGAGCGCATGACGCTGTCTCAAGAGATTGAGACGCTGATGCCCGACGACCTGATCAACGCCAAGCCGGTCAGCGCGGTCATTAAAGAGTATTTTGGCTCCAGCCAGCTCTCGCAGTTTATGGACCAGAATAACCCCTTGAGTGAGGTCGCGCATAAGCGTCGTCTCTCAGCGCTTGGGCCGGGTGGTTTGACCCGCGACCGCGCAGGCTTCGAAGTACGTGACGTCCACGTGACTCACTACGGTCGTATCTGCCCGATTGAGACGCCCGAGGGGCCGAATATTGGTCTGATTACCTCGCTGGCGACCTACGGCCGCATCAACGATTACGGTTTTATTGAGACCCCGTATCGTAGCGCCGCCGACGGTAAAGCGAGCACCAACGTGCGCTATTATTCGGCGCTCGAAGAAGAGAATAACGTCATCGCCCAGGCGAACTCGGAGCTTGATGACGAAGGGAACTTCACCAGCGAGTTGGTCGCCGCGCGTATCAACGGCGAGACCACGATGGTGGCGCCCGAAGAAGTCACGCTGATGGACGTGAGTCCGAAGCAGCTTGTCAGCGTCGGCGCTGGC
This sequence comes from Bradymonas sediminis, assembly GCF_003258315.1. Classification (GTDB taxonomy): domain Bacteria; phylum Myxococcota_A; class Bradymonadia; order Bradymonadales; family Bradymonadaceae; genus Bradymonas; species Bradymonas sediminis. Next base: position 654,193 of record NZ_CP030032.1, read on the forward strand.
CTGATTCCGTTCCTCGAGAACGATGACGCCAACCGTGCTTTGATGGGTTCCAACATGCAGCGTCAGGCGGTGCCGCTTATCGCCACCGACGCCCCGTTCGTGGGCACCGGTATCGAGAGCGCCATCGCGCGTGACTCCGGCGTGCTTATCGTCGCCGACCACGCGGGTGTTGTTGAGAGCGTCGACGCCCAGCGCATCGTCGTTCGCCCGGACGCCGGCGTCGACGATGAATTCGTCAAGCCGGACATCTATAACCTGGTTAAATTTACGCGTTCCAACCAGGGAACGTGTATCAACCAGAAGCCGATCGTGTCGGTGGGTGACCGGGTTAAGAAGGGCGAGATCATCGCCGACGGCCCGTCCACCGAGCGTGGCGAGTTGGCCCTGGGTCGCAATATCACCGTCGCTTTCATGCCGTGGAACGGCTACAACTTTGAGGACTCCATCCTCATTAGTGAGCGTCTGGTCAAAGACGACGTGTTCACCTCGATGCATATCGAGGAGTACGAGTGCACCGCGCGTGACACCAAGCTCGGCGAAGAAGAGATCACCCGCGATATCCCGAACGTCGGCGAAGAAGCGCTTAAAGACCTCGACGAGGCAGGCGTTGTTCGCGTCGGTGCCGAAGTCGGCACCGATGATATCCTGGTCGGCAAGATCACCCCGAAGGGCGAAACGCAGCTGTCGCCCGAAGAGAAACTCCTTCGCGCCATCTTCGGCGAGAAGGCCGGTGATGTCCGTGACACCTCGCTTCGCATGAGCCCGGGCGCACGCGGTACGGTTATTGGCGCGAAAGTTTTCTACCGCGCCGACACCGAGAAGGACTCGCGCACCCAGGAGATCGAGGACGCCGAGGAAGCGCGTCTGCTCAAAGACCAGAACGACGAGATTCGTATTCTGCGTGACGCAGCCTATCGCAAAATGGGCGATATCCTGCGCGGCAAGACCGTCTCGGCGAACCTGGTCGACGAGTCGGCCAACGTGCTCATCGAGAAGGGCGCCAAGGTCAGCGACGCGTTGCTCGAAGGTGTGTCGCGCCGCTACTGGCCCGACATCTTCGTCGACGACACCACGACCGACAAATTGATGTCGATCCTCGGCGACGTGGAGGACCAGATCCTCGTCATCCGTATGAACTACGGTGAGAAGATCGAGAAGCTGCGCAAGGGCGATGAGTTGCCCCCGGGCGTGATCAAGATGGTCAAGGTCTATGTCGCCGTGAAGCGCAAGCTTCAGGTCGGCGATAAGATGGCCGGTCGCCACGGTAACAAAGGTGTCGTCAGCCGCATCGTCTCCCAGGAAGACCTTCCGTTCCTCGAGGACGGAACCCCGGTCGACATGGTGCTCAATCCGCTCGGCGTACCGAGTCGTATGAATATCGGACAGATCCTTGAGACTCACCTCGGGTGGGCCGCCAAGGGGCTGGGGCTGCGATTGCGCGAGATGATCGAGACGATCCAATCGCCCGACAGCATCCGAGAATTCCTCAAGCAGATTTACCATAACGAGGAGACCCACGCGCTCATCGACGAGCTCGATGATGAGGGTGTCCTGGACATGGCGGACGCGGTCAGTAAGACCGAGGGGATTCATATCGCGACGCCGGTTTTCGACGGCGCCCCCGAGCCGAAGATTCGCCAATTGTTGGAGCTCGCCGGCTTCCCCGAATCGGGTCAGATGACCTTGTTCAACGGCCACACCGGTGAGGCCTTCGACAACGACGTGACCGTCGGCATCATGTATCTGCTCAAATTGCACCATCTTGTTGATGATAAGATCCACGCGCGTTCAATCGGACCGTATAGTCTGGTTACGCAGCAACCGCTCGGCGGTAAGGCCCAATTTGGTGGCCAGCGTCTCGGTGAGATGGAAGTCTGGGCGATTGAAGCCTACGGCGCCGCCCATACTCTCCAAGAGTTCTTGACGGTGAAATCCGACGATGTGCAGGGACGTACGCGCATCTATGAGTCCATCGTTAAGGGCAATTTCCGCCTTGATCCCGGTCTGCCCGAGAGCTTCAACGTTCTTATCAAAGAGCTGCACTCATTGTGCCTGAACGTCGAATTGCTCGAGGACGTCGGTTAAAGACGCCATCGCATCCAACGGTCGGACCCCTTAAGCGGGTCCGGCCAAGTCGCGGCTACACATTTCAGCCTTTCCACAGCCGTCAAGGGAGCCTGCTTTGAAGGATATCTTTAGTTTTTTCGAGAAGCCCAAAGACCCACTTAGTTTCTCAGCCATTCGCATCGGCATTGCCAGCCCGCAGCGAATTCGCGAGTGGAGCCATGGTGAAGTCAAGAAACCGGAAACGATCAACTACCGGACGTTTAAGCCGGAGCGTGATGGTCTTTTCTGCGCCAAGATCTTCGGTCCGGTGAAGGATTACGAATGCATCTGCGGCAAATACAAGCGCATGAAGCATCGCGGCGTCGTCTGCGAGAAGTGCGGCGTTGAGGTCATTCAGTCCAAGGTGCGTCGTGAGCGCCTCGGCCATATCGACCTGGCGACCCCGGTCGCGCATATCTGGTTCCTCAAGAGCCTGCCGTCGCGTATCGGCAACCTGCTCGATATCACGCTTAAAGACCTGGAGAAGGTCCTTTATTGCGTGGCGTATATCGTCACGGACCCGGGCCTGACCCCGCTGTTCACCGGCCAGGTGCTCAGCGAGCAGAAGTATATGGAGTACCTGGACGCCTACGGCGACGTCTTCGAGGCCCGCATGGGCGCCGAGGCCATCCGTGAGCTGCTGGACAAGATGGACATCGACCTGCAATCGCAGGAGCTGCGCGCCGAGATGAAAGAGGCGACCTCCAACGCGAAACGCAAGCGCATCTCCAAGCGCCTCAAGATCATGGAGGCCGTGCGCGACTCCGAGAACGACGCGGCCTGGCTGATCCTGGACGTTATCCCCGTGCTTCCGCCGGACCTGCGTCCGTTGGTTCCGCTGGACGGCGGCCGCTTCGCGACCTCCGACCTCAACGATCTCTATCGTCGCGTGATCAACCGCAACAACCGTCTCAAGCGTCTGCTTGAGCTGCACGCCCCCGAGATCATCGTCCGCAACGAGAAGCGTATGCTTCAGGAAGCGGTCGACGCTCTGTTCGACAACGGCCGTCGCGGCAAGACCATCACCGGTCCCAATAAGCGTCCGCTGAAGTCCTTGAGCGATATGATCAAGGGTAAGCAGGGGCGTTTCCGCCAGAACCTCCTCGGTAAGCGCGTCGACTATTCCGGTCGTTCGGTTATCGTCGTCGGTCCTGAGCTGAAGCTGCACCAGTGCGGTCTTCCCAAGAAGATGGCGCTCGAGCTGTTCAAGCCGTTTATCTACAATAAGCTCGAAGAGAAGGGCTACGTCACCACCATCAAAAGCGCTAAAAAGATGGTGGAGAAGGAGCAAGACGAGGTCTGGGATATCCTGGACGAGGTGATTAAGGAGCACCCGGTGCTGCTTAACCGCGCGCCGACCCTTCACCGTCTTGGCATCCAGGCGTTCGAGCCGCTGCTGGTCGAGGGTAAAGCAATTCAGCTGCATCCGCTGGTCTGCGTGGCTTATAACGCTGACTTCGACGGCGACCAGATGGCCGTGCACGTGCCGCTGTCGCTGGAGGCGCAGACCGAGTCGCGCGTCCTGCTGCTGAGTACCAATAACGTGCTGTCGCCGGCTCATGGTGGGCCGATCATCGTGGCGACGCAGGATATCGTCCTGGGTTGCTATTGGCTGTCGCGTGAGCGTCCGTTCGCTCGTGGTTGCTACCGCGAGGACAAAGACGGTCGCCCCACGCAGGGCTTCTACGCGAACTTCGACGAAGTCCGCATGGCCTATGACAACGGCGTCGTGGACCTGCAGGCCGGCATCAAAGTTCGTCATAACGGCAAGCATATCGAGACCACCGTGGGCCGCGTTCTCTTCTATGAGATCTGCCCCAACGAGCTTCCGTTCTCGCTGGTCAACCGTGTCCTCGACAAGAAGTCGTTGGCGCGCATCATCGACGCCTCGTTCCGCCGCGCCGGCAATAAATCCAGCGTGTTGCTGACCGACGCGATCCGCACGATCGGCTACGATTGGGCGACCAACGCTGGCATCTCGATCGCCGTCGACGATATGATCATTCCCGAGAATAAGTGGAATATGATCGAGGCCGGCCGTGGCGAAGTCTCCGAGATTGAGGCCAAGTATAACGAGGGTGTTATCACCGACGGTGAGCGCTACAACCTCGTGGTCGATATCTGGGCCAACGTCACCAAGGACGTCGCCGAGCAGATGAGCACCGAGATCTCGAAGCAGACCTACACCGACCTTGAAACCGGTGAAGAGCTCGTGTCGAAGTCGTTCAACTCGGTCTATATCATGGCCGACTCCGGTGCTCGTGGTTCCGCCCAGCAGATGCGTCAGCTCTCCGGTATGCGTGGTCTGATGGCCAAGCCGTCCGGTGAGATTATCGAGAACCCGATTACGGCAAACTTCCGCGAAGGCCTGACGGTCTTGGAGTATTTCATCTCCACTCACGGTGCCCGTAAAGGCCTCGCCGATACCGCGCTTAAGACCGCAAACTCCGGTTATTTGACCCGTCGTCTTGTCGACGTGGCCAACGACTGTGTGGTCGTCGAGCATGACTGCGGCACCCTCGACGGTGTCGTCATTACCCCGCTGTATGAGGGTGGTGAGATCGTTGAGTCCCTGAGCAACCGTATCCTCGGGCGCGTCGCCCTTGAGCCCATCTGGGACCAAAACGACGAGCTGCTGGCTGACGTCAACGCCGAGATTCTCGACGACGTCGCCGCGCGTATCGAGGACTCCGGCCTGGAGCGCGTTCGCATTCGCTCCACGCTGACCTGTGACTCCGTCGATGGCGTTTGCGCGCTGTGCTACGGACGTGACCTGGCGCGTGGCCGCCTGGTCAACGTCGGCGAGGCCGTCGGAACCATCGCGGCGCAGTCGATTGGTGAGCCCGGAACGCAGCTTACGATGCGTACCTTCCACATTGGTGGTGTCGGTTCGCTCTCGGTTGAGCAATCGTTCCACGAGGTTCGCACCAAGGGCACGATCAAATTCCACAACGTCAAAGCTGTGGAGCGCGAGCAGGGCGGCCGCAAGGTCCTCATCGTGATGACGCGCAACGGCGAAGTCGGCATCATCGACGAGAGTGGTCGTGAGCGTGAGCGCTACCCGCTGACCTACGGCTCGCAGCTCTTCTTCAAAGAAGGTGACTCGGTCGAGCCCGGCGAGATCCTCTCCGAGTGGGAACCCTTCGCCACGCCCGTCCTCTCGGACGCCCATGGTGTCGTGACCTTCGGTGACGTGATTGAAGGCGTCTCGATGGAAGAGCGCTTCGACGAGAACACCGGTCTTTCGCGCAAGGTTATTAGCGAGAGCCGTGACTCCGGAATCCGCCCGCGAATGGTTATTCGTGACAAGAAGGGTGGCAAGCAGATCGCGAGCTATTTCCTTCCGGTTGGTGCCGCATTGTTCATCGGTGAGAACGAGGATGTTGAGCCCGGCATGGTCCTGGCCAAGATTCCGCGTGAGACCACCAAGAACAAGGATATTACCGGTGGTCTGCCGCGCGTCGCCGAGCTTTTCGAAGCGCGTACGCCCAAAGAGCAGGCGCTTATCTCCGAGATCGACGGCGTCGTCTCTTACGGTCGCGAGACCAAGACGAAGCGCACCATTGTCATCACGCCTGATGTCGGTGATGCCAAGACCTACTCGATCAATAAGAGCAAGCATATCACCGTCCTTGAAGGCGACCGCGTCCGCGCGGGTGAAGCCATCATGGAAGGCTCGGAGAACCCGCACGATATTCTGCGCGTCAAGGGTCGCAAAGAGCTTGCTAAATATCTGGTCGACGAGGTCCAGGAGGTCTACCGACTCCAGGGCGTTCGTATCAACGACAAGCATATCGAGATCATCGTGCGCCAGATGCTGCGCAAGGTCCGTATCGTCGACGTGGGAGACTCCGATTTCCTCGTGGACGAGCAGGTTGAGCGCTCCGAGTTCGAGCGCGTAAACCAGGCCCTGGTGGCCAAGGGTGACCGCCCGGCGGTTGCACGTGACCTGTTGCTCGGCATCACCAAGGCGTCGCTGTCGACCGAGAGCTTCATTTCGGCCTCGAGTTTCCAGGAGACGACCAAGGTCCTGACCGAGGCGGCGTTGTCCTCCAAGATCGACCACCTGCGCGGTCTCAAAGAGAACGTCATCATGGGTCGCCTCATCCCGGCGGGTACGGGCGCTGCGCTCTACCAGAACCTGCGTCATACGGTGAAAGCGCCGGACGAGATTCCCGAGCATCTTAAGCGACGCTTCGGAACGATTGACGAGGAATTGGCCGCCGGCGAGTGATCTGTGCTGCTGATATAGATGCCCGCGTCGCCGCCAACCTGCCCATCTGGGCCGGCGCAGCGACGCAGGCATATGAGCAATAGCATTGAAAACCGCGCCCAAATCTAGGGCGCGGTTTTTTTGATTAAGTTTCAGACATGTTGAATATTGAGTGGGGCTAGAATGTTGGTCTCTGCGCTGCAGGGAGTTTCGGCGGCCTTGATGTACATAAGGAGAGGTATATGAGCGACGAGAATAAAGATGCGGGTGCCGGCGAAGGCGAGGATATCGAGGCGTTCTTGCGAAGCCTTGAGGAGGCCGAAGTGCCGGATGTCCCGGCCGGTGCCACACCCAAACCCGTGACGACCGCTCCGGATACCGAGGACCTGGACGCGCGCTTTGACGCGCTCAATGATTTGGTGCCTGACGAGCTGCCGGCCAAGCAGCCCGAGCCCGCCGCCGAAGCCAAGGAAGACGGCAAGAAAAAGAAGAAGACCCGGAAGGAACGAGCGGCCGAGAAGAAGGCCGAGAAGGAGCGCTTAAAGCAGGAGAAGATCGCGGCGCGAGAGGCCGCCGAGGCGGCGACGCCGGCCTGGAAGCGCGGGCTTAAAAAGGGCGGCCTGTGGGCCGTGATGATGATCCCGATGTTCGTCTTCGTCTGGATCCTCGGCGCATTTTTGGCCCATGTTATCTCGGCGGGTTGGCTCATCGCGCTCCTCGCCCTCATCGTCGCCATCGGGTTGCCGATCGTGGTGGCGAAGGTCGTCAATCGCGGCAAAATTGCCTGGTGGGCGGCGGGATTGGGTATCATCCTGACCGCGGCGCTGGTCGCGCCGATGCCCAAAGTCGTGGGCACATCACTTACCCATTATGGCCATTGGCCGACCGCCGTGGTCGGCGAGGTCTCCGGATGGGAGGCCGATAACGCGCTGGCCAACGTTGGTGCGGCGGTCGCGCGACTCTTCGGCAGCGCGCTGGGCGCGGAGGCCTCCGGCGCCTTGCGGCTTGGCACCGAGACGCGTCTCGACGGCTCGGTGATGCCCGAGGACCCGACGCCGACCGAAGAGGGCGGCGAGGGCGTCGCGCCCGAAGCTGACACGCCGGCCGAATGACCGACGCGCCCTTTAAGTAATCAACGCATTCTATTTGAACGTCATAAAACTATGAGAATTAAATATCTTATCGTCGGCGCCGGGATGTCCGGGCTGGCCTTCGCGAACTTTATTGATTCGGACGACTACCTGATTCTCGAGCGCGACTCGGAGATTGGTGGTTGGTGTAAGACGGTCAAAAAGGAGGGATTTGTCTGGGACTATTCGGGGCATTTCTTCCACTTCAAGCACCCCGATATCGAAGCCTATCTGCGAAAGCGCATGCCCGACGATGAGGTGAGCACGGTCGAGAAGAGCTCGAAGATCCGCTATAAAGACGCGCTCATCGACTTCCCGTTCCAGAAGAATATCCACCAGCTCGCCAAAGATGATTTTATCGAGTGTCTCTACGACCTCTTCTTTCGCGACGAGGTCGCGGCGAGTTTTGACGCCTCGAGCTTTAAGGGGATGCTCTACGAGAAGTTCGGCCGCGGCATCAGCGAGAAGTTTCTGGTGCCCTATAACGAGAAACTATACGCCTGCGACCTCGAGGAGCTCGACCGCGGGGCAATGGGGCGCTTCTTTCCCTTCGCCGATATCGAGGAGATCGTGCGCAATATGCGCCGCCCGGATAACGCGTCCTATAACGCGACGTTCACCTATCCGAAGAACGGCGCGATTATGTACGTCAACGCGCTGGCGTCTGAGGTCGACGAGAGTAAGATTTGGCTTGACCAGGCGCTGGTCAACGTCGACCTGAACCGAAAGATTGCGACCCTGTCGGACGGGCGAACCATCGGGTTTGACCACCTTATTTCGTCGGCGCCGTTCGACCGCCTGCTGCCGATCTGCGGGGTCGAGCCGGAGCCGGGTGTCTTCTCGTATAATAAGGTTCTGTGCTTCAACCTGGGCTTCGATAAGAAGGGCATCGAGGGGGTTCATTGGATCTACTTCCCGGAGAAGAAATATAGCTTCTACCGGGTCGGCTTCTACGACAATATTTTGGCGGGTGCCTCCGGCGGCAAGGGTGACGACGCGGCGGGTTCGCGCATGAGCCTCTATGTCGAGCTGGGCTACGAAAAGGACGCCGAGGTCGACGTCGAGGCCGCCAAAGCACAGGTGCTGGCAGACCTGGAGGCGGCCGGAGTCATCGACGGTCACATACTCGTGGCGGACCATCATGTCGTATTGGACCCGGCCTACGTGCATATCACCGAAGATTCGCAGGCCGCCTTTGACGAATTGAGCTCCATGCTTAGCCTCTGTGGCGTCGAGACCATCGGTCGCTATGGCGGTTGGACCTATTGCTCCATCGAGGACAATATCGTCGAAGCGCGCGCGCTCGCCGCGAAATTCAACACCCTCGAGGCGCTGGATTCCAAGGACTAATTTTTGGGCGCGAAAGAATAGGCGCGGCGACTGGTTTGTTGGGTCGTCGTGCGGGGTGGGGGGACCGCTGTAGTTTTATTGAGTGATTATTCATTTCCTAATTGGGTGAGATTAATGACGAATTCGAAACAAAAGACGCTTATTCTTCGTGACGGAACAAAAATGCCGGCGCTCGGCCTGGGCACCTGGTTGTCGCGCCCCGGTGAGGTCTATGACGCCGTGCGCATCGCCATCGAGGTTGGCTATCGGCACATCGACTGCGCCGCGACCTACGGCAACGAGGACCAGGTGGGCCGGGCGTTTGAGGACGCTTTCGCGGCCGGTGACGTCAAGCGCGAGGACCTCTGGGTCACCTCGAAGCTGTGGAACGACTCGCACCGCCCCGAGGACGCGCGTCGCGCGATCGAGAAGACACTCAAAGACCTGCGACTGGATTATCTGGACCTCTACCTGATTCATTGGCCGCTCGCGGTGCGCAACGGCCTGGGCATGGCGAAGACCCCCGAGGACTTTCTTACGCAGGAGGATGTCACCCTTGAGGAGACCTGGGGCGCGATGCTCGAGTTCCGGGACGCCGGGCTGACACGCCAGGTCGGCGTGTCGAATATGGGGCCAAAGCGCATGGAAGCGCTGGCCGCGGCCACCGGCGAGATGCCGGCTGTGCTGCAGGTGGAGGGGCACCCGAAGCTGTTGCAACAACCGCTCTTCGACTTTTGTCAGAAGCATAAGATTGGCTACACCGCCTACTCGCCGCTTGGTTCGCCGGGGCAGGCAAATCGCAAAGAAGGAGAGCTGACCCTGCTCGAGGAGCCGATCATTAAGGAGGTCGCCAACAGCCTGGACGCCACTCCGGCGCAGGTGCTCATCGCCTGGGCGCTGGCGCGCGGAACCTCGACGGTGCCGAAGTCGGTCAACCGCGGCCGCATCATCGAGAACCTGGCCGCCGGCGAGCTTGAACTGAGCGATGAACAGGTCGCCAAAATTTCTTCGCTTGACCAGGACCGTCGCTATGTCGACGGCACCTTCTTCGAGGTCGAAGGCGCGTCGTTTGAGGCGTCGAGTCTGTGGATCTGATGGCTTGCATCGCTCCGATCGCTGGCGCATAATCCGGGCCAATCACAGCATTGGTTGGTTCGGATTTTAATGATGACGCCGGCGTGAAGGAGTGATGAGATGACATCGAAATATATGACGGGCTTTGGCAACGTATTTGAGACGGAGGCGCTCCCCGGGGCGCTTCCCCTGGGGCGCAACTCTCCGCAGAAGGCCCCTTACGGACTTTATGCCGAGCAACTCTCCGGGTCGCCTTTCACGGCCCCGCGGAGCACCAACGAGCGCTCCTGGCTCTATCGGATTCGCCCGTCGGTGCGTCATGTATCGGATTTTGAGGCGCATTCTTTGCCTCTATGGCGCAGCGCTCCCACACCACATGAGGGCGGCCTTCCTATCGGCGCGCGGCGCTGGGACCCAGTGCCGATGCCCGAGGCGTCCACCACTTTTGTGGAGGGCATCCGGACGATCACGACCGCGGGTGACGTAAGCGCTCAGTCGGGCATGGCCTCGCATGTCTATGTGGCCAACAAGTCGATGGAGGACGAGTATCTGCTCAACGCCGACGGCGAACTTCTATTTGTGCCTGAGCATGGCGATATTCGGCTGTGCACCGAGATGGGCGTCATTGAGATTGAGGCCGGTGAGATTGCGGTCATCCCGCGCGGGATGATCTTCCGGGTTGAGCTCGTCGACGGCCCGGCCCGAGGGTACCTCTGCGAGAATTACGGCGGAAAATTGGCGCTCCCTGAGCGCGGCCCGATTGGCGCGAATTGCCTGGCGAACGCGCGTGATTTCAAGACACCGGTCGCAGCCTTTGAAGATAGGGAAGTGCCGTCGACCATTTTTGTGAAATGGTGCGGCCGGCATTATCGCACCGAGATTGGGCATTCGCCCCTCGACGTCGTCGCCTGGCACGGCAACTACGCGCCCTATAAATATGATCTGCGCGATTTCTCTCCGGTGGGGGCCATCCTCTTTGACCACCCGGACCCCTCGATTTTTACCGTGCTGACGTCACCCTCGGCCGAAGCTGGCACCGCGAATATCGACTTCGCCATCTTCGGTGAGCGTTGGTTGGTCGGCGAAAATACCTTCCGACCGCCGTGGTATCATCGCAATATTATGTCGGAGTTTATGGGCCTGGTTTACGGTCAATATGACGCCAAGGAAGAGGGCTTCGTGCCCGGCGGCATGAGCCTGCATAATATGATGTTGCCGCATGGGCCGGACTTTGGCGCCTTCGAGAAATCATCGCGCGCCGACCTCAAACCACAGAAGCTCAGCGGCACCATGGCGTTTATGTTTGAGACGCGTTTGCCGCAGCATTTGACGGAGTATAGCGCGGGGCTTGAGACCCTTCAGGACGATTATACGGATTGCTGGAAAGGACTTCAGAAACATTTTGATGGCACTCCCGAAGGGAATTGGGACTGACATCACCGCAGCGCAGATCCCGCGATTGCGGGAGCGGCCGAGCACAATATTGTGTTCGGCCGCTTTTATTTCTTGGTGCCGGGACCGGGGGGCCGACGCGTCGATTTGACGCCTCTCACCGCTGCTCTTTTGGCAGAGATCCATTGCCGCTAGAAAAATCCGTTCCCACTACGAGTTGGTCTTGGAAGCATGGGTTTAATTCCTCTTTTTTGACCCGATCGCATTGCAATGCCTGGTGCGTGCTTATTCTGGATGCACCTAGACGTCATGATTGGCATTTACTGCTATTGGGGAAATTATTATGGGTGACCATTATTGTTTGGCTGTGCGTGTTTCTTGTGTGAGGCCGGTTCGCTCCGCGAAATTTCGGCGTTTGCTCGCGTCCCTGGTCGTCTTGATGGCGATGGGGGTGACCTCTGTCGCGACGGCCGGCGCGCCCTTACTCACCGGGTTTGGTGGTCCGGCGGGAGTCGGGCCCAGCACGGGGCTCGAGAATGATGACCGTCCGAGCCTGAGGGTCGACCTGGACGCGGCGTTTCCATATGGGTTGAATTTCTATGGGAATGTTTACGACGCGTTGTGGATCAACACCAACGGTAACGTGACTTTTAATGCGGCGATGTCGACCTATACGCCGCAACCCTTTCCCATCGCCTCGCAGCCGATGATCGCGCCCTGGTGGGGAGACGTAGACACCCGTAATCAGTCGAGCTCCTTCGACAACCAGATATATTCCTATACCGATGTGGCGGGTGGGCGATTTATCGTCACCTGGAATGAGGTTGGCTATTATAGTTATCGGGTCAACCTGGTGAATACGTTCCAGCTTATTCTCACCGACCGCTCGGACGTGATCGTGGGCGATTACGACGTTGAGTTTCGCTATAATCGCTGCGAGTGGACCTACGGTAGCGCGAGCAATCGGACACCCGCCCAGGCGGGGTTTGATGCCGGAGACCAGACCAATTACACGCAGCTTCCGGGCTCGCGCACCAAGAAGGTCCTGGAGTTGTGCGATAAGTCGAATGTTGGGGAGCCCGGGGTCTGGCGCTTCCAGATTCGCAACGGCGGCGTCGCGGAGTGCGGCAACGGCGCGCGCGAGAGCGGCGAGGAATGCGACGACGGCAATACCGATAATGACGATATGTGCACGGCCGATTGCCAGATTAACGAGGCGCCCATCGCCGAGGACCAGACCGTCACGATTCCCGAAGATGGGTCGGCCAACTTCACGCTGACCGCGACGGACCCAAACGGTACGCCGATCACCGATTTCACCGTCACCTCGCCGCCGGTCGGCGGCACGCTGAGCGGCAGCGCGCCGAGCCTAATTTATACGCCCGAGCCGGATTTCAACGGCACGCGGACCCTGAAATTTAAGGTCAATGACGGCTATTGGGATTCGGCCGAAGGCACCGTCACCTTCGTGGTGGAGCCGGGCAACGACGCGCCGTACTTCACGAGCGCGCCGGTGTTGAGCGCCACCCAGGAGCTTCCCTATTCCTACGCGATCACCACGGTCGATATCGACGCGGGTGACACGCGCGCCATCACGGCGGGCGCGCTGCCGAGCTGGCTCTCATTGCTCGATAACGGCGACGGCACCGCGTCGCTCAGCGGCTCGCCGCAAAATGCGGACGTCGGCCCGCATCAGGTTCAACTCATCGTCACCGACGCCGGCGGCTTGTCGGGGACGCAGAGCTTTGTCATTGAGGTCGCCAACGTCAATGACTTGCCGGTCTTCATCGCGCCGACGCCTGAGCATCTCGTGACGCTGCAAATCTCCGAGCCGAATACCCTCGAGTTCACCCTGGTCGCCGAGGATATCGACGGGGACGTGCTCTCCTATTCGGTCGAGCCGATGCTGCCGAACGCGACGCTTGGCGCGAACTCGGGCGTCTTCTCCTGGACGCCGAGTTGGCGCGACGCGGGCTCCTATGACCTGACCCTTCGGGTGAGCGATGGCGTCGGCGAGGACACCCGCCAGATCACGGTGGTCGCGCACTACCTTGACGAGGACCAGGACGGCTTGCCCGATACCTGGGAGGTCGCCAACGGCCTCGACCCGACCACGCCGGACTCCGATGGCGATAATATCTCCGACTTCGAAGAGGTCGGCCCCAACCTCGATAGCCCGCGCGATACCGATGGCGATGGCGTGCTCGACGCCCTCGACCTGGACTCCGACGGTGATGGCATTCCAGATATCGAAGAAGCCGGCGACGACGATCTTTTGACCCCGCCGGTCGACACCAGCGGAAACGGCATCCCTGATTATCGTGACCCCGACTCCGACGGCGACGGTATCTTTGACGACGTCGACAATTGCCGCCTGGTCGCCAACCCCGACCAGACCGACACCGACGGCGACGGCGTCGGCGACGCCTGCACCGATGACGCCGATGGCGACGGTGTGCTCGACCTCGACGATAATTGCCCGTTGGTCGCCAACGCCGACCAGGCCGATATGGACGGCGACGGCGTGGGTGACGCCTGCGATCCGGATAGTGACGGTGACGGGGTCGACGGCGAGCAGGATAATTGCTCGATGGTCTTCAATCCCGAGCAGACCGACGCGGACGGCGATGGGGTGGGCGATGCATGTGACCCGGATGTCGACGGCGATGGCATCGATGATGAGGACGATAACTGCCCGTTGGTCGCCAACCCCGACCAACTCGACACGGATGGCGATGGCGCAGGCGATGCCTGTGACGGCGACGCCGATGGCGATGGCTTCCCCGATGAGGACGACAATTGCCCGACGGTCGCCAACCCCGACCAGATTGACACCGATGGCGATGGAGTAGGCGATGCCTGCGACCCCGACGCCGACGGAGACGGTGTGCCCGATTTTGAGGATAACTGCCCGGGCGTGGAGAACCTCGACCAGGCGGACTCTGATAATGACGGTGTGGGCGATGCCTGCGACGAGGATCTTGACGGCGACGGTATCCCCAACGACGTGGATAATTGCCCGGGGGTGTCGAACCCGGACCAGGCCGACCAGGATGGCAACGGCGTGGGCGATGTCTGCGACGAAGATGTCGACGGCGACGGTGTCCCCAACAGCGAGGATAATTGCCCGGGGGTGTCGAACCCGGACCAGGCCGACCAGGATGGCAACGGCGTGGGCGACGCGTGCGACGACCAGGACAGCGACGGCGACGGCATTCCAGATTGGATGGATAATTGCGGCAATCTGATCAACGCCGATCAGGTCGACAGCGACGGCGACGGTGTAGGCGACGTCTGCGACGGGGAGAGGACCTCCGACCTGGGCGACGGCAGCCACGGTCTCGAGGAAGGCTGCGGTTGCGCGGCGAGCGGCGACGCTCCCGTGGACGCAAGCGTGCTGCTCCTGCTGTCCTGCGCGGGACTTATTATGGCGCGGCGCCGACGCAAGGGCAAAAGCCTCTAAGTCTGGCTGAGGATATGAAAACGCCCGCCCGGGCGTTCCGCCACGAATCACAGGGTTCGTGGCGGGGCGTCAGGGGCGGGCGTCTTCACTCTTGGGCGACCGGTGTGGATGCGGGCGCTCGCGCGGCTTAGTCGATGCCGGGAATCGAGGTCCACGACGACACGGCCTCCTGGACCTTCTCGACTTTCTCGCCGTCCCATTTCCACAGATGCTGCGCGCCGCGACCGGCGTTTGGCGCCAGCGCGAAGCCTTCCTCATGAACCCAATATTCGACGCCATCTTCGGCGGCGCGGCTCAGCGGGATGTCGGTCTCGTACTCCCATTCCGGGTGCAGGTCCTGGTGCCAGACACTCCAGAACTCGAAATGCTCCAAAAATAGCGAGTCGTCATCGCGGGTCTCGTCGGCGAGCCAGTCGCGCCACTCGCTTTTGAGGATGCATAGGGCGTGCTCGCTGTCGGGCTGCATCAATTCCTGGCCGGCCACCGCGCCGGGCAGGTCGGTGATGAAGAGGAACGCGCGCGAGTGCAGCGGGAATTTCTCCAGCGCGATCGCGAACATATCGAGCGCCTCGCCGCCCTGCAAAAAGTCCAGGAATTGCAGCAAAACGCCGCCGCTGGCGCGTCGCTTGAAGTTGTCGAACGGGCCAAGGTCATGGCCGTTGGGAATCTCGAGGTTCGCGCGCTGCTCTTTGGTGAATGCGCGTAAATCTTCGAGCCAGGTCGTGGCGGGCGGATCGTTGGGCTGTGTCATAGCTTCTATCGGTGTCGTAGGCGGATGGCGTTCGAATTTTTAGATGGGACGATGCGCGGCAGGATTCTCGGGCCGCGCGCGCAAAGATGTACTCCCGAGGCGAGGGGAACGTCAACTGGTGGCGTTTTGTGGAGGAATTCTGGGGGACGGGCTGAGGGCGATGAGGCCGGGAAGGGCTCCCGGCCTCGACTCAGTGCTCAGCGGGCGAGGTAGAGCTCGTCGCCGACGCGCTTCTCGCAGGTCTGGCGAAGGTCGATATTCGCCGGGACGGCCTGGCGGCAGAACTCCGGGATGTTGAGGATCTGGTAGGAGGCGGCCATCTTGCGCAGCAGGGTCGACTGGCCGGAGTGGCCGTTGCTCGCCTCGGCGGCGATGGCGACTCCGGCGAGCTCCGCCAGAGATTCGCGCTCGCCCTCGTGAATCTGGTCGATGCAATCAAGCGCGATATAGGTGCGAATCGCACGTTGCACGCTCTGGTCCGCGACGCTGCGCAGGATCGAATTCGACCCGTCTTCGATGCCAGGGCTCTCCAGAGTCTCGCCGATCAGGAATTGAGTCCAAATATCGGTCTGGCGGACCTCACACAGGTCCTCGCGGGCCGGCGTTGGCAGGCGGCTCGATAAATCTTCGAGGCTTCGGATCTCGTCCAGGTCGCTCTCCTTAGCGCGCCAGACCAGCGCGCGCCGCAGGCGATGCACGAGCTTGCCTTCGACCACGCCGAGCCCGTTGACCGCGCTTCGCAAAAAGTCAATCTGCTGCTCCAGCGGGGCGATGGCCTTGAGATAGTCGGACTTTCGCAGCGCCAGCGCCGGCTTCAATCCCACGCGCGAAATCGCCTTATTCGCCTCGCCCAGGAGCACCCGATTCGGGTAGCTTCGCGCCTCCATGCAGTCCAGATGGCGCACCCATTTGGCGGCGGACCATTGCCTCTCGGGGGCTGTGAGATCGCAGGGTGGTTCCGGGCTATGATAGCTCAAGCGCGTCACGCTATGCGTCGGCGCGGGCATGACAAGCGGCGCTGAATAAGCCGGCGGCTGGGCAGGTTGAGAGCGCTGGGCGCCCAGGATGATCCCCAACACCGCGACCAACCCGATGGAGGCCAGCGAGAAGACCGTGAAGGAGATGGGCTGCGAGAGGACTGTTCGAGGTGTGATTGCCATCCGTGACTCCGTGTGTGTCGCCCTAAATAATCTGCAAGCCAGTCGTCTGCTGCAGCACCCGCGTCTAATTATAAGACGAAACACTGCATTGTGTATCCAAGATGATACTAAACTATTGGTTCAACTTCCAACGGATGCCCTTGAGGTTGCCACGTTGAGTCGAGTACAACAGTGGCGTTGGACGAATTTGTGTCGAGTGAATCTGTCGAGAATTACGGCTCGCGCCAGGGTTTTGAGCATCGATGCCTGACTTGGAGTTTAAAGCAAAAAATCAGGGCCAGACGCCCCGGCTTGGCCGCGCGCTCGTCATTGGCGCGGTTATTTTGGCGAGCCTCGCGGGGGCGGGGCAGCGGGCCGAGGCGGCGCAATTTCGGGTGCAGTCGATCAGCATCGGGCGCTCTGCCCAGTATTTTCGGGCCGACCGCAGCGTGTTTGCGCCGCGCGTCTTTACCCAGGGGATGAGCCTGTGGGGCTACGACTTGCTCGACGACAAGACCGGCTCGCTCAACCTGCACGTGTCGATGCGCTATACCAACGACTTCTCGCTGGATTATGCCGAGCGCCATCACCCGTATTTCGACCGAAGTTGGAATGAGCTGACCCTCGACCTGGCGTATCTCGACTGGCGGCCTTACCGCGCGCTGCGCCTTCGGCTGGGGCGCCAGTGGAGCGGCGGGGCGCTGGGCACCCGCGACTTCGACGGCGTATTGTTGCGCTTTAGCCCGCGCATCGCACCGGCGACGCGCGCCGAATTCGAGGGCTACGCCGGGCGCGACATTCAGAGCGCCTATAGTCAATGGTTTGACCCGGAGCATTTCGACGTGCAGGGGCTCCCGATTGACCCGCAATTGAGCCTCGTCGGCGACTCGGGGGCGCATCTGATCGCCGGGGCGAGCGCCGGGCTAAAGTGGGGGCGCGACGGGGCGGTGGCGCTGAGTTGGCGGCGGCGTTGGAGCGAGGGCGTCACCTCCGAGGCGCTGCAATCTGTGAGTGATTCGACCCGCGTCGTCGGCAGTGAGCGCGTCGGCGTGGCCGGGAGCGCGTCGGTGCATCCGCGCCTGGTGACCTCGGCCTGGGGCGTCTATAACGCGCCGATGCGTGACGTCGACCGCGCCGGCCTGCAGCTCGCCTGGCGCATCCCCGCGCTCGAGAGCAGCCTGAGCGCGGGCCTTGAGCACCAGCGGCCCTGGTTCGACAGCTCCAGCATCTTCAACCTCTTTGGCCCTCGCGCCCACCAGCAGGCTTTTGCGACCTACCAACATCGCGCGCCCGGGCTCGACACCGACTTCCAGGCGCGCGCCTGGGGGCGCTATTATCCCGGCTCAAACGGCCTCAATCGCGGGGGCGACCTTCGCTACGCCGTCGACGATATTCGCGAGCGCGCCGTGGGCGTCTCGTTGCGCCACCTCACGCGGCTGCGTGTGTGGGAGCGCAAGCTGACCTGGAGCACCATGACGAGCTGGCAGGCGAGCCTCGACCGCGGGAGTGATCAGTGGATGGGGCAGGTTCAGCTGCGCATGCCGGTATGGGGCGACGACCTCTTTGTCTCGGCGCGCGGCCTGCTCCTGGCCGCGACGCAAGACGCCGATCGCGGCGCCGAGAGCGGCTTTATTCGCCTGCTGCCAGGGGCGATTGGTTTTGCGAGCACCGGCGTCATCGGCCTGGACCTGCCGGTCGGTAACCTCGGCACGCTGAGCGCCTCGACGGTCACCAGCGGCGGCAATATTTATCCCATCGACACCAGCATATATGCGAGCTTTCGCGTGGAGCATTGGCCATGAGCTTTGAGAAGAAGACCCGCTCCCGACGATGCCACACGCGGCGCGCGCGCGCGGCCGACAAGCGAAAAAACTACCTGAAAGTTGGCCTCGCCCTGCTGCTCGCCTCGGCCTTTTCGAGCTATTGCATGGCGCCGGATTCGCAGGTCCCCGCGGCTCAATATAGCGGCACGAATCACGCCGGCGCCTACCACTCGTTGCGCGGCCCGGACGCCCCGGCCAAGCGCGCGCAGGGGACCAAACGCCTGCGCCCGGCCAACCACGACGTCGCCTGGATGGAGCGCCACGCCGGGGTCGCGCGCGCTAACTCCAGCGACTGCGCGAGCTGCCATAAGGAGCAGGACTGCGTCGCCTGCCACACCGCCGACCTCGGCGAAGCCTTCCAGGTGCACCCGCCGAATTTCGCGATTGTGCACTCGATCGACGCCAAGATTAACGCCCAGGATTGCACAAGTTGCCACCAGCCGCAGAGCTTTTGCGCCGAATGTCATATGCGAAGCGGCGTCAGCGCTATCGACGGGTTTCGCCCGCCGGTGCGCGCCGAATTCCACCCGCCCGGCTGGAGCGATCCGGCCCAGCCCAATAACCACGGCGTCATGGCCCGGCGCGATATCAACGATTGCGCGAGCTGCCACCAGGAGCGCGATTGCGTGACCTGCCACGTCAATATCAACCCGCACCCGCCGGAGTTTCAGCTCAATTGTCGCGGGTGGATAAGCGCGGACCCGAGGTCGTGCGCGCAATGCCACGGGGACCTCGCGGCGCTTAAGCAATTGTGTCTTTGAACAAAAAAAGCCCCTATCTCGGATATACTTGAGCTAATGATAGCCAAAGCAGCCGACCCGAATCACAACAGATTCGGCTCACATGACATACTGAGCGCAATACCGTTGGCTCGCACGGGCGTTTCGTCTGTTTGGAGGAGGTTGCTGCTGAACTGAGCACGAGTAATGCGAAGTGCAAACGGACTTCCGGGGCAATAGAGTTTAAATGAGTGGTTTGACAAAGGTTTGCGCTTCCCCCAAGCTAAGAAGAAGCCGATAGTTGGATTTATCTAGTTACTGCTTCAAATTGGAGATTCTTATGGGGAAAAACATGTTTTTGGGTGCAACCGTTCAGTGGGTCTACCCAAAATAGGGCTGAAACGCACTTTTGGGGTTGTCTAAGTCTCTCGGGTTCCGACACTTGATGTGATGGATATACTACCCGACGAACGCGATGCGCGCATCGCCGAACTGGAGGCCGAAAACGCGCAGCTTCGCGCGGCGTACATCGATTTGCTTGCGCAACTCGAACGAGCGCTTGCTCGTATCGCCGACCTCGAGCGCCAGCTGGACCTGAATTCGCAGAACTCCTCGAAGCCGCCGTCGAGCGATGGACCGAAACAGCGCGCCGAGCGTAAAAAAAAAGAAAACGGAAAACGCGTCCCGGGCGCTCAGAAGGGGCACCCGGGCCACCACCGTGAGCTGTGGCCGCCGGAAAAAGTGGACCATCACAAACAGTATTTCCCCACGAATTGCTCAGAATGTGGGCTCGAGCTAACGGCTGAAGATGCGCGCGGCGAGCCGGTGCGCCATCAAGTTTTTGAGGTTCCGCCGAAGCTTATCGAATGCACCGAACACCAGCGCATGGCCTGTGAGTGCCCGGGGTGCGGGCATCGAACGCGCGCAAAGCTGCCCGAAGCGGTCGAAAAAAGCGGTTGGGGGCCGCGCCTGGTGGGGCTGTTGGCCACCCTCGGCGCGCTCACTTCGGATACACGCCGCCAACTCGACTGGTTTGTCGGCGAGGTGCTCGGCGCGCCCAGCTCGCTCGGGTGTGTGCAGCGCCATCTTGAGGAGGCGAGCGCCGCGCTTAAGCCCGGATTCGACCAAACGTGCGAGACAGTGCAACAGGCCGAACAGGTCGGGGTCGATGAAACAGGTTGGCGAAAGGGCTCGCTTCCACACTGGATCTGGGTCATTCAAAGCCCGCAGGCCGCCGTCTATCGGATCCGCCCAGGACGCACCAAATCGGTCGCTCAGGAGGTGATCGGCCAGCCGGGCGCGCGTATTTTCGTCACCGATCGCTATGGCGCGTACTCATTTTTGGCGGCCGAACGTCATCAGATCTGTCACGCGCACCTACTGCGGGAATTTGTAAAAATGTCCGAAATGGACGGCGAGATCGGGCGCATTGGCAAGGATTTGGAAGAATTGAGCCGCGAACTTCAGGGCCAATGGGCCCGGATGTGCGCCGGGGAAATGGCACGAGAAAAATGCGTCGCATGGATCCGAGAAAAGGTGCGCCCGAAGTGGGAAGCTTTGCTCAAAAAGGCGGCGGCCCACGGGAAAGCCGCGCCAGCGATGGTTCGCTGGCTTCTAAAAGAAGAATATCTGCAGATGGCCTGGGTTTTTCTGGGGCACCCCGGCCTTGATCTGACCAACAACGCCTCTGAGCGCGCGCTTCGAGGGCCCGTGATCCAGCGGAAGATCTCCTGGGGCTCGCAATCCGACGCCGGACTGCGGATGATGGAGCGGCTGTGGACCATCGCCGAGACATGCAAACGCCAGTCGAGCAGCGTGCTAGGCTACATTACCCGGGCTATTGAGGCGCTGCGAAGCAAGGCCGCCGCCCCGCTTCTAATTCCGTGATTAGCTGACTTTTAGGTCGACCCACTGAACGCTTACTTTTGGGTTTGTTCTTTGTTCTTTGTTCTTTGTTCTTTAGCGCTTAATGTTTCCGACGCAAGCGCTCAGTCTCAAAGTTGCGTTGATTTTGAATCCTTCTCTAGCACACTAGCGTTGCCCTCGCCCGTTGTTGCTCCTCCCGGTGATTTTATTCCTTCCGATTTCCATTTTTATGCTGATGGTGATGGTGATCCGGTCTCGAATAACGATGAGTACGCTTTTTTATCATGGGTGAACCCTTCACCTCAGTATACCGGAACCTTTTTGGCCGTGGATGGTACATTCCCATCTGCGTAGACCCACTGAACGCTTACAACCAGATTCACGTTTGAGCTTAATCCAACGCTCGACGCTGGACGGGCTGACATTAAAACGTTCGGCGATAGCCGCCTGAGACCCTTCGTTGGCCTCCCAGGCGTCGACAACTCGTTTGCGAAGAATGATGGAATATGCGTCGGGCATCGTGTGCCTTTTTCGGCAGGGAACACCCTGTAAGTGTCTAAAATATATCAGCTATTTCGGCTGGTTTCGTAGTGAGCACGAATGGGCCATTTAAAGGGGTAAGATATTTTATGAACATCGATTGCATACGCGTA
The DNA here is from genome assembly GCF_003258315.1 of Bradymonas sediminis. Classification (GTDB taxonomy): domain Bacteria; phylum Myxococcota_A; class Bradymonadia; order Bradymonadales; family Bradymonadaceae; genus Bradymonas; species Bradymonas sediminis. Next base: position 675,851 of record NZ_CP030032.1, read on the forward strand.
TTTTTATTTCTGGTGTTTTTACAAGTTATTGCCGTTAATATCGCATGCTCCGATAGTAATAAAACCTTGAGGGACGTTGGCGACGTTGGTCATCAATCCGATGGCGATCAGGCGGATGTCACCGCAGATCAGGATATTCGAGAGGACGAAGGCCGACATATTGCCCAGTTGGTGGTTCTGCCCCGTACCATTGCGATGGCCCCTACAGGCGTCGTCCAGGCGAGCATAAAGGGGTATGATTCAAGGGGCGTTGAATTGGAATTGGAAGCGGGCCAAGTGGTATGGGAGGTCGAAGACCCGCAGGTCGCGACCGTTGATCAAAGCGGAAAGATAACGGGTCTGCAAACTGGCACAACGCAACTTTTGGCCAGTGCGCAGGAAGCCGTGGATTCGGTCGAGGTGCATGTTAAGCGCGTTGAGCACATTGAAATTATCCCCAATGGGGGCGAAGTGGCCCTAGGGACGCCGCTACAACTAGAGTTGCGTGCGTATAGCGCAGATGGAGCGAGGCTACCAGTTGGGACGCAAGGTGTTTGGGCTAGTGACCCTGATGAAATTGCCGAGGTCGATTCGAATGGTGTTCTGAATAGTCAAAATCCCGGAATGGTCGAGGTCCAAGTAACTCTTGGCGCTCTACAGGCCGCAGCGGAGTTTCGTGTTGAAGTGAAGTTCCGGTCGATGCATTGCAAAGGAACATTTTGTTGCATGACATCAACTCAATCCGACATGTATTGTTGGGGGCGAATGGGGAGTGGGTCTGAAGATAACCCGGGTATGTTCTTTATGGAGTCTTCCATTACAAAGATTGAAACGGATTTGGAGTTTATATCTTATGATTGGGAAGCTTTGGCTGGTTGGGGCGCGCTCTGCGGGTTAACGGAACTGGGAATCGTCTACTGTTGGGGCACAAACTTTTATAAAATGGTCGGTAGAGAAGACTTTTTGGCGATATATGAGACCCCTCAGGAGTTGGAAACGGAAGTTCATTTCCAGGATATCGCAATGGGAACGGGCGCCGCTTGCGGGCTAACCTTTGAAGGCGACCTCTATTGCTGGGGCGCGAAGCCCTTTTACGGATATTCAACCATGGGAGTGTCTCCTGAAAATGCGCGCGCCCAACCCTATCTTGTCGTCGAGGGGCCGTTCACGGAATTTCGGATGAGTAATGGCGTGATATGTTTGCTTGGTTTGGATAGTCGGTGGTCATGTATCGGAGATGACCTATTTGGTTTGATCGGCGACGATGGTACTGGTGTATCGCAGCTGACGGCGATCAGCGCCCCTGAGCCACTTGTAGACGTCTTGCCACCAAATAGTCCATCTGGAGCCGCGTATTGCGGGTTGAATTCTAAGCGTCGGGTCTATTGCTGGGGCTCTAATCTTTATCAAACTCTGGGCCACCCGCCTGCTGCAGATGGGTCCGTGCTGATCACCCAAGCGCCCCAACCGACTCTGTGGGATCTTAGGTTTTCAGAGTTAAGGGGGAATAGTCACTCGAGTCGCTATTGCGGCCTGAATATGGGCGTAACCGCTATTGCATGTTGGGGGAGTAATTTTGGTCCGGGAACGCGCGGCTGTGGACTCGGGCCGAGAGTTTCTTCGGCTTTGAAATCGACCTATATTCCTCAATATATTGACGGTCTTCCCGAAGATATTGTTGATTTTAGTGTAACCGACAGCGGTGGATGTGCGCTCACCGAGGGCGGAGATATCTGGTGCTGGGGGCTTTACGGCGATGGCTCACTTGTCCGCGAAGACGCGTTTGATTTCTGTGAACAATCGCCCCAGCGTGTGTCGACCTTTTAGAAATAGGCCGCTTTACATACATGGTCGTCGGTCTGTAGATCAACCCGCACCCGCCGGAGTTTCAGCTCAATTGTCGCGGGTGGATAAGCGCGGACCCGAGGTCGTGCGCGCAATGCCACGGGGACCTCGCGGCGCTCAAGCAATTGTGTCTCTGATGCCGGTTCTATGAGTCGCCTAATGGCCAGCGTGGCCTGCAATATTTGCGCGGCTTGCCAACGAGCGCTATGATGAGCATCGCTTCTCCTGAGAGACGTCGATGGTGTTTTATATGCTATCCGGTCGCGAAATCCCTCAATCATATAAATAAAGCAGTGTGATGATATGAAGAGACGACTTGTTATGATGTCCGCGGGGCTTCTATTGATGCTTAGCGTCCCGGGGTGTAGCGACGCGCCAGCCGCGCGCAATGGAGACGATGCAGACGCCCGCGGAGACGTGTCCTCGCCCGATGCGCTCGGTGACGTGTCTTCGCCCAATATTCATGAGTGCGTCATCACCGACCCCAACGACCTGCCGGGGGCGAATATCTTGGAGGATAATTGCGCAAAAGACGGCGCGACCGTCATTTTTGTGGATCCCAAGGAGGGCGATGACGCGCGCTCCGGAGAGACCCCGTCGCAGGCCGTGAAGTCGCTGGCCGTGGCCCTCGTGAAGGCTACCGGGGCGCGCATCTATATCCTCGCCGCAGCGGGCACCTTTAAGGAGCGGGTCGCGCTCAAGGATGGGGTCAGCATCTTTGGGGGCTATGACGCCGCGGATGGATGGGCGCGAAATAAAAATGACGTGCTTACCGAGATTGACCCGTCGGGTGATGCCTCGGCGTTTGATGATACGACGACCGATTATATCACCGTCGTCGCCCAAGATATTGACAAGCCCACGACCCTGGACCGCCTCACTATTCGCGGCGTGGACGCGGTGAACCAGGGCGCGTCGAGCTATGTCATCTGGGCGCATAACGCCGATGGGCTGCGCGTTAGGGACGCGATTATTGTCGCCGGAAAGGGCCAAAAGGGTCGCGACGGCGAAGCCGGGCTCAAGGGCGATGAGCGCAGCTGCGAGGCTGGCGGTGGTGAGGGGGCGGACAATAACGATTCGCAGGCGCAGCCGGATTGTGGGGCGCCCAACGGCGTGTATGGCGCGGCGGCCGGTGGCACCGATGGCAGCGGTGGTATATCTGAAAATGGCGAGCACCAGGCGTCTTCGGGCGGCGGAGTGGGCGGAGACGGCGGGGCGCATGCCTGCCCCAGAACTCTTGCGGGCTGCTCCGTCGGAGTTGGCGATGGTGTTGATGGGGGCGCCGGTGAGCCTGGCCAGCCAGGTGCTCATGGCCAGCCTGGCTCGCCTGCAGGCCACGTCGTCGCGGATGGGTTGTGGCGGGGCGATTGGGGTGAGTCGGCCACCGATGGCGAGAATGGAGGCGGCGGTGGAGGCGGCGGCGCCGGTGGGATTTGCTCTTACAATGGCGGAAAAAGCCTGGGCGACAATGGGGGCCATGGCGGCGATGGCGGTTGCGGGGGGACGCTGGGCGAAAACGGGCAGCCAGGTGGCGCGTCCTTCGGCATCTTCGCGAGTAATTCGGATCTTTCGCTGAGCGCCGTCATCGTCGAGTTGGCAGAGGCCGGCGGCGGTGGCAACGGGGCCAAAGGTGGCGACGGGCAGGAGGCCACAAATCAAGGCATCTCGGTGGCGACCGGCCGCAACACGGGTGGCGGAAGAGGCGGCGATGGTGGGTTTGGCGGCGACGGCGCCCCCGGCGGCGACGGCGTGGGTGGCTGCGGCGGACCGTCGGTCGGCATCGCAAAATACGCCAGCGACTTCGAGGTCGCGGCCGAGACGAGCTTTACGCAGCCATCGGAGCCGTCGAAGGGCGGCGCGCACGCGATGAACGCCGGCGCCCCGGCGCGCTGCGATGGTCTGCTGGCGGACCAGTATGAGTTTGGTAATTAACGAACTCTTTGGCGTTTAATGCGCCGAGCGGGCCTAGAGTAAAGTGAATAAAAAAAGCCCCATCACAGCATGTGATGGGGCTTTTTCTATCAAGTTAAATTAACTCAATCCTTGCCGAAATTCTTCTTGAGCAAATCAGCGAAGGTGCCCAGGCTCTCGGACTTCTGGTCGACGAAGTTGCGCGGGCCACCGCTGGGCTCCGACGGCGCGTCCGACTTCGACTTGCGCCGCGCCGGGGCGTCGCTGGAGGCCTGGATATCGCCGGCGGCCTTCTCGGTGAGCGCCATCTTGCGCGCGACCGGGTCGACGTTGAGCACGCGCGCGGTGGCGGTGGTGCCGGTGGTGTATTTGCGCTGCGGGGTGGAGCCGCCGGGCAGGTCCATCTCGCTTCGGGGGATCAGCGCCGTGATGCCCGACTCAAGCCGCACAAACGCGCCGAAGTCCTGCACGTTCTCGACCTCGCCGCTGACCTCCATGCCGACGGTGTAGCGGTTCTCGGCGCCGTCCCACGGGTCGTTCTCGACCGCCTTCATGCTCAGGCTGATGCGCTGGCGGGTGAGGTCGATGTCCTGGATCTCGACGCGGATTTTCTGGCCGTTTGAGAGCACGTCGCTGGGGTGCTTGATATGCTGCTTCCAGCTCATCTCGGAGACATGGACCAGGCCGTCGATGCCAGGCGCAATTTCGACAAATGCGCCAAACGGGGCCAGGCGCACGACGACGCCCTCGACCTGGCTGCCGATGGCGAATTGCTCGTTGACCCGCTCCCACGGGTCGTCCTGGGTCGCCTTGATCGACAGGCCGATGCGCAGGTCGCCGCGCTTTTGCTCTTCGATATTGAGGATTTTGACCTGGACGGTGTCGCCCTCGGAGACCACATCCGAGGTCTTGTCGACCGCGCCGTAGCTCAGCTCCGAGATATGCACCATGCCCTCGATGCCGCCGATGTCGACGAACGCGCCGAAGTCGAGCACGCGGGTGACCTTGCCGCTGACGATCTCGTCGACCTTGAGGCGCTCAAGCGTCTCTTTGCGGCGCTCGGCGCGCTCTTCTTCGAGCAGGGCGGTGCGGCTGACGACGATATTTCGGCCCTCTTCGGCGATCTTCTCGACGCGGAAGCGGTAGGTATTGTTGAGGTGAATCTCGGGGTTGTCGGTGTAGCCGAGCTCGATCTGGCTGACCGGGCAGAAGGCGCGCACGCCGCCGATGGCGATCTCAAAGCCGCCCTTGTTGGTCTCTGCGACGCGGCCCTCGATCGGCATGCCGGTGGCGTGGGCGGTGTAGATGGCCTCCATCGCGCCGTCGCGCCCGGACAACTTCTTGCCCATGCGGATCTCGCCGCCTTTGGTCGAGAGCACGAAGAGCTCGAGCGGGTCGCCGACCTCGACGGCGACGTTGCCCTCTTCGTCGCGCACGTCGTCGATCTTGACCATGCCCTCGGTCTTGGAGTTGCTAAAGGACACAAACACGAAGTCTTCGCCGATGGCCACGATGGTCGCGTCGACCTTGTCGCCCGGGCTCACATACGAGTTGACCGGGGCGCTGGCGGCGGCGCCTTCGCCCATCAGGAGGGCTTCGAAATCGGCGGTGGTGACGTCTGGCAGGGCGGGCGTATTGATCTGGATATCCTTGGGCGGATGCGAGGTCGAGGTGCGGTCGGATTTCGGGGCTTTCGGCGCGCTTCTGGGGGCCGACTTGGCGGCGCGGGTCTCGTCCTGGGGACGCGGGCTGCGCTTGTCGCCTTTTTTGGCCTTCTTGGCCGGCTTTTCGCTCTTGGGAAGCGGCGTCAGGTCCGGCTTCTCCACGGCGCGCGCCACGCGGACTTTGCCGCCGGCGCTATGCTCGGTTTTAAAGGCGCCATCGGCTTTCACGGTGTCGGATTCGCTGGATTGCGCATCTTTACTCGCGGCGGCTGGCTTTTGACCGGCAGGTTCATCAACCAACTGCACGCGTTTTCGCGTGCGCGGTTTGGTATCGTCCGTTTCGCTGGTCTTCACGTCCTGGTTCTTCGACTCTTTATCCGACATAATTCGCTGTCTGTGGGGGTGGAAATCCAGTAAATAACATGCTCTAGGCCGGGATGTGTCTAACCCAGCGCGCAGGCTCTCGCAACCCTGAGCCTCAGGGATTCGTATGAATCATGCATAATTAATGCGTTTTGTGCGCAAATTGGCAAGCTCTCGATTGATTCTGTCGGGCTTCGCCCGGCTTATTCGCCGGGATCTCCCGGGTGAGAAAGCCGCGCCACCAGCATCGTATGATAGGTCGCCGGGTGGATATTGGCCGCGCCCAGCGTGTCGAGCTGCCAGCCCATTTCGCGCAGCTCCGCGATATCACGGGCGGCCGACGCCGGCGACGGCCCAAGATAGACCAGCCGGCCGATGCCCAATTTCGTCAGGTAGCTCAGGGCCCGGCGCCCCAGCGGCTCGCGCATCGGGTTGATGGTCGCCGCGTCGAAGCGGCGCCCGTCGAGCAGCAGGTTTCGCAGCGCGTTCTCCCAGCCGCCCACCATAAACTCGACCGGGCAGCGCTTGCCCGTGGCGTTGTCTGCCAGGGAGTTCCCCAGCGCGTTGAGCCGGGCGCTGGCGACCGAGTGGCGGTTGATGTCGAGCCCGACGACCTCGCGCACGCGGGCCGCGGCGAGCAGGGCGATCGTGCCGATGCCCGAGCCGATATCGAGGAACGCCTCGTCTTCTTGCAGATCCAACAGGTCCAGGACCCGCGCGTAGAGCGCCTCCGAGGGCGCGAGCGTCGCCGGGAACCAGTCGTCATAGCCGACCTCCAGGCGCAGGCCCGCCAGCGGGATCACCAGGCGCTCGGGGTCCTTGAGGATAACGCGCCGATTGCTGGTCGACACCGCCAGCCCAACCTCGTCGCCCAGCGTGTCACCCAGGCGCTCGAAGAGTTGTTGCAGCGCGCCCTCGACCACCGCGTGCTCGAGCAAATCCTCGTCCTCCGACTCGCACAGGCACACCTCAACGCGCCCCCGACCGACCACCGGTGAGGCGACCCGCACGCTTCGAATCGCCGGCGGGTTGCCCGGTTTGTGGCCGGCCTCGCGCGCCATTTCCTCGTCCCAGGGCATCTCGTCGAGCGAGGCGAAGACCTGCTGGACCGTCGTCACCAGGCGCCGCATCGGCGTGGTGAGCGCGGGGCAATCGAACATCGGCACGAGCGCGTCTTGCACCGGCGAGCGCAGGCCCAACTCGAATCCCGGCCCGTCATCGTCGTCGGTCTTTGGTAGGCATCGATAGCTCAGGTTTGAGCGCACCCGAAAAGCGTCGCCGCGCGAGATGGGCTGCGGCGAGATAATCTCGGTCGGCGGGAGCTCCTCGCGCGGGACGCCGCCGAATTTCTCCAAAACTTCCTGCACGGTGCGCACATGGAAGCTCATCTCTTCGTCGATAGTGGTCGCGCGAAGTTGGCAGCCGCGGCAGACCTGGTCGCGTTTGCACAGCGGGTCGCGCCGCGCGTCCGATGGCTCCAGGACCTCCAGAAGATCGCCGAAAACCCGGCGGCCTCGCCCAATACCCGAGCTCACCCGCACCCGCACCAATTCGCCGGGCAGCGCGCCGGGCACCGACATCCAGCCGTCCGCGACCCGCACAAAACCCTCGCCGGTAAAGCCGTAATCGTCGATTCGAATGTCGACGATTTCCGCCGCGCATATTTCGTCTAATGTGCGTTCTTCCAAACCAATTTTTCTCGCGTGCTGGTGTCGCGGATCGCTAAACCCGGCCTACTTGGGAGCCACCGATCGCAGCTCGATGGCCCAGGCTACGATTGTATATAGCGATTCTGGGCCTAGTTATTCAAATTTGTTTCCAAAACCGTATCATAGATTCGGAAAATCTGGTCCTCGATATGCTGGCGGTTGAATCGGCGCATCGCCAGGGCGACCGCGCGTTTGCCGTATAATTGGCGGCGCGCCGGGTCATCGAGGGCCGCGCGCGTGGCCGCGACCAGCCCGCCGACATCGCCGCAGTCGACCAACTCGCCGGTTTGCCCGTGCTCAATGGCGGCCGACATATCGGCGATATGATAGGCGATCGCGGCGACTTCGGTGGCCGCCGCCTCCATGACCTGGCGCGCCGCGCCGTGGGTTCGACGCGGCGACACAAAGAGATCGAGCGCGCGATAAAAGCTCGCCTCCTCGAACTCCCGCTGCTTCGCGCTGGTGGCGACGGTCGGGCGCGGCGCGTCCTCCAATAGATGCACGCGGTCACGCTGCAATTGGGCCTGCAACCTAAACAGCGCGCGTCGCGCGGCCAGCCCGCGCAGCGCGCTGGTGTCCAGGTCTAAGAGCCAACCGGTGGTCGGGTGGGTGCGCTCAACCTCTTCGATGCACTCGCGCAGGTCATCGCATTCGGCGGCGCTATAAAGCGTGCCGCGAAACCCGATGATATTTCGCCACGCGCGCGGCAACCCGAGCGCCTGGCGGGCTTGTTCGCGGGTCGGAAACGCGTCGTCTTTGACGTTGAATTTTGTCAGGTCCACGCCGTCGCCGCCGACGAGCATCTCAAGCTTATGATAGGGCACGAGCTGCAGCTCTTGGAGCATGCGCAGGTCGTGCTCGTTGCTGACCAGATATTTGTCGACCAGCAGCGAGATCAGCCGATAATAGGACAGCCCCTTAAGCGCCAAGAGCTGCGGCAGGCGCGCCTCAATATTTTCGCGTACGACCTGCGGCAGGCGCGCCTCGAGCTGCGCGCCCAGCGACTTCAACCTCTTCTTTACCCGACCTTTTTCGAAGTCATGCCCGTCGGCGCTGAGCACAATCACGTCGACGTCGGCCGCCGCCGCGGCCAGCACCCCGAGGGTCCCCACCGCGCCGTTCATCGCGTGCACCAACACCGGCTCCTGCTCGATCAAATACGCCTGCACGATAAAATACGCGCCGATAAGCCCAGCGATATTTCGGGAGTGCAGCACCGGGATGGGTTTGACGATGACCCCGCGCGCGCGCAACTGCGGGATGCCGCCGTCGTCGCCGCACAGAAGATGCACCTCAAAGCCCTCGTTGATCAGGCGGGCGAGGCGGTCGCCATAGTCGCGTTCGAGCTGGGCTGAGCTGCGTCCCACATAGACCAGGCGGTAGATTTTTGCTGCGTTTTCGGTTGCTGAAGTCATGAGCGTTTGGGCAAATATCGTCGGGACAAAAAATGAGAAGACGCGTGCGAGCCGCGGGGGCCCCGCAGGCCTCGCCAGTACTAGTGCAGCCATCTTCAAATGTGCAAGCGCCGCCCCTTTTGGGGCGGGTGCGTTGACGTGCTCCAAGCGATGGCAGACGATGGGGTGTCTTTGACCTGTTTCGAGCAAGATCGAATTTGAATTATGGAAAAACTGCGCATTTTGATCGTCGATGACGAGGAGAATATCCGGCATATGTTGTCGATCTTGCTCCGCAAAGAGGGCTATGAGGTCAGCGCGGTCGGCGACGGCGAGGAGGCGCTTAAATCGCTGCTCGCCCAGCAGTGGGACCTGGCGCTTTGCGATGTGCGCATGCCGAAGATGGGTGGGCTGGAGCTGATCGACGCGGTGGTCGAGCGCGATATTTCGACCACCGTCATCGCGATGAGCGCGTTTGGCAATCGCGAGATGGCGGTCGAGGCGCTTAAGCGCGGCGCCTATGACTATATCGACAAGCCCTTTAAGCGCGATGAGATCCTCTTGACCCTGGCCAAGGCCGAGGAGCGCCTGCAACTTAAGCGCGAGAACGCGTCGCTGCGCGGGGGCGAGGCGGACGGCGTTTTTCAGGGGTTGGTCGGCTCGAGTGAGCCGATGCGCGCGCTGTTTGAGACGCTGTCGAAGGTCGCGCGCTATAAGTCGACCGTGCTGATCACGGGCGAGTCGGGGACCGGCAAGGAGTTGGCGGCGCGCGCCGTCCACACGCTCTCGCCGCGCGCTCAAAAGCCCTGGGTGGCCGTCAATTGCGGGGCCATCCCCGAGAACCTGCTCGAGAGTGAGCTCTTTGGCCACGTGCGCGGCGCGTTCACTGACGCCACCCACGACAAGCTCGGGCTCTTCGAGCAGGCCCACGAGGGGACGCTATTTTTGGACGAGATCGGCGAGATGCCGCCGAGCTTGCAGGTCAAGCTGTTGCGGGTGCTTCAAGAAGGTGAGGTGCGCCGGGTGGGCGGGACGCGCAATATCCCGGTGGATGTGCGCGTGGTCGCCGCGACCCTGCACGACCTGGGCGAGCGGGTCGAAGAGGGGCATTTCCGCGAGGACCTCTATTATCGTCTCAACGTCATCAATGTGACTCTGCCGCCGCTTCGCGAGCGGGCCGAGGATATTGGCGAGCTGGTTCGTTATTTTGTCGACAAGCAAAATAAGCGCCTGGGCACCGCGATCAACGGCGTGAGCGCCGAGGCGATGAAGATCATCCTCGACTACGCGTGGCCGGGAAATGTGCGCGAGCTGCAGAATTGCATCGAGCGCGGCGTGGTGCTCGCCAACGGCCCAAAGATCGACGCCTCGGTGCTGCCCCAGCGCATCCTGGAGGGGAACGACGAGCTGCAGCAACTCTTCGACAGCGATGAGCTCTCGATCAAGAAGATGAGCGCCGATTTGGAGCGTATATTGATCCGCCGCGCGCTCGAGAAGACCGGCGGAAACCGCACCCACGCCGCTAAGCTGCTCGAGATCAGCCATCGGACGCTGCTCTATAAGATCAAGGATTATGACCTGGAGACGGTGGGCGTTGAGTAGGTGCGTGCGCGCCGGAGACGGACTATTTCGGCCCGGATGACGCCGCGCGATCCTGCTCGGCCACGACCTCCTCGACCTGGCGTCTTAACCACTGATGACTGGCATCCGTATAGCTTCGCCGGTGCCATACCATGGACACCGTCCCGCGGAGCAGGTCGATGGGCGGATCGAAGATGCGAAGCGCCAGGGCGTCGGCGTATTTTTCGGCGACGCTTCGCGCCGTGGTCAGGATCATATCGCTATTGGCGACGAGAAATGGCGCGACCATAAAATGCGGCACGACCACCGCGACGTGGCGCTTGCGCCCCATTTCGGCGAGGGTGAGGTCGACCACGCCGACGTCATCGGCGAGCGGGGAGACCAGAATATGCGAGAGCTTGCAATAGGTGTCGAGGTCCAGCGCATCGCCGACCTGCGGGTTGTCCGCGCGCACCAGGCTCACCAACTCCAATTGAAATAAATCGCGCCGGTAGAGCGTGTCGGGGACATCTTCGGGCAGCCCCAGGGTGAGCGCCAGGTCCACCGCGCCGGTGGCCAGGCGGTCGGTCGGCGGTTCGGCGCCGAGTTCGCGGATGCGCAGGTCAATGCCGGGGGCGCGATGCTGGAGTTTCTCGATAAGCGCGGGCAAAAAAACGAATTGCACATAATCGCTGGTGGCCAGGCAAAACTCACCCTGCGCGCTCGCCGGGTCAAAGGCCTGGGGCGTCTCGATGGCCGCGGCCAATTGGCTCAACGCCTGCTGCAGCGGGGCCCGAAGCTGCTCGGCCCGCGCCGTCGGCACCATGGAGCGGCCTGCGCGCACTAGCAGGTCATCGTCGAAGAGCTCGCGCAGCCGATTCAGGGCGTGGCTGGTGGCGGACTGGCTTAACCCCAGCTCCTTCGCAGCCTTGGTCACGCTATTGTGGCGCAGCAGCGCGTCCAGCGCGTTTAATAGGTTTAGGTCGATGGTGTGTAGATGCATGGCGTGCATGTCTCGGATGAATATAATCCATTAGGTTAATGAGGTATCCCGTCTATAATAGCCCTTGTCAATCGGATGACGGTTGCATCCATCAACTCAATTCATTCAAACCAACGGAGTTTGACCATGGCTATTCAAAATTGGACGTTCGACTCGGCACATTCTGAAATCTCCTTCAAGGTCCGTCATATGATGTTCTCGAAGGTGACCGGCTACTTCAGCGAATGGGAGGGCGAGTTTGCTTTTGACCCCGAGAACCCGGCCAACGCCAAGACCACGGTGACTATCGCGGTCGATAGCATCGACACCAAAAACGCGGACCGCGACGCTCACCTCAAAAGCGGCGACTTCTTCGACGCCGAGGCGTTCCCCCAAATGCGTTTCGACAGCACGTCTTTCGAGCAGGTCGACGGCGCCGATCTCAAGGTCCACGGCAATTTGACCATCCGCGATAAGACCGTGCCGGTCACGCTGGACGTGGAATACCACGGCAAAGGCATCGACCCGTGGGGAAATGAGCGAGTGGGCTTCTCGGGCAAAGTGGACTTGGACCGCGAGGCGTTCGGGCTGACCTGGAACCAGGCCCTGGAGGCCGGCGGCGTGCTCGTGGGTAAGAAGGTCGAGGTCGAACTGCAGGTCCAGGCGACCCTGGCTGGCTAAGGCAATTTGAGTATTTAGGCATGACGAAGCCGCCTCGCAGGCATCTGCGAGGCGGCTTTTTTATGTGTGGGGGCGGGGCTTCGGGCGGCGTTCTCGTCTGAATCGAAGCCTGGATACCGACGGCTTAATTCACCTGACGACGACTCACCTGCTATTTTGAACCGCTCGTCGGAATATTGTAGAACGTGGCGCCTTCGATGCTCTATAGGATATCCTGCGCTCTTATCGCCGCCGCGCATATGGTGTCGCGAAATGGAATAGAGCAGTCCAAGCTGACCTTTTATTTTGCCTGGGATATCTAGCATGTTGCAGTCGATCGCGCTTAAAGACAAAACGCACGTTGATTCTGACCTTGATTTCGACGCCGAAGTCGAAGTACCTGAGCCTATTGAGACGGCTTCACAGGATATAAGAGTGCAAGAACAAGTTGTAGAAAAAGTACAGGCGACCGAGGCCGCGCGGCCGTCGAGTCGTATCTCTGGGTTCTATAAAATGTCGTTGGGCGCGCGGCTGGAGTGTCTGGTCGAGCGCGGGATCATCGACGCCGAGGGCGCCGAGCTTCTGCGCGACCGGGACCAGGGGCTGGCGGCTGAGACCGCGAACGATATGGTCGAGAATTGCATCGGTCTTTTGGAGCTTCCGCTCGGGCTGGGGCTCAACTTCAAGATCAACGGGCGCGATTATATCGTGCCGATGGCGGTGGAAGAGCCGAGCGTCATCGCGGCGGTCAGCCACTGCGCGCGCCTGGTGCGAACGAGCGGCGGCTTTGAGTCGCGCTGCGACTCCAACGTGATGATCGGGCAGGTCCAGGTCGTCGGGTGTGAGGATTTTGAGACCGCGCGCCTGGCCATCCTCGACGCCCGCGCCGAGCTCCTGGACCTGGCGAATTCCTTTGAGCCGAATATGGTCGCCCGCGGCGGCGGCGCCAAAGAGCTCGAGGTGCGCCTGCTCGACCAGGGCAATTACCGCAAGATGCTGGTCGTCCATCTTCATATCGACGCGGTCGACGCCATGGGCGCCAACCTGGTGAACACGATGGCCGAGGGCATCGCCCCGCGCATCGAAGAGCTCACCGGCGGCACCGTCTTTTTGCGCATCCTCTCCAACCTCGCCGACCGCCGCCTGGTGCGCACCACCTGCCGGATCCCGTTCGCGGATCTGGCGTGGCGCGGCTTCACCGGCCGCGAGGTCGCCGAAGGCATCGAGCACGCCAGCCAATTCGCCGAGCGCGACCCCTACCGCGCGACCACCCACAATAAGGGCGTGATGAACGGCATCAGCTCGGTGTGCATCGCCACCGGCAACGATTGGCGCGCGGTCGAAGCCGGCGCCCACGCCTATTGCGCCCGCGACGGCCAATACCGCCCGATGGCCATCTGGTATGTCGACGGCGAGCACCTTGTTGGGGAGCTGGAAGTCCCGATGCAGGTCGGCACCGTCGGCGGCCCGATCAAGCTGCACCCCACCGTCCAACTCGCCCACAAAATCCTGCGCATCAACGGCGCCCGTGAACTCGCCGAAGTCATCGGCGCGGTCGGCCTGGCCCAGAACCTCGGCGCGCTCAAGGCGCTGTCGACCGAGGGCATCCAGCGCGGCCATATGTCGCTGCACGCGCGCAGCGTCGCCGCCACCGCAGGCGCCACGGCCGATGAGATGCAGTTAGTCATCGACGCGATTATTGCCTGCGGTGAGGTGAAAGTCAGCAAGGCGGTCGAGGTTCTGGCGGAGCTTAGGGCGGTGTAAATTGGAGCCCGACCCTCTGGGTCTGTCAGATAAAAGGCCATCCTCGGAATTCGGAGGATGGCCTTTTTTTATAAAACCTTAATATGACAAAAACGATGCGTTTGGACTACGCTCAAGGTTATCAGCATCCCATTGCAGCTTCAGTCGCTGCCATACTCAAATCAACAAACCTGAGCGATGTCGTGCCGACTGCCTGGATCTGTTGAATTCGTGTTTCAATAATAAATTAAATCCTTTAAAGCCTTCGCTAATAGTGGTTATGTCAGCGGCCGATTGATGTTCTATAATGCTCAAGGCAACTATTGTCCGAACAGCCGCGACTGTATAGGAGCGAAATATGTTCAAGCGGATTTTAACAAATATTTACCGGTGTCCGACGCGAGAGTATATATATATGAATCCGCAATGAATACTCTAATTGGTCAAGGGATCACTGATTCTGGTGGTCACTTCACGATCCGATGGGATACATTTTTTTATAATATACCTATGTATATTCGCTGGAGGCCGATCCAAAAGGATGGGCGTTTTGCAATCCGTACACCATCGGGTGGGCAATGGAATTTTAATACAGGTCTTATACAGCCGGATACGAACACCACTCTCTCATCACCTCAAATATTGGGGGCATTTTATTGGGGGTCATCTTCATCACCGGAACCAGTGTCGAATCTATATAACGGCGCCTGGCGGATGTGGTATTACGCCCTGAATTCATCTTCAAGAATGAGGGCATATTTCAACGATGTTGAGATTCGAGCCGATAGTGATAAGGGAGGAAAATGCCCCACGAGTTGTGCCAATGGTGGCCAGAACCGAATTGATATTGACTCGGTTAATTCCATGTACGCGCCGCAGGCTCGGATCCTTCACGAGATGGGGCATATCGCGTCATATCGCGCCAGCTATCACCAGAATTATAAATATGGTGGTGATTATGAGTGGCCAAACACTGGCAAAAACGGAAGTTGGTCTTTAACAAGCTCCGAATGGGGGGCCGCTCAATTCGAGGAGGGATTGGCCACGTTTTACGGTGACCGGGCGATTTATTGGCAAGCCGCCACCGAACCACACACATGCTATGCTTCTAAACTTCCTTGCTCAAATGGTTCATATAATACTGAGAGCAGCAGCGGCGCTGGCAGTGGTTGCGCCTTCAATGAGGATAGATTTCCCATTAGCGTTGTTCGTTATCTGCGTGATTTATACGACAGTAACGGAGACACGGGGATCTCCGCATCCTATTCTGAATTTTTTGAGACAATTGAGGATTTCCCTGGGGGAATCAGCAACGGCGACAAAGATGAGCCATTTTGCGACTCAGCCATTCCGTTTATGCCCGATTATCTCTGTGATCGTCATGGTCGTTCGGCACGCGACTTTCGCCGTCACTTTGAGGCCCGAACCGGGGAAAATACCCTTTCTGAGTGGGCATGGAATTGTGTACCAGTCGGCGACTAAGTTGATGTCGCATCCCTGCCGGCATAAAAAAGTGGGTAGGGATGAGGTTTATAGCCATTATTTGTCGTTCTTAATTAGAGGCTTGAATGAAATCTCGACGCCATCAAAGAATTGTCTATATATCGATAAAATTAACGTTTTTGGCTTCACTCGTTGCGGTTCTCCTATTTAACTACGGGTGCGAACCCGATTACGAGGACATTATATTATGTGATGGCAGCGACGACGTCCGCCTAGCCTATCGCATGCAAAGCTCAGTGGGTCGTATTCCACCCGGAGAACAAGTTATGGTCGAGAATGGATATTCATTTTTGTACCTCGACGGCCAGTGCCGCTACTGGGCTTTTCCGCGAGAATATGACGGAAGTTCTGATAGCATTTGGAGTGACGTCGTGACGGGCAAACTTACCCCGGGCCAGGAAGCAAAACTCAAGGACGATTTGTCGGTGATACAATGGCAGGCTTGGGACCAAAAACACTTTCATGAGCCCGGTCTCTTCGACGCAGGTACGGCCACATTTTGGACTCCAATGGCGATGTTTCAGTGCTCGGGAGACTGTGGGAGCAATTTAAGAGAAGAAATCTACACAAATACTCGCACGTGGATTCGGACACTCGCTGAACAAGGTGATCCTGTCGAGGGCGCGGTGCGTGTGGCCGCGATAATAATGCCCGATGAAGCCCTTCCAAATCCTCTTCAACCCGTACCGGAGGATATTGATCTTCGAGAGCACGCTGTGTCCTTTGGTGATGCCTATAACATCTGTTTTGGCGACGGAATCCTAGTGACTGGTGACGTCGCCGATACGTTGCGGCGTTATCGCCGTGAATATTACGGTGGAAAATACGGAAATTTTGACTATCGATACTTACCCCTCGAGGCCGCAGACGGACAGAAATATATGGTCTATGTCCGCGACACCACGCCACCCGAAGGTGACAACGGACTCGTTCAACTCGAAGGTATTTCCACCTCAATATGCCCCGACTGAGAATGACGGTTTTGGAGAGATGATGAAATCTCAATAAACATTCATTTAAGGCTATTGGGCTGTTTTTATAAGGACATATTCATGGATAATCGACGCATCCGACCTGTATTTATCCTCTTAATGGTGTTGGTATGTGTGCTCGCCGGGGTGCTAATTCGCTGGACTTGGGACGCCTTCAAACCCGCTCCAGCCAAACAATTTACTCAGACCATCTCTACCGATAAACTTCAACAAAATCGTTTACCAAAAAACAACACATCCAAACCTACAAAAAGATTTTCAAATTCCCAAATGCAAATCGCCGGCACAATGGATTCGGATTCGCGTCCACCAGGTATCGACCCACCTCCTGAGTACTTTCCGCGCGACTCTAAGGAATGGCAGGGCATGCGGATCGATATAAATCTCCAGCCTCCATGCTCCGAATCAGCAAATTGTGGCCTGGCGCGTGCATGTAACGACGGTAAATGCGGTCCTTGTATGACCGACCGCGATTGCGACGGCTCCGAGATATGCGCTCTCGAGCATTGCGTGAAGGCTGAAGACACCGAATGCCAGAGCAAGAATGATTGCGCGCAAGACGAACTCTGCATTCTTAGCGGATATTCGACGGGTGTTCGGGGCAACGAGGAGATGACGGCAAAATGTATAGAACCTGGCGCAGAACCTGTACTCAGCGAAGAAGAAGAACAAGCCATCATGGACGCAAATCCTATCGAGCGCATCGAGGCTCCAACTCCCACGGTCGCTATGGGCGATTTAATGGACACACTGCGTAACAACGCTGATGATTCCTCGGAAGACTTCGAAACCGGTATAAATTCTCCGTAACGGACTCGATTTCGCCACTTTGCGTTGAATCAGGGCAGGGATGCCCTGACTCGTATTTTGGACGGGACTTCGTCTTTGTAAAAGAGCCGCCACCCTCATTGCGAGGATGGCGGCTTTATTTCTCAACTCATCGCCCTACCCATCAGCGCACAAAGACCACGCCAAACGCACGCAGGTCGACGTTGCCGTTATCGAAGCGCACATTGCAGCCGGCCGAATGTCCGATGTGGCCGCAGTGGGGTGGGGCCGCCCGCGCCACCGATGCCGCGCGCCTCGCCATCCTCGACGCCCGCGCCGAGCTCCTGGGCCTGGCGAATTCCTTCGAGCCGAATATGGTCGCCCGCGTCGGCGGCGCCAAAGAGCTTGAGGTGCGCCTGCTCGACCAGGGCAATTATCGCAAGATGCTGGTCGTCCATCTTCATATCGACGCGGTCGACGCCATGGGCGCAAACCTGGTGAACACGATGGCCGAGGGCATCGCCCCGCGCATCGAAGAGCTCACCGGCGGCACCGTCTTTTTGCGCATCCTCTCCAACCTCGCCGACCGCCGCCTGGTGCGCACCACCTGCCGCATCCCGTTCGCGGATCTGGCGTGGCGCGGCTTCACCGGCCGCGAGGTCGCCGAAGGCATCGAGCACGCCAGCCAATTCGCCGAGCGCGACCCCTACCGCGCGACCACCCACAATAAGGGCGTGATGAACGGCATCAGCTCGGTGTGCATCGCCACCGGCAACGATTGGCGCGCGGTCGAAGCCGGCGCCCACGCCTATTGCGCCCGCGACGGCCAATACCGCCCGATGGCCATCTGGTATGTCGACGGCGAGCACCTGGTCGGCGAGTTGGAAGTCCCGATGCAGGTCGGCACCGTCGGCGGCCCGATCAAGCTGCACCCCACCGTCCAACTCGCCCACAAAATCCTGCGCATCAACGGCGCCCGTGAACTCGCCGAAGTCATCGACGCGGTCGGCCTGGCCCAGAACCTCGGCGCGCTCAAGGCGCTGTCGACCGAGGGCATCCAGCGCGGCCATATGTCGCTGCATGCGCGCAGTGTCGCGGCGACCGCCGGCGCGACGGCCGATGAGATGCAGCTCGTTATCGACGCGATCATCGCCAGTGGTGAGGTGAAGGTCAGCAAGGCGGTCGAGGTTCTGGCGGAGCTACGGGCTTCCTGATGGGGAGCCCGACCTTCAAGGTCTGGCAGGGAGATCAGCTATAAGAACGCCATCCTCATTGCGAGGGTGGCGTTTTTTGTTGAAGTCCTCATAGCGAGCTGACATGCTGCCCCGCATATCGAACTAAATTACCACCATTTGGGGGCCCGAAGCATGAAATCATTGAATAGTCGCAACGCCATCGCCATCACCCGACGCCTCGGCGGCGCGGCCCTGCTTTTGGGGCTTCTAAGCGCGAGCTACGGCTGCCTGGACGACGTCACCCTATGTGACGGCAGCGAAGATATCCGCCTGGCTTATCGCACCGGGGGAGGTGGCATGATTTCGCCCGGCCACAAGCTTATGTCCGAGAATGGGTCTTCCTTCTTATATGTCGACGGGCAGTGCCGCTATTGGGCGTTTCCGCGGGAGGACGACGGCGTCTCGGATAATACGTGGAGCGAGGTGGCGACCGGCGAGCTCAGCGCGGAGCAGGAAGCAGAGCTCAAAGATGAGTTGTCGGTGGTGGAGTGGCAGCGCTGGGATCAGGAAGGCTTTCAAGAAAACCCTGCGAATGATGGAGGTGCGGCCACCTTTTGGATGCCCAATACCACATTCTCATGTTCGGGCGGCTGTGGGAGCGGTGAGCGAAATGAGATTCACCAAAATGTGCGCAGTTGGATGGGGAAGCTGGCAAAGCGGGGGGAGCCGGTCCGGAGTGATGTGCGGATATTGGCTGAGGTGGTGCCTGAGAGCGTGCTCAGGCAGAACCGTGAGCATCCTGTGCAACCCGCGCCGGCCGGGCTCGATCTTGGGGCGCACGCCTTTGAAGCGGGCGACCATTATTGCGCGGGTAACGGGGTATTGGTGAGCGGTGAGGCGGCGAATACACTGCGTCGGTATCGCCGTGAGTATGCGCATGGGGAGCACGGCGCTTTTTGGTATAGTTATCTGCCGATCGAGGCCGTCGATGGCCAGCAATATATGGTCTATATGCGCGACACGACGCCGCTCGAAGCCGCCAATGGCCTGGTCAAACTCGACGGGATTCGAGCCGAGTTCTGCGCTCAATAAGGCCCGGCGCCCCGTCGAGAAAAGATGGGTTTTGGGCTTGAGCGAGGCGGCGTTGCTTTCGATGGCTTAGATCACGCAATTGGGCGCTTGGGGGACGGGGTATAGATTATGTGCATAAATGCACGCTTGATACCTCGACAGGGGGGGAGCGAAACGAAGACCTCGCCGTCCAAGGACCCGCTATGAGTCATGCCATCCCAGCGAGTTTGCCCGCGCTCCCGGCGCTCCCCGCCGATTTTGCGCAGTGGTCGGAGTGGGCAAAAGCCGAGTTTCGGGTGCAGCGCGCGCCCACCTTAAGCGTCCCAGACGTTGAGCTTGCGCGCGAGGAGCGCCAGCGGATTGAGATGAGCTGGCGCGCGTTGATCGCGGAGTGGGCCAAGGGGCTGAGCGTTGCGCCGGATGATTCGGCGCGGGCGGCTCAATATTTCTTCCAAAACGCGCAGCAGGCGCCGCCCTTTGTGCTGCGCGCCGCCCAACTTCTGTGCGATCGGGCGATGGAGGACGGGGCCACCTCGCCCGACGTCCTGCACCTCGTCGGGGCGTTTGTGTGGCCGCTGCGCGATATCGACGCGAGCTTCTCGCAACTATGCTGGGATTATCTGGTCTACGCGCCCTGGCAGACCGACTCGGCGGCGCTCGTCGACCTCTTTGGCGCCGCCGATAGGGCGCAGGCGCTGGGGGATGGGCGCACGATTTTGGACCTGGCTGAGGCGCAGCTTGGCGCCCAAAATGCGTATCTTGCGCGCGAGACGCTCGAAGCTGTGGTGCTGATCCAGACCGGAAAAGACCACCTCGACCAGGTGCTCGGGGCCGGGGAGTTTTCGAGCAAAGAGAGGATCACGGGCGCGGCCGAGGCGCTGCGCCGCCTGGCCGAGATCTACGTCAAAGCCGGCGACGCTCAGATCCACGCGCGCGAGGTGATCCGCTGGGTGGCCGCACAGCAAAAGGCGCCGCGCGCGTTGACCGAGGTTCTTGAGCGGCGCGTCTGGGACTTGCCCTATGAGGAGACCTATCAGTGGGCGAAGGCCGGGCCGAAGCTCGGCGAGATCGACGCGCAGATCGCCCAGGCCCTGAGCGCCGACCAGCCGCACCACGCCCGCCGGCTCGCCGAGTCCGTGGTCACCGCCCATTATGACCCGGTGGTGTGGGGCGCGATTTTACCCAATATCAAAAAGGCGAATACGAAGTTTAGGGCGGCGGATCCCAAGGATATTCGCGAGCATCACCCGTCGCGCCACGCGGCCTCGCATCTGGCGCTGCTCTATGTGCAGACAAATTTCACGACCCGTCGGGCCGAAGAATTTGTCGAAAAAATCCTGCAATTGCCGCGCTTTGTCGGCGTCGGCGCGCCGCTGCATGCGGTGCGCGGTGACCTGCAGCGGTTCCTGGTCGAGAGCGACCCCTACACCCTGCTCAACGCGCAAAATAGGGCCTTAGAGCGCATCGACGGGCGCGACGCCGAGAAGCACGCGCGCGACGCGGTGATTCAGTGGTTTGACCGGCGATTCTCAAGCGAGGCGCCCGACCTTTTTGACACCGCGGTCGACGTCATCACCGCGCCTCTGGCGGGGCTCGCGAGCATCGTGTCGGATCTGCCGATGATCGAGCAGTCGATCGCGGCGACCTTCCACAAGCTCTTTGGCTGCAGCGCCTGGCTCACCGGGGACTTAAGCGACCTGCGCCGAGAGGGGGCGAGGCGTCGCGCCGAGGCCGGCGTGAGCCCCGAGCTGATGGGTTTTGCGCGCAAGGAGACGATGTATATGCGAGGGGGCGCGGCGGCCGTGTCGGCCGCGACCTGCTTGCTGCCGCCCGGGTTCGCGATGGTGCTGGGCGGCGCGGCCGACCTGAGCACCACGCTGCTGCTGGCCTTTCGCGCGATCGCCCGGGTGGGCGCGATCTTTGGCATCGACGTCAACACCTGCGAGGGATTCCAATTCGCCCTGGACGCGTTCACCATCGGCTGCTCCAGCGACGGCGGCGAGGGGCTGATCGCGTTTTTGAGCAGCAAAAAACGCGGGGTGCTCTCACAGGTTAGCGTCGGCGGAGTGAGCTACGGGGCGGCGGCGCTCAGCAAGCACCTCTGGTCGACCCCGCGCGGCGACGCGCGCTGCGCCGCCGAATATTCGATTCATTATATCGCGCGCCTGTGCGGATTCGAGCTCAGCCAGAGCGCCGCCGGCAAGTTCATCCCGGTCGCCGGCGCGCTCTATTCGGGCGTGACCACCTACGCGCTGGTGGAGCAAATCGTGGACGCCGCCATTCATATCGCGGCGCGCAACGCGCTTATGGGATTGCTGCCAGCGGAGCCCGGCGAGGCGCGTCGATGAGGTGGATTCACACGCGCGATTTTTCGATTCAGCAGCAGGCAAAATGTCGGGAATGCGGGGCCGACCACTACCTCTATATCCCCTATTGTCGAAGGTGTAAGACTCCCAAAATAACGGACACGGGCGAGGTTGATTTGAGCCGCGCCTTCGCGCATAAGCTCGCCGGGGCGGTGCGCATCGCGCATCTGACCGACCTGCATATCGGCAGCGGGAGCAACGAGATTCGCTGCTTTCGCCGCTGGCTTTGCCATTTGAAGCAGGCCGCGGTCGACGTGGTCGTGGTCTCGGGCGACCTGGTTCACGTGCCCGGCGACCGCTACAACCTGGAGCACGCGCGTCGGCTCCTGGAGGATTGCGGGATGGCGTGGTGCGTGGTCCCGGGCAATCACGATGTCATTCAGCCCGACGGCGAGGGCGCCTTCTACGACGTCTTCGGGCAGTATCCGCGGGTCGAGATGCACGCCGGGGTGGAGTTCGTCCTCGTCGATAGCATGGCGGGATTGCCGGTGGAGCAGCGCGCGACGCTGGAGAAGATCGTTCGCATCGGCAGCAATTGCTATACCGAAGGCATGCTCGGCCAGGTCCAACTCAGTCAACTCGCCGACCAGCTTGGGTCCTCGGGCGCCGCGCGGGCGCGCGTCGGCGTGCTGCACCATCATGTGTCGTATCAGGCGGCCGAGGCGGTCGTCGCGCAGCTTCCCTGGATTCGCGAAGACCACGTCGGCACGATGAAGGCGCTCTTTGACGCCGACGCGTTTTTGTCACTCGCGCGCGCTCAGAATATCGGCGTGATGCTCCACGGGCATCATCATCGCTTTCAGCGGCCGGGGACGCGGCGGGGGCATATTTTGGTGATGAATGGTGGAAGTTCGACGTTGGGGGAGCGGGTGAATTATGTGCGGGTTATCGACCTCTTGGGCGAGACGCGCGTGGTTCATTTGCTCGGATTGGCGAATTGATTTTTTGCGTTCATTTGGGGGCCAGACCTTCAAGGTCTGGCCCCGGTGGTGGTGGGGGAAGTTGGCTTAAACGCCGGGGCCTTCGCCGCGGTCCTGGGGTTGGCAATGGCCGGCGATGCGCAGGCTTTTGGCGAGGTCGCGCAGGCCGGTGCGCAGGCCTTCTTCGAAGACAGGGTGGTAGACCGGCATGGCGATCAATTCGGGGACGGTGGTGTTCTGCTGGATGGCCCAGGCGAGCAGGTGGGCCATATGTTCCATGCGCGGGCCGAACATCTCGGCGCCGACCAGGCGACAGTCCTGTTTGGTGGCGTACAGGCGCACCAGACCCTCGTTGACGCCCATGACGCGTGAGCGGCCCTGGTTGGCGAAGGAGACTTCGCCGCTGACCACCTCGTCGTGGTCGAGGTCGGCCCAGCGGTTGCCGACGATGGCCATCTGCGGCGAGGTGAACGCGATCTCTAAGGTGGTCTTGCGGATATAGGCCTGGACGTCGGGGAAGCGCAGGGCGTTGGCGCCGGCGATGCGGCCTTCGTCGGAGGCTTCGTGCAAAAGCGGGCGGTGGCCGCTGACGTCGCCGGCGATGAAGATCGGCGCGTCGCCGCATTGCAGGGTGCGCGGGCTTGAGATGGGCAGGCCGTGCTCGTTGAGGGGGATGCCGGTCTTCTCGAGGTCCAGGTCTGAGACATTCGCGCGCCGGCCAGTGGCGTTGAGGATGGCCTCAAAGGTGCGCGTGTGCGCCTCGCCGTCGCGGTCGGTCCATTCAATGCGGAAGCCGCCGTCGACCTTTTCGACCGCGCTGACGTCGGATTTCAGGTGCATCGTGAGTTGTTCGTCGAAGCTTCGGTGGGTCTCGGCGACGACCTTCGGGTCGCTGAATCGGCCGATATCCTCGAAGGGGTTGAAGAACTCAATCGCGACGCCCAATTGCGCGAACGCCTGGCCGATCTCGACCCCAATGATGCCGGTGCCGAAGACGGCCATCGACGCGGGGAGGTCTTCCATCTCGAAGATCTCGTCGCTGGTCAGCACATCATCGGCGACGCCCTCAAGCTGCGGCGGGGTCCAGGGGCTGGAGCCGGTCGCGATGACGATGGCCTTGGCCTTTACCTCAATCGTATCGTCCTTAGCGTCGACGATGAGGGTGTTCGGGCCGCTGAAGCGGGCGCGGGCGCGGATCAGGTTCTCGGGGTCGAAGGATTCGACCGTCTCTTTGACGAAGCCCGCGAAGCGGTCGCGCTCGCTGCGCACACGCTTGAGCACCGCGGGGCCGTCGACCTTCCAATCATTGACCTGGATGCCAAACTCGGCCGCCCCGGCGATGGTATGGGCGCGCTCGGCCGCCGCGATCAGCAATTTGGAGGGCATGCAGCCGACGCGCGCGCAGGTCGTGCCGTAGGGGCCGGGGTCGATAATCACCCAGCTCTTGCCGGCGCGGTGTGCCTCGCGGCTCGCGTTCAATCCGGCGGTGCCGGCCCCAATAATTGCGATATCTACCTGGCGGGTTTTCATCAAAGACCTCCAAAACAGCTTTAGTATATCGAGTCATCCAAGACAGGCGGATATGTTAAGCACCGCTGCTAGAATTCAAGGCCCTAAATAATTTAGTGAGGCGCTCGCTTATTGAAAGCGTCGCCAAATCTCGGCGATGGCCTCGGCCCCGAGGGCGTTGAGGCGCGCGATATTTTGCTCGGGGATGGCGCCCGGGTTGGGGTGGCGCGCGATGACCTCGCTCATCTCGTCTTCGCGAAGAAGGTGCAGGATAGGGAAGGGCGCGCGGTTGGTGAAGTTCTCCAGCGCCTCGGGCGTGGTGCCGTCGAATTGGTAGTCCGGGTGGAAATGGGCGAGCTGCAGATAGTCGGCGGCGCCGGTCTGCTCGAGCAATTCGTCGACGGCGTGGATGGCGTCGACGAAGTCATCAAAGTCGCCAAGCACGCCGCGCACCACGACAAGCGTGGTGACGATCTTCTCGGGCGAGGCGCTCAATAGCACGTCGACCTCGTCGAAGGTCTGGCGCAATACGTCCTCGAAATCCTCGCAGTCGACGATGCTGATGCGCACCTGATCGCGGGTGTAGGGCGAGCGCGCGAAGGGGCAGAGGTTTAAGCCGATGACGGCGTCCTCGACCCAGCGGCGGACTCTCTCTTCGATATGCTCGGGGCTCTGCGTCGAGGGCATTATAGGTCCTTTTTTCGCGCTTTCGTGACGTCATGAAATACCGGGTCAACCCGAAGCGATTCAAGCTCTATTTGAGGGCGCC
This sequence comes from Bradymonas sediminis, assembly GCF_003258315.1. Classification (GTDB taxonomy): domain Bacteria; phylum Myxococcota_A; class Bradymonadia; order Bradymonadales; family Bradymonadaceae; genus Bradymonas; species Bradymonas sediminis. The sequence goes on from NZ_CP030032.1 coordinate 700,734, forward strand.
AGAGGCCAAAGGTCCAGCGCGAAATATGCCAGGGTTTGCGCAACCAGAGCGTGTCGCCCGCCTGGTAGCTAAGACCCTGTATATCGGTTGGGCCCGCGATGCGCACCAGCGACGTCTTTTCCCAGGGCGCCGACGGGTCGTGCACCACGGTGCTCCCCGGCGGCAGGACGCCGACTCTGGGGATGGTCACGGGTTCAGCGAGGGTATATTCGACCATCTTGCCATCGCGGTCAAAAAAGATGGCCTGCTGCCCGTCAACCCGTCGCTCCTCGAGTTTAATGGGCGCGTCGAAGCCGCCTTGGACGCCGACGATTTTGTAGTGCTCTCGAAAGATAAGCCGCGCACCTTTCTGGATCTGCAGCCCCCAGGGGAGTTCGGTCGCCTCGGCGCAATCTATGGCGTTGAGAATATCTTCGCGCCGCGGATCTCGCCAGCGCCCGAAATAACCCTCATCAAAATGAAGGAGCGAGTCGACGGGAATTTTGACTCCGAATAGCTCAAAAGTCTGCGTAGATCTTGCGGCTTTGGGGCGGCCATCAAAACACCAGGCGGTGATTTGAAGTGCGTCGGCATGTGGAGTGAGTGGTGTGGAGTGCAGCGTCGAGGAGGGCTGCGGAGAAAGGCTGCGAGCTTGGTGGAGGACGGCGCTTAATTGCTCGCACAGCCGCGTCTGGCGTTCTAGCGAAAAATAGGGGCCAAAGACATCGCTCTCGGGCTCGGGGGTCCCTGATGTTGCGATAAAGACACCTTCGGGGCGCGTACTTTCCCATGCTTCGTAGAGTTCAAAATTGGCGTCAAGCTTATACTCACGGCGCTCGATGGGCCAAAAGAAGAGCACCTGTCGGGTCAGAATGATCCCGGTCGCGTTCACCTCGCAGCGGTAGCGATTGCCGAGGGCGACGACGAGGTTTGCGCCAAGCAGCGCCGCCACGAGCGTGAAGCTCTGAGCGATGATCGCCGGGAACAAATAGATGAGCGGGGCGAAGGCCCAGGTGGACGCGCTAAGCTCGTTAAGCCCTCGAAAGACCCGCGGTAGGTCGGGCGTTGGCTCGTTGGGGGGCACGGTCATTTGCATCCTCTGGGGCCCGGCGATCGCCGCCTGTCAAGTCTGGGTGGGCGCTTGGCAGGACAGATCAGTTCGCGAAATTCTGCACCCAGATCGGCTGCCCATTGCACGGCGCGTAGCCGACGCCCAGGCGCGAGAACACCGGGCGAATGATATTTTTGCGGTGCTCGGGGCTGTCCATCCAGCCGGCGTGAACCTCGGCCGGGGTGGGGTGTCCCATGGCGATATTTTCGCCGATGGCCCGAAACTCAAAACCCGCCTCGTTGACCCGATCCTCCATGGTGCGACCGTCTTTGGAGGTGTGGGAAAAATAGCCCTTTTTGCACATATCATTGGCGTGCTTCAGGGCGATCTTGTCGAGCTCGGGGGAGCAATAAACTGGGGGCTGACCGGCGTCTTTTCGCGCCTGATTGGTCCATTTAACCACGTCGCGGTTGCGCGTGGAGGTGCAGGCGGCCAGCGGGTCACCGCTGGTGTGGGTGCGCGGAATCGCTTGCTCCTCGTTTGATACCGCGCCCATCGGGGCGCAGGCAAATTGCGGGGCCGCCGCGCTCAGCATCGTGAGGATGATAAGCGCGGCAGGAGCGGCGCGGCGCCGGCTTGTGGAGGTGTTCTTCATGGGGATAGCCGAATCAGTCCGCGAAGTTTTGCACCCAATAGGGGTAGCCGTCGCATAAATAATAGCCCACGCCCAGGCGGCCAAAGCCCTCGGTTAAGATATTCTCGCGATGTCCGGGGCTGTCCATCCAGGCCTGGTGGACCTCGGCGGCGTTGGACTGGCCGTAGGCGATATTCTCGCCGATCATCCGCCACTGCACATTGGCCGCGTTGACGCGCTCTTTGAGGGTTCGTCCGTCGGCCGAGGTGTGGGAGAAATAGTCCAGGTCGCACATATCTTTGGCGTGCAATTGGGCCGACTCGGTCAGCCCCGGGTCGCACTCCAGCGCGCCGAGTCCTTCGGCGGCGCGGGCTTCGTTGGTCAACTCCAGCACGCGCGCGGCACGTTTGGTCAGGCAGGTGTCTTCCTCGGCGTCGGCGACGTCCTGGTCCCCGGCGTCGCCGCCCGCGTCGTGGCCGGCGTCGGCTTCAGTGATATTGTCGCCTGTGGTGTCGGTGTCGTCGTCGCCGCAGGCGGTCGCGCCGAGGCTAAAGACCAGCGCGCAGAGCAGGATTTGCAGGTGGGTTTTTTGCAGGTCGAGCATGGGACAATCTCTTTGATATGATGAGGGTAAATCGAGGAGGTGTGTTTCTGGCAAATGCGCGGGGAGGTGAGCCACGCGCCACAACCTTATAGCAGGTTATAGCGCGTTTGTGTTTTCAAATCCTTCTTTGGGGCGAAATTAATCGGCGAAGGTCTCGACCCAATAATGGGAGTATTGCGCGCTGCTGCAGGGCTTAAAGCCAACGCCCATGCGCTGGTATTGGCCGTTCATAATATTGGCGCGGTGCCCGGGGCTGTTCATCCAGCGTTGGTGGACCTGTGCGGCGGTGGAGCTGCCGGCGGCGATATTCTCGGCCATCGCCCCGGCGCTGACGCCCTGGGCGCGGATGCGCTGGTCGAAGGTGCGACCGTCGTCCGAGGTGTGTGAGAAATAGTTCAGGGCGCACATATCCTCGGCGTGGAGCTGGGCGGCGCGGCCCAGGCCCTCGTCGCAGCTCAACGGGCCGCGCCCCTCGGCCGCGCGCGACGCGTTCACCAGGGCAAAGAGGTCCTGGACGATGCCGGTGGCGCAGTTAGAGCTGGGTTCGCCGGAGGTGTCGGGTTCACTGGAAGAATCGGGTTCGCTCGAAGCATCCGGCTCACTGCCCGTATCGGGCTCGCCGGAAGAATCGGGTTCGCTGGAAGTATCGGGCTCGCCGGAGGTATCGGGTTGCGGTTGCTCGGTGGCGTCCGGTTCTTCTTGCGTGGTGTCGGGGATGTCGCCGCCGCTATCGCCGGTGTGCGTGTCGGGGGGCGCGCCGGCGTCGGCGGCGGGAGTCGTGGTTGAGTCCGGGGTGTCATCGCCAGTCTGCGCGTCGCCCGGTGAGTGACCCGCGTCGGTCGTGGTCGCGTCGTCTTCTTGGGAGGTGGCTGTTTTGTCTTCCAGGGGCGCGTCGTCGCTGCAACCAACCTGGAAGCCGGCGAGTAAAAGGGCGGTGAGGAGGGCGAGCATGGGGCGGGTCATCGTGCTTGGTTTCATCCGGCGTCTCCAAGGAGTTCTCTTCGCGCGTCGCTGCGCGCCCATTCGATGAGTTTGATATCACGGAGTATATCGGCAAAACGAAATTCTGGCATCCCTGCCTGGCGGACGCCCAAAAATTGGCCGGGGCCGCGAATTTCGAGGTCAACTTCGGCCAGCGCGAAGCCGTCTTCGGTGCTGGCGAAGGAGTCGAGGCGCTGCTGGGCGTCGTCGGTGAGGGCGAATCCCGCGAGCAAAATGCACATCGAGTCGGCGCTGCCGCGCCCGACGCGCCCGCGCAACTGGTGGAGCTGGCTTAAGCCGAAGACCTCCGGGCTCTCGATGACCATTATCGTCGCGTTGGACACGTCCATGCCCACCTCGACCACCGTGGTCGCGCACAATACCTGGATCTCGCCGGCGCCAAATTTCTGCATGGTGCGGTCTTTGGCCGCGGCGTCCATGCGCCCGTGCAACACGCCCACGCGCAGGTCTTTAAACGGTCCATTGGCCAGCGCCGCGGCCGAGTCGGTCACGTTCTCGCGCCCCGCCACGGCCTCGCTCGCCTCGACCATGGGGTACACAAAATACGCCTGCTCGCCGGTCTCAACGATGCGATCGCGCACATATTGATAGACCTTTGGGGCGGCGGCGCGGTCGCGCAAAAAGGTGCGAATGGGCTTTCGCCCCGGGGGTTTTTCGGCGATCACGCTTAAGTCCAGGTCCCCGAAAACCGCGTGGGCCAGCGAGCGCGGGATGGGCGTGGCGGTCATGGCCAAGAGGTGCGGGTCCTGGCCCTTTTGGAGCAAGTCGCGGCGCTGCTCGACGCCGAATTTGTGCTGCTCGTCGATGATCACCAGGCCCAGGGAGTCGAACGCGACGTCGGCCTGGAAGAGAGCGTGGGTGCCGATAATCAGGTCGATGCGCCGGGCCGCCCCGGCCGCGGCGGCCGGGGCAAACAGGTCCTGCTCGCCGATCTGGGGGCCGCGGCTGTCGGTGGTTTTCTCGGCCTTCAGGCGCTCGAGCACCGCCTTTCGCTCGCTGGCCGGCTGCGAGCCGGTGAGCACGCCGATCTCGATCGGCAGACCCTCGAAGACCTCAAGGGCGCGGCGGAAATGCTGTTTGGCCAGGATATCGGTGGGGGCCATCATGGCGACCTGGTGGCCGCTGCCGATGGCGATGGCCGCCGACATAAAGGCCACCACGGTCTTTCCGCTGCCGACGTCGCCCTGGAGCATGCGGCGCATCGGCGCGCGCCGGCCCAGGTCCTCGGCGATGGTCGCGATGGCGGCGCGCTGGTCGCCGGTAAGCGTGTAGGGCAGGGCGCGCACGAATTCGCGGCCCAGGTCGCGCTCGGTGCAGCGCGGCGCGCGCGCGGCGCGTCGCTCGGTGACATAGTCCTGGGCTAATTTGCGCTGAAGGGTATAAAACTCCTCATAAACCAGGCGGTTACGCGCGCGCGTGAGCTCCTCGCGGAACGCCTCGACCCCCTGGTCTTCGCCGCGCCCGTTGAGCATATGGATGGTCTCAAACGCGTCCTTGATGCTCGGCAGATCGTATTGCTTCAGGATTCGCTCGGGGATGATATCGACGGCCAGCGGCAATAATTTGGCCGCGGCGTCCTTCAGGGCGCCGCGCATCGCGGCGTCGCGGATACCCTCCATCGAGGTATAAACCGGCTCCAGGCGAATCTGCGGGGCGGGGTGCTCGGGTTCGTTTCGCCCGATGACGTCGAAATTCGGGTGCGCCAGCGACGCCCCGCCGCGCTCCCAGTCGACCTTGCCCTCGACCTGCAGCCACAGGCCGATGTCGAAGAGGTTGGTGAAATGGCGTCGGTTCATATTGAACCAGATGAGCTTAAACGCCTGGCCGTCGACCTCGACGGTGACCTCGACCGGCGCGCGGCTGTGCGGCGGGGGGATATTGACGCGCACGACCTGGCCAAAGAACTCCACATGGGTCGCGTTCAGCCGCAGCATCTCGGCCCCCGACACGTGGCGATATAGCGGGCGATATTTGCGCGGGATAAATAGGAGGACATCGCTCGGCGAGGTGATCCCGCGCTCGACGAGGCGCTCGGCCGTCTTTTTTCCGATGCCGCTCAGCGCGGTGAGCTTGAGCGTCGGCGGCGTCTCGAAGGTCAGGTTGAAGCGACCGGGTATCGTCATGGTTGAGCTGTCGTTAAGGGCGTGTGGTCACATCTAATTATTGGTTAATTGGGTGGCGAATACCAGAGGAATCCGGCGATGAGGCGGACCTTGGGGTAGGTGGTTCTGAGCGGTCGCGAGCCTCCCGAATCGGTCGGCGCCCGTGTGTTCTGGCTCGGCGAGCCTCCGGAGCCGGTCGGCGCCCGTGTGTTTTGGCTCGGCGAGCCTCCGGAATCGGTCGGAGACCGTGTGTTTTGGGTCGGCGAGCCTCTTCAGACGGTCCGAGACCGTCGGATTGGGCTCAGCGAGCCTTGTGCAGGCGGTCCGTGACCGTTTGCGCCCGCTCAGAACAGCGCTCAGGGCGTGGCGACCCGTTTGGCCTGCGCGGCGACCCGCCGGGCCGCGCGCCGAGCCAGCCAGGGCGCAAAAATCAGGCGCTCGGCGTTGGTCAAATAGAGCTTGTCGAGCAGGTTTTGCTCCAGGTGAACCGGATGGATCTTCCAGCGACCCTGGATGGGAATCGGGTGGTCGATGGCCTTGTCGTCGGACTCAAAATAGCGCCAATGCTGGTCATAGAAGCCGGCGATATCGTCGAGGCTGGGCGGCTCGTCGCTCACGCTGCCCAGGGTCACCCGGTATTCCATCCCCTGCGGGGAGGGGCGCGCCTGCAGGCCCAGGTCGGTGGCGAAGAGCACGCGATCCTGGTGCTTGGCGAAGAATTTGCGCACCTTTTTGACCGGGTGGCGCCCGATCTCGGCCAGCCGCGCCGACACATCCACCACCGTATTCGGGTAGGTGTCCATGAGCTGGTCGACCGCGTCGATATCCTCGGGGTTATTGGCCAGGTGCAGCAGGATGAACGTGGTGTCCGGGTGCTTGGCGATGACGCGGTTTCGCGCGTCGAGCAGCGCCTTTCGCGACGGAAACTCATCGCCATAAAAGCTCCAGCTCGGGGCGAGCTTAAGCTCATCCCAGCGCTCGTTTTCGGGGGTGGGCTCCTCGAAAAACGCCTTCGGGTCGCTGGTGTGAATCCCCACCGGCACCCCCAACTCGCCGGCCTTCGCCCAGACCGGGTCAAAGCGCGGGTCGTCGATCTTGATGAGCTCCCCGGCGGCGTCGCGCGCCCCAAGCCCCAGGTGTTTCGAGATTTTGACGCCCGCGAACCCGGCCCGCACCGCCGCCTCCAGCTCGCGCGCCATCTCCTCGCCGAAGCCCGGCTCGTTCACCCGCCGCCAGTCCAGGTTAAAGAAGAGCGCAAAGCGCCCCGAATACGTATCGGCCATGCCCAGATTTGCCGCCCGATACTCCGCCGCCGACCCCCCGCTCATATTCACCATGCGAAAAATGCCGCTCTGATCCATCGCCTTAATGGCCAGCGAATACGCCGCCGGCGACAGATGCGCGTGGGTGTCGCTGGCCTTCCACTCGGATTGCCCCGCGGCGGCCGGCTCGGGCTTGGTCTGAGCGGCGGTCGCGACGTGGGTCTTCGCGGGTTCGGGGGCTTTTTTGTCGCAGCCCATCAGGGCGGCGGCGAGGAGCAGGCTGAGGGCGGCGGTGTGGGTGTTGGGGTGCATAGGGGCTCCGGGCGGAAGTCATTTGGGCGTGATTCTACACGGCGCGGTCGGGCTGTGAAAGTGGGCATAAAAACGCCGCCCCTCATGGGCGTGAGGGGCGGCGAGGCGCGTTAGCGCTTAAGCAATTGTTCTGTGGGCGTGAGGGTTATTGGTTCTGGAATAGCCCACCCGCTTGCCAGTCCGCCCATGAGGAGACCGTTCTGTTATAACCACCGCTCACCGAAGAAGAGTTGCCATCGGCTGTATTTTGGACTCCCCCACTGACCGTGGCGTTGGATCCCGATGCGATATTATTTGAGCCTCCGCAGACCGAAGCGGAAGAGTATTGGGCTTCGTTCTTATATCCACCACTCACCGAGGAATAGAAGCCGCTGGCGGTGTTCAATCGTCCACCGCTAACCGAGGAAGACTCCCCGGACGCTACGTTTTTCCAGCCGCCACTGACCGAGGCGTGCATTTCAGTAGACTGGTTCTCCCTGCCTCCGCTTACCGAAGAGTACAAACCTGATGCTGTATTTGAAATGCCGCCACAAACGGCGCTCGACTGCGCCGATGCTGTATTAACTGCACCGCCTCCAACCCACGCGCTATAGGCTGATGATGTGTTGCCTGCGCCGCCACTGATCGAGGATTGGTTGCCCGATGCTGTGTTATCTGCGCCGCCAGTAATGCTGGCATATTCACCGGTAATCGCATTGCTATGCCCCGCAACAAAACCGCCGAAGCTCGTATAGTCGTGTCTTATCCCGACGATAATATTATGTGAGCCGGTCTTGGTATTGCCAGAGGGCCATGCCTCATCATAGCCAACGACCAGGTTGCCGAGCCCATTCACCGGGCCGTCCGTGGTGCCGGTGCCGTTGCGCACGTGGAAGTTGACGCCGGTGAAGGTCACCGCCGTCTTGTTGTTAATGGTCGTGCGCTCCATATCTTGGGTGAGCGCTTCAAGCGCGGCGACGCGCGCGGCGAGGTCGTCCAGGGCGGCCTGGACGTCGGTGGCGTTTAGCCCGGAGGTGGTGTTGTCGTAGGAGGTCGTCGCCGCGGTGCCGCCGCCGGCCGCGTTGATGAGATCGGCTGCGGTGTGGCCGCCGACCGTATTGGCGTCGTTGGCGCGGAAGGCATAGGGCACCGTCTCAAGCGGCGTGCGCGGGCTGAGCGTCTCACCCTGGATGGTGATCTCAAGCCAATAGGGCTCGCCGTTGAAGACGGGCTCCAGCGGCATCATCGTACCCATCTGGACTCGGAACTCCCCGTTTTGCACGTTGATCCCGGAATAGTTTTCGGCCCAGACGCCGTTGCCGCCGGTCGGGGCGTCATAGATGCGAAATGTGCTGTTCACGACGCCCACCACCGGCGCGCCGTTCGGCGCGTTGAGCTGCCCGGTGTAGGTCATCGTATGCGGGACATTGGCCTGAGCGTTTTGGGAGAACCCGAGGCAGAATAATAGGGCGAATAGGGGCGCGAGCGACTTGCCGAGTTTCATCGGTATATCCTTCAAAGTATCAATATTTATTGGGTAAAACATCGTGTTCAATGAGCGCATTTTGACAGGCTCAAGGATCCGTGGTCATTGCTTTGCCGGTGAGCCTAAAGTGCGGGCTGGAGCTCGTCGTTTTGGTGAGGCCAGGGTCCACGCTGCCCGACAAGACGAAGTGATTGCTCACCGAAACGTGACCGCCGGGGACGACCTCGGCGGTGAGCCTGAACTTGGCTGTATTATCCAGCGCTGCTCGCTCTGTTTCGTATTGGGAGTTGTTCCCGTGGGGACCGGTGGATTCGGCACCCGAGGTTGAATTGGCGGAGCCGTTGTCGGCGCGCGACCCTTCCAGGTCGACGCAGCCCGAAGCCGCCAGAAATAATAAGACACCTAGCCACAGCCCCGCGCTGCGCGCCCGGCATCGTGCGTAAGTCATAAGCTCTCCGTAGGATAATAAGCCTGGCCAAGTCCTCAACGCTGACGTTGAACGGCCAAAGCATTTTGAATGAGCGGCTTGCCTAGCACGAATCAGAGATGCGGTTCAACTTTTCGCCCGGCTGGCATGGAGTCTGTCGCACCGGCGGGGCAAGCCCGCCGGGGGCGGTTGCACGCTCGCAGGCCTCGCTGGCCCGCAGTCCTTTGCGCCGGCGGGGCAAGCCCGCCGGGGGCGGTTGCGCGGTCGTAGGCGTAGCTGGCATGGAGTCTGTCGCACCGGCGGGGCAAGCCCGCCGGGGGCGGTTGCACGCTCGCAGGCCTCGCTGGCCCGAAGTCCTTTGCTCCGGCGGGGCAAGCCCGCCGGGGGCGGTTGCGCGGTTGTAGGCCTCGCTGGCATGGAGTCTGTCGCGCCGGCGGGGCAAGCCCGCCGGGGGCGGTTGCACGCTCGCAGGCCTCGCTGGCCCGAAGTCCTTTGCTCCGGCGGGGCAAGCCCGCCGGGGGCGGTTGCCGCTACGGGATTCTGCACCGAGACCGGCCGTCAGCAAAGACCCCCGCCGGCTTGCCCGGCGGGTGAAGCGGACTGAGAGCCAGCGAACGTCACGGTGCAGCAGACCCCCGCCGGCTCGCCCGGCGGGAGCGTCACCAGCGTCACGGAGCAGCAGCAGATGGCAGCCAACCAGCGTCACGGAGCAGCAGACCCCCGCCGGCTCGCCCGGCGGGAACGTCACTGGCCGCCCAACGTCTTTTCTCGTAAAGTTTTGCTCTATCGAAGTTTCTCCCAGCACCCCACCGCTCGACGAAGCCTGAAGAAGGCTTCGCTGTGTCGTCGGCAATCCAAACTGGAGCGCCACGCCATGTCTATCGAACCGTATTACACCCCTGAACGTACCAAATGTGCTTATCGATTATATTATAGTTGGCTCGGCTGGCCTTCTATGAACACCGCATTGCCTGAACTCGAAGGGCCGGCGATCGCGGATCTTCGTGATGCGTGGGAAGTTGACGGGATTCGCCTGCTGGAGCGGGCGTATTCGCCGCGAGAGGTAAGGATGCTGAGCAGCGTCAAACCGAGTGTCTCGCCGGTATTATTCACCGCCCGAATGAAGGGGCGCCTGGACCACGCAATGCGACAGCGGCAGGCGTGCGTGAAGTTTAGCCGCAAGGTCGCCATGGTTAGCGTCGGCAATAATATCCAGGCCGTTGTTGAGCGATATGTGGCGAATCAGGCCCGCAAGGAGCCCCTCGCCGACCCACGTAGCAACGTGTTTTTGCAACAATTTACAGTGGTTGATTCGACGGTTGATCTCGCGATGCCGACCTGCAGCAACGCGGGGCGCTATTGGTATAACCTCCACCTTGTACTGGTAACGCGCAATCGAATTCGGATCCTCGACGCGCGTCGTTTAGGTATGCTTCGGGATGGATGTCTTCGGGTTGCTGCCACCCGCGGGCATCAGATCTCCCGGCTCGCGGTGGTTTTCGACCACCTGCACATCGCGCTTCGCGGGGCGATTGACCAATCCCCCGCGGAGATCGCCCTGTGTTATATGAATAACCTCGCCTATTTTCTGCGCCAGGACGCGCTATGGCAGCCGTCGTATTATGTCGGGACTTTCGGGCAATATAATTTGGGGGCGATTCGGTTAAATTGTCGATAGGCTGGCCCGCAGTCCTTTGCGCCGGCGGGGCAAGCCCGCCGGGGGCGGTTGCACGCTCGCAGGCCTCGCCACGAACCTGCAGAAGACCCCCGCCGGCTCGCCCGGCGGGGCAAGCCCGCCGGGGGCGGTTGCCGCTACGGGATTCTGCACCGAGACCGGCCGTCAGCAAAGACCCCCGCCGGCTCGCCCGGCGGGTGAATCAGACTCATAGCCAGCAAACGCCGCGAACCAGCAAAAGACCCCCAACCATCACGTCAACAAGAAAATACCCGACGCCGCGTTAATCTCGTCCGCGTCCAGATCGATGGAATGAGCGATCTCGATATCCGCAAAGCGCGGCTCCGACAAATCAATAACCGTCGGGTTGGCGCGGTCCAAAAGGCGCACGACCGGGCGGCGCGGGTCCGATGACGGCGCCGGGGTGCGGATGACGATGGCGTTCTCGCCGCTGCTCAACTGCACCGTGGTGCCGATGGGGTGGATGCCCAAGGTCGAGACCAGCAGGTCGACCAGCGTGGGGTCAAAGGACATGCCCGCGCGGCTCTGGATATATTGGATGGCCAGGTCGGGGCGGCGCTGCTTATAGCCCTGCAGGCCCTGGATGAGCAGGTCGTAGGCGCGCGAGATGTCGATGATGCGCGTGATAAGATGCAGGTGGCGCTCGGCGCGGTAGAACGGGCGGCCGATGGGGCGGTCGAAGTCGCAGCCGCGCTCATAGGCCAGGAGCACGCGCAGGGTCGAGACCACGTCGCCGCGCACCCGCTCGAGCATCTGGGCGACGTCGCGCAGGTTGGACTGAAATTGCTGCTTGTCGGTCAGCGGCTCGTCGTGGTCGCGCCGGCCCACGGTGACGCCCATCAGGCGGTCGAGGTCCTGGTAGATAATCGTCATGCCGACATAGGACACCGTGTTGGCGTCCAGGCCGAGGCGGTCGGCCAGCAGCATCGCGTAGATGGCGGAGTTGAATGAATGCGAGCTCAGGTCCGGCGGCACCAGCCGCAGCGGCAGCAGCCCCAGGATGGTGAAGTCCTCGTCGCCCAGAAGCCCGGTCACCGACTGCATGATGCGCCGGATGACGCCGGTGGGGATGTCGGCGGTCTGGCGGTCGCGCACGGTGTCGTGGGCGTTGCGGGTCTTGACCAGCCCGCGGATATACATATGCGCGATATACATCGACTTATTGACGTCGGCGATGGCCTCGCGCAGCGAGCGGGTCGGCGAGCCGTGCTCGATATTGATATTTGGGACTTCGACCCCGACCATATTGCCCGGGCCGTCGGTGGCCGAGGCCGCCTTCAGGGCGCTCAGAAACCGCACCATATGCTCGGTGCCCAGCCCGCGCGCCAGCAGCAATCCGCGAATGTCGGCCGCCGCGAATAGGTCGCGCAGCTCGTTATGGCGGGTCTGCTCGCGCCGGCGCAGCTTGAGCGTCTCGCCGTTGACCACCGCCAACTCGTCGCGGATGACCACCGAGATCGCGCCGTTCTCGGCGTAGGTCACCGCCTCGGCGAAGCTCTGCATGAACTCGTCGATCGCCAGGCGCGTCTGGTTATGGTCGATATTATAGATCGAGGCGACCTTTAGGATCTTATAGATGCTGCCGATAAAGATCTTGCCGAAAACCTGCGGGTCGCGAAGGTCCACCTGGCCGGGTTGGGCAAGCGCGGCGTCGAGCGCCGGCGCGGCCGCCTCCGCGCCAAAATCAGGCGTCATATTGTCGCTATTCGCTGCGTTGAATTCGTCGCTCATGGGCTTCCTATGAGGCAGGTTCTGAGGGCAAACCGTATGAATCTAAGATGCTTGATGGGGCGCAAACGCCGGGGCTAAAGCTTGAGCAGGTCGGCGACTTCCTGGCAGGTGCCGCGGATGCGTTTGGGGACCAGCCAGTCGCCCGAGACGCTCTCGAGCAGCTCGATGACGTGGGGCCTTGGGGTGCGCACCAGCGCGCGCGCGATGGTCACCGCGAGCTCCTGCTCGCCGGCGCTGACCACGCCGCGGCGCCGGATCAATGACTTCAGGTGCTTGGTGGCTTCCGGGCCGCCGTGGGTCGCGAAGAGCCCGACGATCTCGCGGACCTCGTCTTCGGGGCGCTTCTGCAGGCGGGTGTCGATATGCGCGCTCATCACGCGCGCGACGTGCTGCGGGGCGGACTCGCAGAAGCTGCGCATCGCCTCAAGCTGCAGCGGCGCCTCCGGGGCGTCGAGCAGGGGGACCAGCAGCTCGCGGATCTCGGCGGCGTCCTTCCAGGTGCCCTGCAAGCCTTCGAGCACGCGCAGTTGGCTCGCGGTGTCGCGCGGGTTGCGCAAATAGTCGACGAGCATCGGGCGCGACTGGGGCATCTTGGTCAGCAGGATCTCAAGGATAGACCCGACCTGGTCGTCCGGGGCGTTGGCGAGCACCTCGGCCAAAATATCGAGGTCCAGCCCGGCTTGCTTGCGGATATAGGCCATGATGTCGGTGCGCGCCTGCGGGTCGAGCTCCCAACCGAGCACCGTGGCGATGCTCATCGTCGCCTTATTCAGGCGCAGCGCGTCGAACATCTTGAGGATGGCGCGGCGCTGGGACTTATCGCCGGCGGCCACCAACTTCAGCAGGCCGCTCAGGCGCACCTGGGTGAAGCAGTCGCGCACCACCGACTTCAGGTCATCGCTGGTCTGCGGGGCGAAGCGGTCGCGCCAGGTGTGGATGATCTTCAGGAAACTCAGCGCCTCCCAGGGCTCATCGGTCTCGACCAGCCCGCCCATCACCTCGCCAATCTGGGTGATGCACTCACGCTGAAGTTGGGGTTTGGGGCGCGCGCCCAGCAGCGCTGAGAGGATCTCGCCCTCGCGATGCTCAAGCTCGCGATGCTGGGTGAAGCCGCGCTTGAGGTCGATAAGGTGGGTCTGGGATTGCTGGGAGAGCGACAAAAATTGGCGAGAGCCGACCTCGAGCTTGCGCTGGCGCTCGTGGCGCATCTGCATGCGCAATTGGAAATGCTCATCCATGGAGCCTGCGCCCATCGCCTTATCTTGCATCGTCTCGGCGTCTTTGAACGCGTCGTTGAACATCTCCTCGATCATCTCGCGCTCATCGGCGGTGTCGCGGTCGCGGATGTCGGCGTCGATGCCGGCCAGGGCGGCCAGCGATTCATCGAGGGCCTCGTAGGCGATATAGCTAAAATTGCCCTCGAACATCAGCGTGACCGCGTCGATGCTCAGGTCAACGGGGTTGAGCAACTGGTTCAAAATACTGATGAATCGGCGCAGCTCGGCGCGGGTAATGCCGGCCAGAAGGTGGATCAAGAAGACGCCGTCGCGGCTGAGCATAAAGCAGAAGTCGCGCGGCTCGGCGGTCTCCCACACGACCAGGTCGCTGCCCGGCAGCAGCATCGAGTGCGGGTCGACCTGCACGGTGAGGCGGTCGCTGAGCTCGAAGAATTCGTAGAGCGCGTCGTAGGCGTTGGCCACCGACTGCATCACTACCGGGTGCCCGTCGGGGTAGCTCGACAGCAGGGTGCTCATGCGGTCGATCTGGGAGAAGAAGCGGCGAGCGAGCCGCGACTCTTCCTTCATTTCTGCGGTGATCTCAACCGCGGAGTCGCTGGGGGTATCGGTGGTCTGCATTGCACTATCTCGGATAAGGCGTTGGAGGGCCGCGCGGCGGCGCCCAGCTTACTGGCGAGGTTGGCGGGGTGTCAATTAAGCGACATGATCCGGCGCGGCGGGGCGCAACGCGAATCGACGCATAAAATCAAAGAGGGCGCCCCCGGCGACGGCTCGCCGGGGGCGCCCTGAAGGCTGGTCGCCAGGCGTGCGCTAGTCCTGGGTTTCCTCGGCTTTTTGCAGCTCGCGGCTCAGGTTCTGGGCCACGTTATCCCAGGAGTTTTTGAGTTGCTCGGCGCTCGCTTTATACACATCGTCGAGCGCTTCGATATCCATGTCGGATTCTTCTTTCATCTTGTCATATTGTTTGCGTAGATCCTTGGCGTTGTCCTGGACCTGTTCGTAGCGCAGCCGGGTGGCGGCGCTGATCTTGTCGCCGGCGTCGTCGACCGGCTTTTTATAGCGCTGGGCGCTGGCGTCGATGGAGTCGATGATCGCGATGGTCTCGCTCTCGACGGGGCCGCCGCCGATGCCGATGCTCTCGGCGGCGTCGGTGACCTGGTCAAGGTTTCGCGCACGTTGCTTCTGGGCGTTCTCTCGGGCTTCGGGGTCTTTGGTTCCGGTCAGGGTCTGGGCGACGGTCTCGATGGCCTCGCCGGTCTCGCGCACCGTGGCCGCGGCGGCGGAGCGGACTTGTTCGCCGGCGCTGGGTTCGTCGTCGCGCTCGGCGGCGTTGGCCTGGGCGGCGGCGTCGTCGCTGCCCTCGGTGCTGCGCTCGGCTTGGGCGGTTTGCTGTGTGTTTTGTGCCTGAGTCCCGGCGCAGGCCGAGAGCAAAAGCATCGAAGCGAGCCCCATGACGAGGCCGGTGATGCGCGCGGCGTGGCTTCTCATAACTTCCTCCCTGGTAAATACGAAGGCGGCTGATGTGAGTATCGCGGTGCTTGCTATGGCAACGTCGCAACTCCTGCTGTCTTCTAACCTTTACTCTGGTGTTCAACATGGTGCTGTCATCAGCGAGGCCCTGGAGTACGGACAGCTATGGCTAAAGGGTAGACGCGGCGGCGCCGGTGTCGACCCGTGTGTGAGCGCGGGGCGGTGCCTGGCCAAAGTGGGCACAAAAAAAATCCCCGCGCGCCAGATGGCACGCGGGGATTTTACTCATCGATGCTCAGCGCCGACTAGGCCGGCGCTTTCGCGATGATTACGGCGCGTACGGGTTGCCGTAGCTCATCTTCGGTGAGAGGTCAGCGACGACCTTGATGAGCTCAATATAGTCTTTGAGCCCCTGGGTCGCTTTGATCACCTGACCGCTGTCCAGGCCAGGGACACAATCGTCCACGGTGGTCGGCGTGCTCGAGGTGTTGTCACACATGCTCGAGCGACTAAGCAGGAGGTTGGCGCGATTGATCATCGCCTCACCACTGCCGTCTTGAGCACTTCCGTGCTCCATCTTGCCGGCGCCGTAGGTGTATCCGGTCCACGGATCCTTCAGCGTCACAAGACGGCTCGGGTCGATGTCCGGAGCGCTGCCGGTGCCGACCAGGAAGATGCGCGACTCGTCCAGGAAGTTGCGCGAGTACGCGTCCGGGAAGCGAGCCTGACCGAGCACCTGCCAGTAGAGCTGGATGGTGAAGGTCGCGAACGGGTCAACCGGCTTGGCGTGCACCGGAAGAGCCGGGTCGGTGTAGTCGGGGAACATGACGTTGTCGCCGTCGAGGTAGGGTGCAAATTTGTCCCACTTCTGCGCCATGATCGCGCTGTTGAGCTCGAGAATCTCGTTGGGGAAGGTGTTGGCATAGCCGACTTCCCACTCACGGATATCCTCGGGCGTGGAGCGCGCCACGAAGTTGGTCTCGGTGTCGGTGAGCGCCTCGATGGCCATGATCTTGTCGAGGTAATACCCGATGTGATGGAAGCACTCCCACCAGAAATAACCGCACTCGCGTGCGCCGCCTCTCCATGCGCTGGAGTAGTAGCGGCCCTGGGTGATGTCGAGCTCCTTGGTGACGTAGCGCTGAGCACCGGTCAACAGCGTGGTGCCGTCTGCCATCTCAAGCTCTTCGAATTGACCAGCGTTGGGCATCAGGATGGTCTGAAGCAGGTAGTTGAACGCGTTCTTGATAGCCCACGTTTTTCCACCCCAACCGGTGCCGGGACGCGTCAGGAAGTCCTCGACAATGCTTGCCTGGTAGATGGTCGGAAGGATCTCGGCGTACAGACCGTAGACGTCGTTCCAGCTCTTAAGGCGACCGTAGATACGGCCGTAGTTCCCGGCGACATAGCCCCAGGAGGAGCGGCCAACGGAACCGCGCGGGAAGGCGCGACTGATGTACCAGGTGTTGAGGTCATCAATCATATTCTTCATGCGCTCATAGGAGTCTGCACCGTAGTCACGGGTCAGGCAGCTATCGCTGATGTTGAGGCTGGTGTGCGAGCAGTACACGTACGGAACGCGCGAGTACTCGACGCCGTCGACCACCGCGGTGGACCAGTCGGGCTGGCCAAGCGAGTTGGTTTTGAGGTCAGCAACGTCAACGACCATACGGTTGCTTTCTTCATAGAGCTTGGGTCCCATTTCTTCGTAGAATTTGGTGTAGTGATACGCACTGGGCCCAAAGCCGCCGAAGGAGAGGATGTCTGCGCGCGACTCGAACCAGTCCTCGAAGGTCTTGGCGCGAACGTTGCCGCGGTCTTTGAAGACCTCGATTTTGCCAGCATAGCCGTAGAGGATGGCAGCGCGGTCATATTTAGCAACGCCCAATCCGTCGATGGTATAACGGCCGGCGTAGTCCATGATGGAGCTGTAGGCGTAGTTGTAGATCTTTTGGTCGATCTCGTCCTGCGTGATCGGGTCGATCATACGCGGGCCGACGTTGCCGTCGTCACGAATCTTCCAATAATCGTCGAAGTAGTTCACGGCGTCTTCAGAGCCGGCGAAGTTATGCATCAGACCCAGCGAGTGACCGACCTCATGTGCGAACACGGAGGTGTAGATCGAGGTGCGGATGATGTCATAGACTTCTTCGGGAGCGGCGTCTTGCAGCTCTTTGGCCAGACCCATCAGGGCGTCGTCGGTCATCTCGGGCAGGTACATATTGCGCTGCTCGGCGAAATGCTCGCGAATCTTGGCGCGGTTCATCTCGTGCTTGGCGAAACCACCACGCACAACACTGGCGGCGGCGAGGTCCTGGTCGGTGACCGGGGCGCCGGGCTGATGACCGGTGGCCAGAAGGATCTCATCGTTGATCAGCAGATCTTCGATATAGGTTCCCGCAAGGCCGGCCAATTTACCTTTGGCGGCGCTGCGCTGTCCGTTGAGCTGTCCGCGATGGAACATCGCGTCGATGCGGGGGGTGATGAAGGCGTCGAAGCCTTGCTCTTCCTGAATCCGCAGCTCTTCTTCGGTGATGGGCATCAGGTCGCCGCGGTTACGCGCCGCGATATTCTTGACGAAAGATTCGTCCGGGCTGATGTCGAAGGTACGAGCCGGAGCGCTCGACGGGTCGTTGACCTGACGGACCCATTCCTCGAGGTTCACACCGTCGATATACTCTTGGGGGTTGATATTGCCGTTGAGCAGCTGAACCATCTCAGCGGTACGCTCGGCGGCCGAGTTGTTCCAGTGGTAGACATACGCCATGCCACTGATGATCTCACCGGTCTCGGGATCGTTATTTGACGGTCCAAGACCCAACAGACCGTAGTCCATGAATTTGGGGATATAGGCCATGAAGGAGTAACGGATGTCACCGATACGCGGCGAGTGTCCGGGGGCTCCACATGCTGCGGGGTCGCCTTCGCGGACCGGGTTGTTCTCGCAGAGGATGAAGGTGCGCTCGTCGGCCTTGAGCGGGTAGCCAGCTTCGCGGACAGCGTCGTTGAAGACTTTGTTCCACTGGTCGGCAACGGTGCGCGTCATCGGCTTGATGTCGTCAGGCATGTCGCGGTTGACGAAATAGACGATCGGGCGCAGTTCACGTTCGGCGACCGGAATCAGGTTGCCGTCCTCGTCGTACCAGTTAACCCAGAGGTTATGGCGGTTGAGGTAACGCTTTTTGTTCTGCTCACGGATGCCGTTTTTGTCGGTGTAGACGTCACGCTCGGTCGTGAAATAACCGAAGACTTCGGTCTCTTTGCCCTTGTAGGGCTGCGGCACGTACTGGTGGTCCGGGTCGATACGCTTGAAGCTGTTGCGGATCGTGTACTCACCAGCGCCACATTCCATGAACTCAGCGCCACGCAGCCAGCAAAGCGGAATCACGCCGTAGCCGGGGTAGTAGAACGTACCGGCGCGCGCGAAGATGCGGTTGGTGATATCGAAATATGCCAACTCATCTTTGTTGCCTTTCTTCTCATAATCGAAGACAGGCGCGTCCGGGTTGGGGACGAGCTCACCGGTGACCGGGTCGAACTCTTCCTGGACGTAGTAGGGGACCGGCTCGGTGGCTTCGGCTTCGAAGTCGAGCTGGTAGTTGGTCACAAGGTTCTGCGACCAGTCAACGCGCATATACTCGCGCTCATACCAGGGACGGTCACTCGAGTTCTCGACGATGACGTTGGTCTGCTCGCCGGTGCTCGGGTTGTATTGACGCTGGATGTCGAAGTGGCTGCGGATGCGGTACACCGCGATCGCCTCACCGCGATAATCTTCGCCTTCTTCGGCTTTATTATCGGCGCCTTCGATCAACTCGGTCTGACGGCGACCATAGAGGAAATTCTCTTGAATCTCCCATTTGATCTCTTTCATACCGCTGTGGTCGGTATTACCAACGAAGGTGAAACCGTCGGAAGCCGGCACGTCAACGACCGTACGTTGGTAATGCCAACGTCCTTCCAGATCGGTTTTCTTGATCGCATTGGGCTGCGTGCGATCGATGTCCCCGACATCCTGGGCACAGCCCGCGGATATCGCGAGCGCCAGCAACAGCGGCACTCCGAAATAAGCTAATTTACGCGTGTTTTTCATCATTAAATCCTCAAACGAATCGGTGATAGGACGTTTCTCGTCTGGCCATAATAGCAACGGGAAATGACCAATAATTGACAGCGGTATGAACTAAAGCAAGAACCGTTCCGTTCACTAGTTAACGGTGCGTGTTTTTGCCGTTCATGCCCGCTGCGTGACTACTGCGGTTACAAAATGAATCGCTTTCCAGGCAGCCAGGCAAGGTTTGCCTCTGCCCGCCCAACATCTTCGGTGGATGTGCAGCCCAGAATTATTCGGCTCTCTTTACCATATTCTTGACGCTTTCCAAGCACGTTGTTAAAGCAATCAGCCCGCCCGGTCTATTAGACCGGAAAAAACCTCCCCAGACTAGTAGGATTCCGAGGATGCCAAGCGACACGAACAATCGCGATGAAAAAGCGGTCCAGTTCGCCCAGAAGATGGAAAGTTCATTGGACGCAACGCTCTCTGGCGCCACCGATGCAGGGGATGCCGGCTTCTATCGCACCCATCGCGCCCAGATGCAGAAGGCGATGGAACATCTGGACGTGGCCCCTCATGTGCGGGCGATATTGGCGGAGCCAAGAAATGAGCTGATCGTGAATTTCCCGGTCCGCATGGATAATGGGGAATATAAATTATTCACCGGCTACCGCATTCAGCACAATAATATGCTGGGGCCCTATAAAGGCGGGCTGCGTTTTCATCCCGAGGTGACCCTTGAAGAGGTCAAGGCCCTCGCCTCGGTGATGACGGTGAAATGTGCGCTGGTTCAGGTGCCCTTTGGCGGCGCCAAGGGCGGGATTAGCATGTCGCCGGGGGACTATTCGCGCGATGAGTTGGAGCGGATCTCGCGGCGCTTTGTCCACGACCTGGGCAATAATATCGGGCCCGAATACGATATTCCGGCCCCGGATGTGGGCACCAATAGCCAGATTATGGTCTGGATGATGGACACCTACCTCAACACCCATAGCCGCAAGGATAAGAACGCGCATAAAGGGGTGGTGACCGGAAAGACGCTGTCTTCCGGCGGCAGCCGCGGGCGCAGCAAGGCGACCGGGCAGGGCGCGGTCTATTGCATTCAGGAGTGGGCCAGCGAGCATAATGTGCGCCTGGAAGGGTGCCGCTATATCGTGCAGGGCTTTGGCAACGTCGGCAGCAAGACCGCGATTTTGTTGGAGAAATTGGGCGCGAAACTCGTCGGCGTCCAAGACCACACCGGCAGCATCGCCTTCGCCGACGGGATCTCGGCCTCCGGGCTGGCAGAGTATGTCGCCGAGCACCGCGGCGTCGCCGGGTTCGCGGGCGCCCAGCCCATCGACAATGACGCATTCTGGGATCTCGACTGCGAAATCTGCATCCCGGCCGCCCTGGAGGCCCAGATCAACTCCGCGGTCGCCCGCAGGCTCAGGTGTAAATTGGTGGTCGAGGGCGCGAACGGCCCGACCACCCTGGGCGGCGAGGCCGTGCTGCAGGAGCGTGGCGTCGAGGTCATCCCCGACCTGATGGCCAACGCCGGCGGCGTGGTGGTCAGCTATTTCGAGTGGCTCCAGAATAAGCGCACCGAATCCTGGCCGCTCGAAAAGGTCGACGCACGCCTGGGCCAGATGATGCGCCAGGCCTATAAGGAGATGCGCACCTTCGCGATTGAGCGAGGTGTTGATAATCGCACGGCTGCGCTGGCGGTCGCGATTCAGCGAATTAACCAGGTCTATTTGGAGCGTGGAATCTTCCCGTGAATAACCCGACTACACCCAAGCCGCAGCCTACTCCCACCGCCCAAGACTCCCCCGGCGACCGGCGCCAGGTCGCGGGTGTAGACACCGGGGGCACCTTCAGCGATATCATTCTGCGCGAGGACGCCCCCGACGGCTCCAGCCGGGTGGTGATTCACAAGACACTCTCCACCCCGGAAGACCCCTCTCGAGCCATCGCCCAGGGGATTGCGCACGCCGCCGCCGACCTTAAACCGGCGGCGTCGCTGCATCTAATCCACGGCACCACGGTCGCCACCAACGCCTTGCTGGAGCGCCGCGGCGCGCGCGTCGCGCTGGTGACCACCGCGGGGTTTGAAGACCTGCTGGAGCTGCGCCGCCAGGACCGCCCCGAGCTCTATAATTTTCAGATCAAGCGCGAGCCTCCGCTGGTCGCCGCGCCCCAATGCTTCGGGCTGCGCGAGCGCATGGCCTATGACGGCGAGGTCTTGGGCGCATTAGAAGATGCCGAGATTGAGCGAGTCCTCGACGCGCTGGAGGTTGGCTGCGACGGCGCGCCGTTTGAGGCGGTGAGCGTCTGCCTGCTGCACGCCTACGCGAACCCCGCCCATGAGCAGCGCCTCGGGCGCGCCATCGCGGCGAGGTTCCCGAAGATGCATCTTTCGCTAAGCCACGAGGTTCTCCCCGAATTTCGTGAATATGAGCGCGCCTCGACGACCACGATTAACGCCTATGTTGGGCCGGTGATGGCGCGCTATCTGCACGCCCTGGAGGGGCGCGTGGCGGCCGAGCGCATCGAGATTTTGCAATCCAGCGGCGGGCGTTGCGAGTTGGAGTTTGCGGCGCGATTCCCGGTTAATACCGTTCTTTCGGGGCCGGCTGGTGGTGTCGTCGGGGCGTTTGCCGCGGCCGAAGAGGTCGGCATGGAGCGCATCATCACCTTTGATATGGGCGGCACGTCGAGCGATATCAGCCTATGCGACGCCGAGGTTCCGCTGAGCGCCCACGCCGAGATTGGCGAACTCCCGGTGGACGTGGCGACCCTGGATGTTCGAACGGTGGGCGCGGGCGGGGGCTCCATCGCCTGGGTCGACGCGGGCGGGGCGCTCAGGGTTGGGCCGCGCAGCGCCGGCGCGCTGCCGGGGCCGGCTTGCTACGGGCGAGGCGGCGTCGAGCCGACGGTAACCGACGCGCATGTCTATTTGGGGCGCGTGCGCCCGGAGCGTTTTCTGGGCGGCGAGATGACGCTGCAGGCCGAGGCCTCGCGGGTGGCGATTGAGAAGTTGGCCGCCGAGCTTGGGCTCGAGGCCGAGGCGGTCGCCCAGGGCATCTTGGAGGTCGCCGACGCCAATATGGTGCGGGCGATGAAGGTGATTTCGCTCGAGCAGGGCCACGACCCGCGCGACTTCGCGCTGGTCGCCTTTGGCGGCGCGGGCGGGCTGCACGCCTGCCGTTTGGCCGAGAAGATCGACATCTCGACCGTGCTGATTCCGCGCAATCCGGGGCTATTGTCGGCCCAGGGCATGCTCAACGCCGACGCCCAGCGCCTCTATAGCGAGACCTTCTTGCGCCCCCTGGCCGAGCTTCTTCGCGAAGACGACGCCTCGCCAAACTCACTGCGCGCAGCGGTCACCGCGCTCAGCCAGCGCGCGCGCCAAGACCTGCTCGGCCCCGGCGCGGTTGAGGACGCATCGCTGCGCTACGAGTACTCCCTCGATTTACGCTATGAGGCGCAGAGTTTTGAGCTCAATATTGCGCTCCCAGGGGCGCTCGATTCGGGCGAATTGCAAGACCCGAGCGAAGACTTCGAGCGCCAGCACGAGCGCCTCTACGGATACCGCGCGCCCGGGCGCGCCATCGAAGTCGTGGCGCTGCGGCTGCGCGCGTTCATCCCCGTTGAGCGCGTTGCTTCGGCGCAGCCTGCGCGCGCGAGCGCGGCTGCCGCATTTCCCTGGGAAGACATCCGCGTCGGCTTTCGCCAGGGCCGCCTCTCGGCGAAGCTCATCGCCCGAGACGACCTCGCCGAAGGCTGCGAATTCGACGGCCCCGCGGTCATCAGCGAATATAGCGGCACGACCGTGGTCGAGCCCGGCTGGAGCGTTCGTGTGAGCCAGTCACACCTCATCCTGACGCGCCCGGATGCCCCGTAAATCATCTTTGGATGCCTCTATGAACGCCATCGAACTCGAGATCTTTCGCCACCTCTTCGCCTCCATCGCCGAGGAAATGGGCGCGACGCTGATGCGCTCGGCCTACTCTCCGAATATTAAGGAGCGCCGCGACTTCTCCTGCGCGATCTTTGACGCAGCCGGCGAGATGGTCGCGCAGGCCGCGCATATTCCGGTGCATCTGGGCTCCACGCCGCTGTCCGTGCGCGCGGCGATCGACGCCATTAAGATGACCCCAAAGATGCATGTCGTGCTCAATGATCCCTTCGCGGGCGGCACGCATCTGCCTGATATCACGATGGTTTCTCCGGTTTTCGATGCGGCTGGCGAGGTGCGCTTTTATGTGGCAAACCGCGCGCATCACGCCGATGTGGGCGGCATCAGTCCGGGGAGCCTGGGGCTCTCAAAGTCGATTGACGAGGAGGGCATACGCATCTCGCCGACTGCCTGGAGTGAGGCCCTGGAGGACGAGATTGCCGCGGCCAGTCGCACGCCTCAGGAGCGTCGGGGCGACCTGCGGGCGCAGATAGCGGCCAATCGTCGCGGCCGCCAACGCCTCCAGGAACAGCTCGCTCGCCAGCCCGAAAAGGTGCTCGCCGCTTGCGCCGATTTGCAGGATTATAGCGAGCGATTTATGCGCCGGATTATCGCGCAGATGCCCGACGGTCAGTGGGAATTCGAGGATTTTCTCGACGACGATGGGATGGGCAATGGGCCGCTGAAGATTCGCTGCACGCTCACGATTTCGGGGGACGCGGCGAGCGTTGATTTCCGCGGCACCGACGCCCAGACCGCCGGCCCGCTCAACGTCCCGCGGGCGGTGACGCTCTCGGCGGTGCTCTATGTGTTTCGCTGCCTCGCGCCGCCCGAGTTGCCCTCAAATGGCGGTTATATGCGCTGCGTGAAGTTGATGACGGAGCCCGGGAGCCTGGTCGACGCCCAATATCCGGCGGCGGTCGCGGCGGGCAATGTCGAGACCAGCCAGCGCATCACCGATGTGGTGATCGGCGCGTTCTCCAAGGCCATTCCGGGCCAGGTGCCGGCGGCGTCCTGCGGGTCGATGAATAATATTTTGATCGGTGGCGCCGACCCTCGCCGCGTCGCGGGCGGCTCCGCGATCGATGCGGACTTCGCCTATTATGAGACCATCGGCGGAGGCAGCGGTGCGTGCCCGGGCGTCGACGGTCAGGGTTATGCCGGCGAAAGCGCGGTGCAAACCCATATGACCAATACGCTCAACACGCCGGTGGAGGCGCTGGAGCATGCGTATCCGTTCCGGGTCGCCGAGTATCGTGTGCGACGTGGGTCGGGCGGGCAGGGGGCGTTTCGCGGCGGCGACGGCGTCGTGCGCGCCTACGAATTCGACGCGCCAGCGACCGTCACCCTGATGACGGAGCGGCGCGACCGCGCACCCTGGGGTTTGGAGGGCGGTGAAGACGCGAAGGTCGGCGAGAACCTCCTGGTGCGCGATGGCGTCACCCGCCAACTTCCCAATAAATGCACGGTCGAGGTGCAGGCCGGAGACCGCGTGATCATAAAAACGCCCGGCGGTGCGGGCGCCGGGCGTTTCTAAAATATTGGGGCGAAAACTCGCGCAGCTTAGGCTGCGTTAGATCTTCGGCTCGAAGGTATAGGGCTTGTTCACCAGCACCGTGCCGCCTTGCGGGGCCGGGAACAGCCACTTCTTGCTGGTGATTTCCATGCAATTCAGCACGGTCTTGCTCTTAAGCTGGCTGCTGCGCGCGCGGGTCATGACCGGGGCCCCACCGTCGCCGATTCGCACCGTCAGGGTGACCTTGCCGCGAAGTTCGGGGTCGGATTTCAGCGCGCGCTCATAGCATGCCTGCAGCTCGCCGTGGCGGGCGTTGAAGACGCGTCGCACGCCGGAGCCGTCGATGGTTCCCAGGTCCGTGGCCTTCGGCGCGCGTTTGACCGAGGGGGCTTTGATATTTTTCTTATTAAGACCTTCGATCTCCGAGGCGAAGAAGCGCGCCGCGGTCATCCGGTCAAAGCCAGCCTGAGAGCCGAGCTCTTTGGCCTGCTTGCGGGCTTCTTCGAGCAGCTTTGCTGCCTCTTCTGCGGCCGTGTCGGGCTCAGCCGTCGCGGCGCCCGTGTCAGGAGTTTGCGGCAAATTCTCCGGCTCGGTGCTTCCGCACGAGCCGCATGAGCCGCAGGATGCTGACAGAAGAGTGATGAGCGCAAAGCCAATGAGCAAAGGGCGTGACAGATATTTCATGAGATAAATCGACGTTGCAGCGTGTGTTATAAGGGCTTCCAAACGAATCGGAACAGGTAAAACCCCTGATCGCATCAGCCTGGGAGCAATCGAGTGCCCCTGAGTTGGAAGATGGCGAAGGTGGAGAACGCGTTGAGCGCTCGCCGGACAGTAGCACGCTCCGGAGTTGAACCGCAAGTTTTGAAAAAATCAATTCCCTGTGGCTCCAATGCTTGTGGAGAACAGCGCTTTTCTCTACAGTTTTCCGGTCTTCATCACTTCAACTAATAAGGTGTTATCATGAGACTGCGCTTTCGGTTTCTACCTCTTCTGCTTGTTTTTGTGGCCGCGTTCTTCTTCGCCGGGTGCGTCAATGTCGTGGGCGGCGGCGCGGGTCTAAGCCTGATTGTGTTTTTGGTGGTCGCGTTGGGCATGGGGGTGGTCGCCTGCTCGGGCGATGACGCGAGCTCAAATAATACCACGGGCGGTTGGGATGTTGGCACCAGGGATATCGGCACTGGCGACACCAGCGGTCCGAGGGATGTCAAAAAAATCCCCGACACTGAGCAACCCGACGTTGAGGACGAAGACGCGGGGCATTGGGAGCCTTGCTGCAACGATGGCGTGGTGGAGTCCTGCTATTGTCCCGCGAATACGGCGTGTAATTACGGGATGTTCGAGACCTGCGATGACGGCTCCTGCTCCTATGGGATCGAAGGCTGCGCAGACAGCGACGCGGGCAGCGTCGATGCCGGTGAGCCCGATATTGGCGAGCCCGACGCGGGTGAGCCGGACGTCATCGAGCCAGACGCTGGCGAACCGGATGTCGAAGACCCGGACGCCGGCGAGCCCGGCACCTGGGAGGCGTGCTGCAAAGATGGCGTCGTCGATAGTTGCTTTTGCCCCGCCGGGATGGCCTGCAACTATGGCATGTTCCAGGATTGTGGCGAGGGGACGTGCGTCTTTGGCGGCGGCACATGCCCCGATGATGGGGAGGGACTTTAAGCGATGAGTCATAAAGCAAGCTTTGCAGGCGGTATTTTCGGCGAGTTTCACGAAGAATTGATGGGCGTGGCGATCGACTTTTCGGCCTTCGACCCGACTCCGTTCGACAACGAGCTTTTGGTTGAGGCGCGCCATACCTGGCTGGACCGATTTCAGACCGAGTTTCGCTCCACCCAGATCATGACGCGATTTATGACCGAGGTGCTCGGCGCGGGCGACCCGATCGACATCTACGCCGGCGGCGTGGACCTGATCGGCGACGAGGTGCGCCACGCGGCGCTCTGCGCGGGCATGTGCCGCGCGCTTGGAATTCAACCCGTCTTCCCCAACCCCGTCACCCTCGATGACCCGCCGCAGTTTCTCGCCGCGTCGATGGGGGAGCGCGCGCTGCACACCGCGATCACGATGGTGGCGATCAACGAGACCCTCTCCTACGGGTATATCACCGACCTGCGGGAGCGCTGCGAGCAGCCCACGGTGCGCGCGGTGCTCGACGCCACGGTCGAGGACGAGGAGGGCCATCAGGACTTCGGCTGGGTCTATATCGAGAAGTCACTAAAGCGCTTTCCGGAGTCGACGCTGCCGTCCTGGCGCCACCTGGTTGGCCTGACGCTGAAGACGCATTTCGACGTGATGAACCCGATCCTTGCCGATATGTCACCGGAGCAAAAACGCCTGGACGCCTGGCCTGATCATGAGCGTATCCCGCTCGGGCTTTTTAGCCGGCAGCGCCAGGCCCTGGTCTTCGACAAGACCTTCCGCGAGGTCGCGGAGCCGAAGCTAAAGCGCCTCGAACTTCTTTAACAAATGTGCCGACGGGCCGCGCCCGTCGGCATCACTGCTGAATCCCTATAAAATATTCCTATGTGTCGGCACTCCGGAACACCGTGCAAAATTCTGACTATCATTCAAGCCTCGCCGAATCCTTTGATGCGCCGGCGAGTCTGGAGCAGGTGCGCGCCGAGATCGACGCGCCAATGCTCGCGCCAAAATTTACGCAGGTGACGCTGCAAGGCGACGGACTCGTGGTCACGGTGGACGTCAAGCCGCGTATTCAGTGGTTGGCGATTGGACTGATCATCCTGGGCAGCGTCCTGATGTCCTTTGACGCCGGGCGATTGGACCTGGGCGGGCTCATCTGCTTTGGGATTCCTATCTTTTTTGGGGGCTTTGCGTTTCTTAAATTTGACGCCAATCGCATGGTTGGGGCCGGCCGGCATCAGTTGCGCATTTCGGCGGAGGGCATCCGGATAAGCGAAGACGGTGTGGGTGGCGACGAGTTGCTGCCCATGGGACAACTAAAACAGTATTTCCTTGAGGGGCGCCCGCCGAGAACGGATGGGCAAAGCACCATCTCCAGGCCGCCTTCTCCTGGCGACAGAGAGGTCGTGCGTCCTCCCGGCATATATTTTCGCTCGGCGGACGACTTTCAGCGTGTCTTTGACCTCAGAGGCATCATTTCCCAGGGCCGCCTGCTGCGTATCAAGTCGTCGACGAGCGAAGATTTTCTTGAGCTCGAATGGATCTTTTGGCTGGTCCGCCAATATATGCTCGCCATCGGCGTCTATCCAGGCTCGCCAAAGTCACCTGAATTGGTGGCGCCGCGTCGCGCGTCGAGCGACCTCGCGCCCAGGGCACTGCCAACGCCTGAGCTCGAGTCTCAGACCTTCGAGCTCGACGTGGCTCCCCAAGAATCGGAGGTCGTTTCGGCCGATTGGGGCGAAAATAACGATGCCCCCCTTGAACTCGAGCCCCGCGGTTTTAAGATACCGGTCGTGCAAGAAGACACCGACCCGTGGTGAGCCAGAGCGAGGCGCCTGCGCGTTTTTCCGAAATAAATAGCGCGCGCCGTTTGTTCTGGCACCAGATGAAGCGACTTGCGCTTCAGATATGATTTTTTCCGGACGTTCGAAATTTTCTGGGACGACCAAACCATAAGGAGGCTCAATGAATATTGACATTGGTATTGAGAAGTCGACGCGAAATGAGATTGCTAAGGGCTTGTCGAAGGTGCTCGCCGATAGTTATACGCTCTATCTAAAGACGCATAACTATCATTGGAACGTCACCGGCCCGATGTTCCAGACCCTGCATAATATGTTCGAAGAGCAATATACCGAGATGGCCGTGGCGGTGGATGATATCGCCGAGCGCATTCGCCAACTCGGGATGCCCGCGCCGGGAACCTTCAAGGAGTTCAAGGCATTGTCGGCCATCAAAGAAGACGACGGCGTGCCCAAGGCGATGGATATGATTCGCAACCTCTGCGAGGCCAACGAGGCCGTCGCGCGCACCTCGCGCGAGGCGTTCAGCACCGCTGAGGCGGCCAACGACCAGCCCACCTGCGACCTGCTCACCCAGCGCATGCAGGTTCATGAGAAGACCGCGTGGATGCTGCGAAGCATGCTTGAATAGTCTTCGGTTCGCGCCAATTTGGCCTGCTTTCTGAGGCCGCGTAGAACGAAAAACGCCCTCATCGCAACCGCGATGAGGGCGTTTTTTTTGGCTCCAATCACCGCCGCCCCCCGCCCACTCTCCCCTCAAACACGAGCATCCGGGCCAGCGCTCTCGAATACTGGCTAAGGCTGCCTTTGCGAGCGCGTAGAATTGATTGCCAAGCCCGCAGATGCTAGACTTGGGACGAGATAGTCGACAACAATTGATAACGCTTAAAAACTGGTGAGAGCTAAATGGCTTCTTTTCACTCAAAAATAATGTTGTTTTTAATGGCGTTCGCCCTGGTTGGTACATCCCTTTACGGGTGTGGCGACGCGAAGGTGAGCACCACGGTCGACCAGTCTCGAAACGCCGACGACGCGACCGCGCCGCGGCTCGACGACAAATATTTCATGGTCGCCGGTGGCGAGACCCATCTGATCGGTAATGTCACCGAGACGATCCCGCTGAAGGTCTTTTTATACGATAAAGTGACCGGCGCTCCGGCCCCGAATCAGATCATCGGCTACGAGATTTTGGAGCCGACCGCGGGCGATGAAGTCGCGTCGCTCTCTTCCTATAACGGCACCACGCACGAAGAGGGCTCCGCGTCGATCGACCTGCGCCTGGGCGCCCAGCCCGCGACGCTGCGGGTGCGCGCGAGCCACGAGCTGTCGAACGCGGTCGAATTTGACATCGACATTGAGGCGATGGACACCGGCGACCTCGAGATCACGTTGGTGAACTCGAGCCCGTCGGTGATGCGCCTGAGCAATATCGACATTCGCCTCTACCGAAACTCCGAGATTAGCTGCGCACAATTTCATCCCTTCCGCGACCATGGCGTCCAGGAATTGGATATGCGCACCGCCGCTTCGACCAGCGTGAAGCCGCTCTTCGAGAACCTCGGCACCCGCGAGCGCTTCGTGGTCACCGCGCGCGCTCAGGGTGACGCCGGTCAGATCGCGTCGGCCGGCTGCGTCGAAGACATCGTCATGGAATCCGACCGGGTCACCCGACGCGAGCTGCTGCTTCAACTCATCCCGCTCAACCCGGTGGGTCGCTACGACGTGACCAGCCACTGGGACTTCAGCAACGCCCTGGCCGAGTCCGGCTCGGTGGGCTCCACGATCATGACCGTGCTCAATATCTTCGAGAACCCCGGGCAGGGGCTCTACGACGGCATGATGGCGCTGATTCGCAACTTCGTCGGCGTGATCGGCGTGGGCGTTGACGCCTTTATGAACGTCACCGGTCTCGACGACGTGCTCATCAACGCGATCAATACCGCAGTTGAGAATAACGATGCGCTGCGACGCATTCGCGACGCCGGGCGAGACTTGCGCGACGTCGTGGCGAACCTCGAAGTTCATAGCGAGCTGACCATCGGCAAGATGTTCTCGGATTACGAGTTCCGTGGCACCGATAACTGGTTGGGCATCACCCTCTATTGGCGCTGGAATTGTGACTCGAACTCGCCGGCCGATTGCGGCGCGATCAATATTCAGGCCGACGGCGAGGGTGACCTCGGCGAGCTGGGCGTGCTGAGCTCGGATTGGACCGGGCGAATCATCGCCTACAACCAACTTCAGATTGACCGCCACCCGCTCTCGCTGCGCTACGGGCGCCTGATGATGTACGTGCTCAACCAGATCATCATCCCCGAGATCACCGGCGGCGAGTCGCACTCGCTGAGCGAAGCGTTCACCGGTTGGGTTTGTGGCGGCTTGGTCGGCTCGATCGCCGACAGCAATGGTGAGATTTGCGCCCCGGATCTTCTGGGCGGCAGTTGCTTCGACGCCGCTGGTGCGTGTGTGAGCGCGGTGTCGAGCGTCTTCGGTTTGGCCGATCTTCTGGTCAACGAATTGGAATATGATGTGGGCTTAAGCATCGCCGGTGAGGGCACGCTCATCGAGGTGACCTCCGATGGTATCGTCGACAGCATCACCAACGGCGTCTTCGAAGGCACCATGCGCACCACCAGCGATTCCAACGGCAACGCCCAGGCCTCTGGTATCTCGGCCACCTGGGAGGGTGTCCGCGCGGATCAACAATGAGTCACGCTGTGGGTATCCAAGCGCCACGATCCGCCACAAAATCGGTGCCAGTGCACCGATTTTGTGGGATTCTTTACCTGAACCGAAACTACGCATATACTTCGGCCGAAATCGGGCGAAATTTGCCCAACTAATTTGTTTTGATCCCTCTGGGGTTCATTTAGGAAGCGTACATGAAGCTTATTTGTGCCGGGATGACGGACGTCGGCAGCACGCGAGACCACAACGAAGACGATTTCTACCTTTCCGACGGAAAGGAGGCGCTGTGTGTTGTTGCTGATGGTATGGGCGGGCATCGCTCGGGCGAAGTTGCCAGCGCGATGGCCATTAAGGCGATGGTCGAATATTATCGCGAAACCATGTCGGACGAAGCGTCCGCCCCCGATCCACCCGTTGGCGAAGACGGCGAGGAGGTCGATCTCATCGAGTATCGCCTGCGCGAGGCCGTCTTAAGCGCGAACACCGCGGTCTTCACCGCCGCCTCCGAGAGCGAGATGTACCAGGGCATGGGAACCACCATCGTCCTTGGGTATTTCACCAACGATGGCGCCTATTTCGCAAATATTGGCGACTCCCGCGCCTACCGCTTCCGCGACGGCAAGCTCGAGCAGCGCACCGAGGACCACTCCCTGGCCAACGAATATGTGCGCATGGGAATCCTGGCCGCCGAGGATATCGAGTATTTCCCCTATAAGAACGTCATCACCCGCGCATGTGGCCTGGCCGACGAAGTCGAAGTCGACGTCCACTTCGAGGAGATGCAGGTCGATGATATCTTCCTTTTCTGCTCCGACGGCCTCAGCGATATGATTCGCGACGGTCAGATTGAGCAGCTATTTAAGGAAGAAGACGACCTCGAAAAACTCTGCCGGCGCCTCATCGACGTCGCCAATGAAAACGGCGGTGAGGATAATATCACCGTCATCTTGGCCAAGGTCACCGAATAAGCCAAACAGAGCGTCCCAGATTTAGAGTAGTCAGAAGGCCCGCGAAAGCGGGCTTTTTGATTTTCTTGGCCCAATGACGCAACAAATAAGCGCCGATTGCCGAAAACTCATGTGGGGAGCACGCGCAGCGTCTCCCACATGCATGATTCAACTGGCAAATTATCAAGGCGCAACGGGGCGCCAGGCGAGGTTCTGGAATGATGACCAATGAGTTCAATGAACGTGAGCCGTGTCGTGTCGATAGCGCCGAAGTCGACGTCGATTTTTCGACGGTCTCCCCAGCTGAGCGCGCCGCGCGTTGGGCGATTTGGCGCGTGGCGGGGGTTGGGTTTGCGCGGTTTGCTGGGCTCCTACATACCGTTCAAGATGATCTTCGAGGCCTCTTCCAGGCCGATGATATCACCCAGCGCGCGGTGCTTGAGCGAGCGAATTTTCAGCAAAAGATTCTGGCTCGTCTGCTCGAATGCCTGCAAAGCGTTGACCCGGAGGATGCCTACGCCCGCGAGGTCGCGGCGCTTGGGCCAAATGGGCAGCTTCTGGCGATTGGTGACCCTCGGTACCCCCGCCAATTGCTCGACCTGCGCTATCCCCCGGTCTTCTTATATCTGCGCGGAAACCTCAGCGGTCTGAGCTTCGACGACACCGTCGCTGTGGTCGGGAGCCGCGCGGTGCAATGCGCTCAGGCGGGGCTCGCCAGGCGCATCGCCGGTGACCTGGCAGGCGAGGGCGTGGCGACGGTCAGCGGCGGGGCGCTCGGTGTCGACGCGGCAGCTCACCTTGGTTGCCTGGACGCGGGGGCGCCCACCATCGCGGTGCTAGCCGGGGGCGTCGACCGCCCGTCACCGCGCCGAAACGCCGCGATTTTCGAGCGCATCGTCAACCAGGGTGCGCTCATCAGCGAATACCCACTCGGCGTCAAACCACGGGCATATCACTTCCAGCGGCGCAACGAATTGATCGCCGCGCTCAGCCGGGCCACCGTGGTCGTGCGCGCCGGCCTCACCAGCGGCACGATGCTCACCGCCCGCGCCGCCGCCGAGATCGGCCGGCCGATCTGCGCGGTGCCCGGCGACCCCGATGAGCCGCTGGCGGCCGGATGCAATCAACTGCTGGTCGAGGGCGCCGCGTGCGTGCGCGATGCCCGCGATATCCTCGCGTGCGTCTTCGGCGCCGCCGAGGACGGCACGCAACTTCGGCTCGATTCATTGCGGCCGAAGCGCTCCACTCGACCACGCCCGCGGCCCCCAGTAGCTCGCCCACCGGCGCGGCGCGTCGTGGACCTCACTGTCTTCTCGGCAGACGCCCAGGCGCTCTTTAAGGCCCTCGACGCACTCGCCGGCAAGGCGGGCGCCGATGTCGGGCGCGACGAGCTGAAGCGCCATATCGACTGGGCTGAATCGCGACTCTGCCCGGCGATGCTTGAGCTCGAGTTGGGCGGCGCGATCCACAAAAAAGCCGGCGCGAATCGATTTCGGCCGGCTTAATCTGTGCGCGTAAGCGCGCTATTTATCGCCGCTTAGGGTCGCAGCATGCCTTCCCATCGCTCGATAAATCGGGGCAGGGCGAGGAAGTGAACCGAGGTGCCCTCGGCGGTATATTTTTCTTCCATAATCCGCGCGTTCTCATGCATCTCGCCGATGATGCGTCCCATCTTAAACGGGATCAGCAGGGTCGCCTTGCTCATGGCGTCTTCCTGCGCCTGGATGATGCTCGCGCGCAATTCGGCGAGCCCTGCGTCGGAATGCCCGCTGATCTTCAGCGCATCGGTGATGCCCAGGCTCCAGATCTCGAGGTCCAGGCGCTTGAGCGCGTCTTCGTCGAGGCGGTCGATCTTATTGAAAACAATCTGCTGGGGGATTTCGCTGGCGTCGATGGAGGCGAGGGTCTCCCGCGTGACGCGCAGCTGATCTTTCCACTGGGAATCGCTGGCGTCGACCACGATAATTTGAAGTTGGGCGTCGCGCGCCTCATCAAGGGTCGAGCGAAACGAGGCCACCAACTCATGCGGCAGATTGGTGATAAAGCCGACGGTGTCCGAGATAAGAATCTGCGGCTTGGTCGGCGGGTCGATGCGGCGAACGGTCGTGCCCAGCGTCGCGAATAATTTATCCTCGACGAGCACATCGCTGCCGGTCAGCCCGCGCATCAGCGTCGACTTGCCGGCGTTGGTATAGCCCACCAGAACCGCCTGGAAGGTGTCGCTTCGCTGCTCGCGGCGCGCCGACTCGGTGGCCTGGATTTCGGCCAATTCGCGGCGCAATTCGGAGAGGCGGTCGCGCGAGTGTTGGCGCGCCAACTCGAGGTTGGAATGCCCGCGCCCACCACGCCCGCTGATGCCGCCGCCACCACCGTGGCGGTCATCGCCGGTGTTGCTGTCGCGCAGGCGCGGCATCTCGTAGCGAAGCCGCGCAATCTCGACTTCGAGGCGCGACTCGCGCGTCTGCGCGCGTTGCTCAAAGATGCGCAGGATGACCGCGCTTCGATCCATGACCTCGACGCCCAGCGCCGCCTGCAAGACCCGCTGCTGGCGCGGGGCGAGGTCGGCGTCGACGAGGATTAGGTTGATATCTCCGGGCGAAATCGCGTCGGAATCCGCATCTTCATCGTTCGCGTGGAACGCGCCGAAGTCGTCTTCTTCGAGGTCATCATCCTCGAAGTCGTCTTCCTCCAACTCCTCGGCCAACTCGCCGTCGACGCCCGGGCCGCCGGTGAGGCGGGCGACCTCGCGCAATTTTCCCTTCCCCATGATCAGCGTGCTGGAATCGCTGGCGCGCCGCTGCGTCTCCAGCCCCATCACGTCGATGCCAAGGGTGTTTGCCAATAGTCTGAGCTCCGCGCAGGAGCGCGCCATATCCTCGTCGCTCTTATTGGGGGTTTGCACCGCCAGGATAAGCGCTTGATAGGTTTTCGACTGCTGGACTTCCGGAATATGCGTCTTTGATGTCATAGATTTCCAAATATATTTGAGTGCGAGCGCCCATTTCAACGTGCTTCGTTGAAATGGGCAATGGGGGCCGCAGATGCACGCGTCCGTTGGGTTGAGCATGGAGACGGCACCGATCGATGTCAAGGTCAGCGGTTTGTGCGGGGAGGCTCGGGCCGCTCAGAAATAGGGGGCACGCTGCGCTCGCGCCGCCAATCGACCGGCTCGAAGACACGTGCTCGCGTTGACTCTGCCTGCGCGCGGTTGTACCCATTTGGGCGACAAAATGTTGGTGTTTCCGCGCGTTTTTTGCGGCTTTCTTGAGGTCGATTATGTCCAGAAAATATCTGCTAGCCCCCGGGCCCACGCCCATCCCCGAAGAGGCGCGACTGGCGATGGCCAGGAGCATTATTCACCACCGCGGACCCGAGTTCCGCGAGGTCTTCGCAGATACGCGCCAACGGCTGGCCTGGCTCTTTGAGACCGAGCAGCCGGTGCTCACGGTGACCGCCAGCGGCACCGGGACCTTCGAGGCGGGGATGATCAACTTCACCCGTCGCGACGACACCATCATCTGCATCGGCGGCGGGAAGTTCGGCGAGCGCTGGGCCGAAGTGGGCCGCGCCTATGGCATGAACGTGGTCGAGCTGGACGTGGAGTGGGGCAAGGTCGCCCGGCCCGAGCAGGTCGCCGAGGCGCTGGCCGCCCACCCGGAGTGCGCCATGGTCACGCTGACCGCCAGCGAGACCTCCACCGGCGTGATGCACCCGGTCGCCGAGATCGCCAAGGTCGTGCAGGAGCAGAGCAACGCGCTGTTTGCGGTCGACGCGATCACCGCCCTGGGCGTGCATAAATTGCCGATGGACGCGCTCGGCATCGATGTGATGGTCGCCGGCTCCCAAAAAGCCTTCGGCATCCCGCCGGGCGTTGGGTTTTTGGCCGCCAGTGAGCGCGCGTGGGAGCGCGCCGAGCACTCCGACCACCCGCGCTATTATTTCGATCTGCTGCGCGAGAAGAAAAAGCAGCTCGGCGAGCAGACCGCGTTTACCCCGGGTGTCACACAGATTATCGCCGCCCAGGTGGTGCTCAAGATGATGATGGAAGAGGGGCACGACGCCCTGATCGAGCGCCACCGCCTCAACGCCGAGGCGACCCGCGCCGGCGCCCTCGCCCTGGGCCTGAGCCTGCTGGCAGAGAGCCCGAGCGACGCGGTCTCGGCGGTTCTTTTGCCCGACGGGCTTTCCGCCCCCGATTTGGTGCGTATCATGCGGGAGCGCTACGGCGTGACCATCGCTGGCGGCCACGACGCGCTCAAGCCGAAGATGATTCGCATCGGGCATATCGGGTTTTTTGAGCGCAGCGATATCCTGACCGCGCTGAGCACCCTGGAGTTGGCGCTGGCCGAGCTTGGCATGGACGTCGACGCGGGCGCCGGCGTTCGCGCCGCGCAGCAGGTCTACGCCAAGGCGCAGGCTTAAGAGCTTCTCGACCGATGAGATGCCTCTGAACCAGCGCGCCGCGTGAGTGCGCGCTGGTTTCATCAATTTTGTATCATCCTAAAGCGACGCATATCATGGCAGCGAACGTCATTATTGGGGCCCAGTGGGGCGATGAAGGCAAAGGTAAAGTTGTTGATCTATATACCGAATTTGCCGATATCGTGGTGCGATTTCAGGGGGGCAATAACGCCGGGCATACGCTCGTTATCCAGCGAGACGGCAAGCCCCAGAAGACGGTGCTGCATCTGATCCCCAGCGGCATTTTGCACGACGATAAGACCTGCGTGATCGCCCAGGGCGTGGTCGTGGACCCCGATATCTTGATCGAGGAGATCGACGCGCTGCGCCATCGCGGCTATTTCCAGCGCGACGAGCAACTGCTGATCGCCGAGGATGCCAGCATTATTATGCCCTATCATCGTGAGCTCGAAGAGCTGCGCGAGGCGGCGGCGGGCGACGCGAGTTTTGGCACCAAGGGACGCGGTGTCGGCCCCTGCTACGAGGATAAGGTCGGGCGCCGGTCGATCTTTGTGCGGGATTTGCTAGACGAGCCGCGCCTGGTCGAGAAGGTGCGCGCGGCGCTGCCCGAGAAGAACGCGCTGCTGCATTGGTACGGGTATCCGCCCCTTGATTTTAATAAGGTGATCGACGATTTGCTCGACCGGGCGCCGCGTATCGCGCCCTTTGTGGGTAACGCGAATCGCTTCGTGCACGAGGCGATGTCGCGCGGGCGAGATATCCTCTTTGAGGGCGCCCACGGCACGATGCTCGACGTCGCTTTGGGGACCTACCCCTATGTCACCGCCAGCCACACGACCAGCGCCGGCGCCTGCGTGGGCGCGGGTGTCGCGCCTTCGCGCATCGACGGGACCATTGGCATCGCCAAAGCCTATTGCACCCGCATGGGGGCTGGGCCCTTCCCGACCGGGCTCGACGATAAGATCGGTGAGCACCTGCGCGAGGCCGGCAAGGAATACGACACCATGACCGGTCGCGCGCGCCGCTGCGGGTGGATCGACGTGGCTGCGCTCCGCTACGCGGTGCGCGTCAACGGCTTCACCGGGCTCGCGGTGACCAAGCTCGATGTCTTATCCGGCCTGGATAACGTAAAGATCTGCGTCGGCTATCGCGATCCGGCCGGGAACGAATATACTGAGCCCATTATGGACCCCGAAGTGCTCGAGACGCTTGAGCCGATTTACGAGGTGCTGCCCGGGTGGCGCGAGGATATCAGCGGGGTGCGGGTGCTCGAGGAGTTGCCCGCGGCTGCGCGTCATTTTTTGAGCTGTCTGCAGACGCTGCTCGAGGTGCCGATCGCGCTTGTCTCGGTGGGCCCGAAGCGCTCCGAGACCATCGTGGTTCAAAATATTTACCGATAAAGACCGTGCACCTCCGCGAAGATGATTTTATTGAGTATAATTTGTGAGAATGACTGATGAGTGACGATAAAAAGAAGACGGGTTCCAAGGACCACAGAAATGACGCATTCGGCTTTGATGATGACGCCGAATACGACGACGAGCACCTCTTCGACGACGCCGAGTTTGAGGCCGAGGGGTGGAGCATTCCGCACGACCCGGAGTCGGTCACGAAGTTGCTTAAATCGCTGGAGGGGCTGGTTCCCGGCATCCTGCGGCGCGTCGGCGTGGAGAGCGGCGCCTCGGAGGGCGCGCGTGGCGCGGGTTCGCGTGGGGCTGGTCAGGAGGCCGGCGGCTCCGAGAAGTCGTCGCCGGGCAGCGACGGGTTTCGCGCGCGCCTGGGCGGCACGAAGTTGCCGCGCGAGGTCGTGAACTTCATCCTCTCACAGGTCGACACCACGAAGCGGGAGTTTTTGCGCATCGCCTCCAATGAGGTGCGCGTCTTTCTTGAGAGCGTCGACCTGGGCGGTGAGGTCGCCAAAATTCTCACGACGCTATCCTTCGAAGTTCGCATGGAAGTGCGCTTTATCCCCAACGACCAGGCGCTCAAACCGTCGGCGCGTGGGCGGATGCGCGTGAAGCGCAATCGTTCGGCCGAGGAGAAGGCTGGCGACGCCGGTGAGGATGATGAAGAGGGGTTTGACGAGCGCAGCGAGGCCGGGGTGGACGGCGAGGGCGAGGAGATGCCCGGGCGCGAGTTTAGCGATGTCTTTAAGCCGCGGCGCTGGTCGCTGCGCCGCCGCGCCCGAGGCGACGGTGAGTCGCAGGGCCTGGACGCGGAGAGCGAAGTTGAAGATG
The DNA here is from genome assembly GCF_003258315.1 of Bradymonas sediminis. GTDB lineage: Bacteria > Myxococcota_A > Bradymonadia > Bradymonadales > Bradymonadaceae > Bradymonas > Bradymonas sediminis. The sequence goes on from NZ_CP030032.1 coordinate 738,963, forward strand.
AGGCGGACGACGAGGACGAATAAGTCCGCGCCCTCATTTCGCGTCACCTATCCGCGCGCGAGAATTGAATATCCAAAATCTTGGGCGGGTCCTGGGGCCGGTCATCCGGCCCCGCCGGCACGGTCGCGATGCTGCGCACGACGTCCAGGTTTTCGCAGTGGCCGAAGATCGTGTGGCGCCCGTCGAGGTGAGGGATCGGCGCCGCGGTGATGAACCACTGGCTCCCCGCGCTGTCGGGCTTGCCTCGATTGGCCATGCTCAAGGTGCCGGGCATGGCGTGGCTGAGCTCATCTGAGATCTCGTCGGGCAATAGGTAGCCCGGGCCGCCCACGCCGGTCGCGGTAGGGTCACCCGCCTGAATAAAAAAGTTGGGGATGACGCGATAAAAGCCGCTGCCGTTATAAAACGGTGTGTCCTGCTTTTCGTGGCCGGTGCTCGGGTCGATCCAATTCTTCTGACCCGTCGCCAGTCCCACGAAATTGGCCACCGCGATGGGCGCCTGGGCCTCAAAGAGGGCGCATTCAATCGTGCCAAGATCGGTCTTTATCGTCGCCTGTAGTGGGCCATCGCCTTCGATATCGGCGGTGAAGCGCGCGAGGTCGCTGGGCGTGGGCGGGTCGAGCTTGGGCGCCGCGGCCTGCAATGCCTCGACGTCTTCGCGGGTGGTGGTCTTTTGGGCCGCGGCCTCGTCGGCTTGGGCGGCGTTCGGGTCGGGTTTTTTGTCGGGACCGCTGCACGCGCTCGCGCTCAAGCTGAGGCAAGCGAGGAGGCTAAGAGAGGCGATACGATAGGATAATTTCATTTTAATTTGGTGCAAATAATGCTGAGGCTATCGACCATTCTGCCGGCTCCACCTTTGATACCGGTGACGACGTGGCCAGGCGGGCAATTGACTTGATAGGGCTTGCCGCCCGTACCACCGACGCGTTTTTGGACGGCGTGGTTATCGTCCAAGACCAGCCCACCGGTCGCCTGGTGGGCGTCCGGGTCGGCGAGGTGCTCGCCGAGGCGATTGAGCGCTAACTCACTGGTTTTTTTGATCTCTTCGGCGCTCATATCGCCGATGGCTTCGGCGCGCAGCGCGGTGTCTGCCTTGTCGGCGCTCACCGCGCGCTCGGAGATGTCGGCGAACGTAATGCGCTTGCCGCCTTTGGCGGCGTTGAGAAGCTCTCGTGTTTCCTCGGAGACCTCCCACTGGGTGCTGGCCTGGGTTGCGCCGCCGCCATTGCCGGCTCCGACCTCCTGCGATTTGCCCGCGATTTTAAAGCGGTCACGCAGCAACTCGCCCTGACCGACCCACTCCACGCCAATCCAGGCGTCATCGGGCAGCGCGGACTTTTGCAGCGGCGCGTTCAACCCCATCGGCACCGTATAATCACCGTCGACGACCGCCACAAATTGGCGCGCGCTCCAGGTCGGACGCGCCGCGTGCTCCCCATCGTATAGCTTGAATTCGAGGTCGAAGACCCCGCTGATCGCGCGACCCTGGCCGTCTTGCAGGCGACCTTGGTAGTCGACCACGATTTCAGAGGACTGTGCGGGATCGGCGGCGAGCGCCGTCGAGGCAGCACAGGCCGAGAAAAGAACCAGGGTTAAGGCGGCTATTGAGGAGGGTCGCATCATCGCGTTTTCTACAAATTGGGGAGATGAGATTCACCGTATATTCAGGAGGCGCCCCGAAGGGCGCCTCCCTATTGGCGAAGACGATTAAAGCGCGTCTTGCGGGTTCACCGTGAACTTAACATCGATATCCATTTTAATATTCGCCGAGCCCGAGGGCGGAAGGTCTTGGCCCTTCTTAACCACCGGCTCTGCGAAGATAATCGAGGATAATTTCAACTCTTTGAGCAGGTCGCTGGATTTCGAGCGGCCTTCTTCGGAGACGATCGCCGCGCCCTGGGTGTTGGAGCCTGCGGGAATCGACGGGATGGTCGTCAACTTGACCACGCCCTCATCCTTGGAGGAGGTCGCTTCGATGGGGCCCATATAGACGGTCATCTCGGGCAGGTCGAAGGTCAGCGTATTCTGCAAGGACGAGTATTTGATCTGCGTGATCTCGATGGAGCGGAACACGCCCTTGAATTTGGTCAGTTTGTCATTGCCCGTCAACTCGACCACGTCGATGGACGTGCCCTGGTCGATGGTCTGCAGGGGCGTGTCGACCGGAGCCGGGGTCGCGGCGCTCGCGCAATCCACGCCGGTCGGGCAGAGCGCGCCGGCGTTGACCGGGAACGCCATCGGGATGGTCTCGGTATAGCTGATATTGGTATCTTCGTCGTCCAAGAGGCCGCAGGCGAGCGAGAAGATGACGAAGACGCTGAGGAAAATTAGGGAGGCGCGTTTCATTGCTAAAAGTCCTTCTGAAATAAATAAATTTCGGCGTGAAGATATAAAAAATAAAAACGGGCCTGGGAAATAATCTCAGCCCGAACGTGGTGATGATACAACGAATGCCAATACGACTCCAGAACTTAGGCGCAATTTTATTTGCGCTGCTCTGGTGTGGGATTTGTTTGTAAATTCAACGGGTTATGCTGGCGAGTCTCGCGTCCTTGAGCAGGTTTCTCAGGACGCGAAGCGCGCGGGTGGGGATGATATGCTCGTAGGAATCGCCGAATTCGTCCTGCTCAACGATAGGCAGCGCCTCGCTGATGCGGATGAGATCGTCGATGATTTGGCGAGTTTGAGCGCCGACTTTGCTGAAGTGATATTCGAGGTAGACCTCGATATCAAAGGGCATCAGCGCGGGGGCCAGGGCGAGCAGTGTGCCGACGATCTCGGGGCGCCGCACGGTGCTAAGAGCTGCGGGGACGCTGGTGCCATAATAGCGGGCCGCGACGCGCTGGGCCTCTTTGCCCGCGGCGGTCGCGATTTCGAGCGCCGGGCTTTTTCGAAAGCGCTTCAGAGACCAACCTGCGACCTCCAGACCCGCGACAATCGGGTTCATCGCGGTGCTTCCGAACGCCATTAGAAGCGGTGTGTTCGGGTCGACTTTGGCCGGATAGTCGCCCTTTGTTAGGGCGTCGACGACCCGCTCGCAGCGCAAATCTGCGTCGGCCGGCTCCGGCCCCTGGGTGAGCAGCAGCGGCGAGAACGGGTTTTGAGTCATGGGCGGCAATAGATACGCGACGCCTCGGCCGAGCTTCTCGCCCGGCAGCGGCGATTGATAGGCGATAAAGGTGATGAGGCCCGCGACGATCTTGGCCGGGTCGTAGACCTGGGCGACGTATTCGAGGTCTTCCAGGCCGGGCTGCAAAGACACCAGCGTTGCGTCGCCGATGCGCGCGCAGAAGTCGGCTAACCAATCGCCCTTTAGCGCGGTCGACGAGATGCACAGCCACACCTGGTCCCACCGGTTTTGGGCGACCTCTTCGACATCCGACAGGATGCGATAATTGTCATAATAAAAAGAGCGCGGCCCTCGAAGCGGTCGATGTTGGTGCATCAAAAAGCCGGCCTCGGCCTCGGCGCGGTATTTTTCTTTGACGAAAAATGTCACGTCGGCCCCGCCGCGGCTCAGATGGTAGCCGTAGGTCTGGCCCACCGCCCCTGCGCCCACCATCAGGATGCGCGGGGCGGGTTTGGCGCCCAGAAGATCGGTCGGGGGGAGAGGGGCCGGGAGGGTCGTATTTTGGGAGGTCATAGGGAGGCTCTCAAGTAAATAATATTCTCAAGTCAACGCAGCGTGCGGCATTATTTGGGTTGGACCGAGTGGCGCATCGCGCGGTCGGTGCGCAGTACTTCCAGATAGTCCACCGGCCCGGTCCACTCCGGCATCGGGTTCTGATTGCGCGGCGCCAGGGCGCGCACTTTGATAATAAAGCGCTCGATAAATTCCTTGGGGAAGGTGTTTCGGAGCTCTCGGGCTTTCGCGTCCGCGTCGGGGTCATCGGGGAAGTCGCGCGTCGCCTGGCGCCAATCTTCGGCCAGTCGCTTTAAGACGTCCATATTGAGGTGGCGGCGCCGGGCGAGGTCTTGGAGGCTGACGGCCAACTCCTGCATGTCGTATTTGGGGTGCTGCAATAGCTCGGCGGCCACCCGTGCTACCGAGTCCACTTTGATCACGCCGTCGCCGTAGAGGATCACCGCGGCCTGAAAATAATTGGCGATCGGCACCAGGCGCGGCCCGAAGACCAGAAAACGCCCCGGTGAGGAGCCCGCCTCCAGGTGGATAAAGATGCGCTGGACGGTGTCGCGTTTGGTGGTGCGCTCAAAGCGCGCCAGGATGGTCTGAGCGGTGGCCTCATAGACCTGCGATTGGCGCAGGATCTCCTCTAATTGCGCGCGGTCGACGGTGCCGGCGGCGATATCGGCGTAGAGCGAATAGATAAACGCGTCCTGCTCGGCGTCGTCGCCAAAAAATGTCTCCGGGGCAAAGGGCGAATTCTCGCGCAGCGTCAGCAGCGCGTTGAGCTTATAGCCCACCTGTCCGCGAATCGCGCGAAAATGTCCCTTCAATAGATTGCGCAGCGTGGGCTTGAGGATAAACGCGTCGGGGCGAATCCCGTCGATCTCGAATTTTCGCTCCAGGGTCTCGCGCATCTGCGTGGGGCTGCCCGAGATAAAGGTTACCAGCGCGCGGCTGTCTTTGTCGGGGCGGCTTAGCTCGCGCAGCAGAGCGACCGCGCCGGGGACCGTGACTTTTTCTTCGGGCTTCTGGAGCGCCGTGCGGATCAGGTCGCGAATCGTGTCGAAGTCGGTGTGCAGATAGGTCTTATCGAGGTCCCAGCGGAAGATATGGCGCACCGCGATCTCGTCGGACGCCTCGGCGATCGCCGCCGAATCGACCGCGTCGGGCACCTTGGGATCGGGGGTCGGAGTTTTAGGATCGGTGTTCATACCCTCAATCTAGTGCAGCCATTCGGCCCAGCGCAAGTACTGTGCGCCGAATCGTGTCTTCGCGGCGGCGCCGAAACCAAGAAGAGCTAAAAAAAGTTGCGCCTCGCCTCTTCCGGACTAAGCTGCGCCTGTTGGTTCGAGGCTTTTGACACACTCATGATTTTGCATTTCGAAGATAAGAAATAATATGACCCGATGTTGGTATATTATCGACGCCGCCGGCTGGCGAAGGATCGATGTGGCTCCGAAGCGAAAGGGCGAAAAGCGCTGGGATTTCTGGTCGGATTTTCGTGTGGACGGCCCCGGCGACACCGGCTGGCCCGCGTTCACGCAATTGGTCGTGCGCGCCTCGGCCCAGGCCGTTTGTCGCGCCATCGCCGAGCTGGCCGCTGAGCTCGAGATTGAGTGCACCGACGTCAGCGATCAGCCCGACCAATGGCACGAAGCTCTGATGCTCAACGAGCAGATACTGGCCGACGGCCAGCCGCTGACTTTGCTCAGTGAGCCGAGCACCGACTTCGACGCGCGCCTGCTCGACCCGAACGCCGCCGAGCTGATCTTTGAGAAGCTGGGCGTCGACGGCGCCTTCTTCGGCCACGAACCCGACGCCGGCACGCTGATGCTGTCGATGTATCGCCAGGGGCTCCTCGCGCTTAGCTGGAGCGACTCGATCCAGCCGGGGCCGAGCCACGCGCTGACCTTTTACCCGGACGGGCGCGCCACCGCCGAAGACCCGCGCCCCTTCGCGCTGAGCCGGCTGGGCCAAGAGCCTACCAGCCCCTTCCTGGACCGCTACGCCTACGTCGCCCACGAGCTCGCCAAGCTCGGCCTCGACGAGATCTCACCGCTGCTGACCAACCGCAGGATCAGCGCGGCGCTGCGGCTTGATCCCGAGAATGTCCGGCATCTCGGGTAGGGTCTTCGACCCTCGCCGAAGGTTACGCCCGCCAATTGCGCTAGCCATTGGCGGGCGTAGCGCTTTTGGGCGTCGGCCTGGGCACCCCGAGATCACCCACCAGTTGTTCCTCCCGATCCCCTATGTTATTCTCGCCGGGGCTTTGCCCGACATTTTTTTGCTAAAGAAGCAGTTTGGGAGCGTGTATGCTGATCGGCTTTAATAACGACGTTGAGTATCGTGGGAAGACCTTCCATATTCAGACCGAAGATCACGGTTTGGGGGGCTCGACGATCGAGACGCAGCTTTTCTACTCGGGGGCGATCCTCGACACGGTGATGAGCTCCTATGCGGATGCGATTGAGGGGCTGGGCGAGGAAGAAGCTGAGGAGCGGATTCGCGCGCAGATGAAGGCGAGCCACCGCAGCCTCTTTAAGAAGTTGCGGGCCGGCGAATATGACGAGATGGTCGGTCTGGAGCCGCTGTCGACGGCCGAGGCGCCCGATATCGAGGCGGAGGCTGAGGACTTTACGCCCAGCCAGGAGCGTGTTCCCGCCGAGGCCCAGAAGCTCGAAGAGGGCGGGGCCGAGGCGATCGAGGAGTTCGAGAAGAAGCATTCGGACCCCAAGAAGTCGCTCAATCATATGAGCCTTAATAAGCTCAAGAGCCAGCTGTCCGCGCTCAAAAACCCCGGCGATTCCGCCAATTTAAGGCCGGCGAGCACGCCCGAGGATACCCAGGAAGACGACGTCGCGCTGGCCACGCAGATCATGGACGCCAGCGGCATTGGTATTGAGTTTAGCTCGGACCTCGCCGAGATCATCGCCGAGAAAGACGGCGGCGCGCCTCAACCCGCGCGTGCGGCTGCGGCCCCGGCGCTTGTCGACTTTCCCGCCACCGGCGCGAAGGCCTGGGACGGATGCCGGCCAAGCGACGACGATTTGAGCCTGGTCGATCTGGTCGAGGACTTTTTGGCGAGCTGATGCGAGTGCCCGCCGGGCGCCCAAAATAGAATGAATGACCCTGCCTACCTCAGCGCATCAATTGCCTGACGGATTGCGAATCGAGCCTCGATGATTTCGTGTTATCACCTTATAATTCAACACCCTACGGGCGAGCGTCCGCTCTTAGAAGATATCAGCGTTGATATCGCGCGCGGGGAATTCGTGGAGATTATCGGCCCAAGCGGCGCCGGCAAGAGCCTGCTCTGCTCGGTGTTCGGGCTGCGTCGACGCGTTCAGGGTGCCAAATGCATCGTGGTCGGGCGCAATATCGACCGCCTCGCCCCCTCGAAGGTAACCCAGGTTCGCCAGAAAATTGGCACCCATAGCCAGCGCCCCGAGTTCTTAGAAGAGCGCTCCCTATTGCAAAATCTATTGCTCCCACTGGTGGCCCGCGGCAAGACCGACGGGGCGCTCCAGAAGGTGCAAACGCTCATCAGTGGCACGGCGCTCGAGGTCCTCTCCGAAGTTCCGATTCGGGGACTTTCGGCCGGCCAGCGCACGCTCGCCAGCATCTTTCGCGCGCTCGTCGGACAACCGGAGTTGGTGCTGCTCGATGGCGGTCTCCAGGGGCTGGGCGAGCTTGAGGGCGACGCGATTTCGGCGCTTCGACAGGTGTCGCGCGCCGGGTCGACCGTGGTGCTCGCTGCGCGTGAGCTATCGCCGTGTGCCGACCTGCGTACCCAGGTGATTCGCCTCGATGCGGGGCGCGTGGTTTCGGTGCAACGTAGCGCGGAGCCCGAACCCGATGTGACTTCGGTCTCGGGCATCACGGAGGTGCGCTGATGTTACGTCCCGCGAATGAGGCGCTCAAAGAGCGGCTTTTCGAATCCGCGACCGCCACCACGGTGCTCGCGTTTTCGATGATTATTCCGTGCTTGATCGCGCTGTTCGGCGTCTTTTTTGCCGACACGGCGAAGAGCTATCTGAGCGTGTACCGGCCGGTGGTTTATCTGAGCGCCGAGGCCGGCGAGGCGCAGGCGAAGCAGCTCGCTGAGGAAGTTGGCAAATGGTCGGGGGTTGGGGAGGTCGAGGTTCGCGCGCCGCAGCAAGCGTTTGAGACGCTTCAGCAGCGCGTCGGCGAGCAGGAAGTCTCACGCCTTGGCGTCACGCCGAAGATGTTGCCCTATAGTTTGGTGCTGGTGCCGACGGTGCCGCTGGTCGGGCATATTGACCTGATCGCTCAGGTCGAAGGGTTGCCCGCGCGCACCCATGTCGCCACGGTGGACGTGCCGTCGGCGAAGGCCGCGCGCACCTTGATCGCCGCGCGTTGGTTGCTGACCGCGGGCATTGTGCTGCTTTTTGTCGTGCTCATTATCGGCATCGCTCAGATGCGAATCCTCTTGATGCAATTGGCCGACGATGAGGAAAAAGAGGCTCGGCTGCTCGCCTTTTTTGGCGCGCCCGAGTCGGGCTTTCGTCGCGCGACCCTCACCCGCGGCGTGACGCTTGGGTTATGGGCCGGATTGCTCGCCCTGATTCTATTGGCGATGATGCTCTTCATCTGGCATTACGCGCGCCCTGCGATCTTTGGGCTCGAAGATGCTACCTTGGGTTGGGCGTGGCTGATTATCGTCGTGCCTATTCTATTGGGGCCCGCGGCCGGATTCTTGGCGGCTGGGCTTGTGAATCGTAAGCGACTCAAGCGAAATGATACCGATGATCTTGGACTCGAAATCTTGCTCTAAGGCGAAAGCGGGGGAGGTCGATATGGCGCTCAAAACGCGAAGGTTCTCGCGCGGTCGCGTCGCGCTTCTCTGCGGGATACTGGCGCTTCCGCTGACGCTGGCCGCGCCCAGTCTGGACGCCCAGCCTGTCGGCGCGAAGACGTCTTTTGTCGGGCGACTCGACGCCATCGAAGCGCGCATCACCCGGGGCAACCGCGAGATCGTTGAGCTCAAGAAAGCCGCGGATTTGGCGAGCAAATCGCTGAGCCGGGACGCCGCGCCATTTGATACGGCCCAGCGTGCGCGCAATAAGGTTCGGGCGCAGGTGTTGGAGCAATTGGTCGCCTGGGATAAAGCGCATCGCAGCGGCGAGCGCGCCGGGCGTTTTTTGCCGCCCGGGCAAGCCGAGGATGCGCAAATGCTGCTGGCCGCGGCGCACTCCGAGGCGCTCAGTCGCCGGGTCTCCGATATCGACGTGCTCCAGATTATCGACGTGGACGTGCGGCGCACGCGCCAGAGCGTGGCGCAGCGGGCCGGGATGAGCGTCGAGATCGCGCAGAATACGGCGACCGTTAAAGCCGCCGAGAAGACGCGTAAAAGGCTGGTCAATGAGGCGAACTCCAGCGCCAATCAGAAGCAGGTCGAGCGCGAGGTTCGCGCCAGCGACCAGGACCTCGAGAATTCGCTGGGGATGCTGCTTAAGAATTCGACCGAGCGCGACTTCCACCGGCTCAAGGGCACGCTTCGCCCGCCGGTGTCGGCCGAGGTTGCCTTTGGCTACGGTCCGCAAAAGCAAGCGAAGTCCATGAGTTATGTGCGCCACACCGGGCTGACCTGGAAGCTCGACGAGGGCACCTCGGTGAAGTCGGTCGCCGGCGGACTCGTCGTCTTCGCCGGGCGCATGGAGGGCTTCGGTGAGCTCATTATCCTGGACCACGGCCAGCAATATCATAGCGTCTACGCCCACCTGAAAACGCTGGACGTTAAGGTCGGCGACACGGTAGAACGCGGCGCCTCGATCGCAAGCACCGGGCAAACCGGCAGCTTCGACGGGCCGAAATTATATTTTGAATTGCGCAAAAATGGCCACCCCATCAATCCGACGACATGGTTTATTCAGCCCTAAATCGCGACTTCGCCAACGGCGAAGTTGTGGACGCAAAGAAGCGCATCGCAGTGGTGATTCCCGCCTATTGTGAGACCCGTTTATTGCCCGCGACCCTCGCCTCGATCCCGGCTTTTGTCGACCAGATTATCGTGGTCGATGACGGCTCGCCCGACAAAACCTTTGAGGTGGCGGGCGCGGCCGCGCAGAGCGACGCGCGCGTGAACGTCATCCGCATGGGCTATAATTACGGGGTCGGGCGCGCGATTACGCGCGGCTATGAATACGCGCTGGAGTCAGGCGCCGACGTCATCGCCGTGATGGCCGCCGATAACCAGATGGACCCCGACGACCTCGCCCGGGTCATCGCCCCGGTCCTTGCCGGCCAGGCCGACTACGCCAAGGGCAACCGGCTGGCCCACCCGGATAGCTATCAGATGCCGCAGATGCGCCGCTTCGGCACGCGCTTGCTCGGTAAATTGACCGGCGTCATCGGCGGCTATGCCGAGCTTGATGACGCTCAATGCGGCTATACGGCCATCAGCGCGCGGGCGCTAGAGCATCTGCCGCTGCACAAACTCTACCCGCGCTACGGCTACCCGAATGACCTGATCTTGCGTCTTTCGGAGGTCGGCGCGCGCATCGAGCAGCCGGTGGTTCGACCGGTATACGCGACCGAGCAATCGGGCCTGCATATCCCCAGGGTGATCCTGCCCATCGCGGGCATCCTCGCGCGCGGGGCGCTTCGACGGGCGTCGAATCGCCTGCGCGGTCGGCCGAAGATGCTCGCTGCATGAAGATCCTTGTCATCACGAGCAGCTTGCCGCGATTTCGCGGCGATATCGCGGGGCGCTTCGTCTTTGAGTGGGCGCAGCATCTTCGATATCTGGGCCACGACCTACGCGTCTTCAGCTGGGCGGATTCCTCGGTGTCGCCCGATGCAGCGCCGGAGTCGGCCGACTTCGAGGTGCTGCGCGTTCCCTACGCGCCGCCCGGATATGACACGCTTTTTTATGGTGCGGGAACCCCCGAAAATATTCGCCAGAATCCCTGGCGCGCGCTGCTCGCTGCCCCGGCCGTCGCGGCGATGAGCGTGCGCGTGCTCGTCGAAATCGCGCGTGAGCGCCCCGATATTATCGTGGGGCATTGGCTGCTTCCGGCGGGATTTCTCGCCCGATTCTTGGGGAATCTCACCGGCATCCCGAGCCTAATCGTCGGGCATTCAGGCGGGGTGCATCTGCTCGAGCAGCTATCGACGGGTCTCCTCGAAAAGATCGGGATCGGCCAGGCGCTGGCGCGCTTTTGTGCGAGTGGAGCGATGACGGTTCCGACCAAAGCGCTGGCCGATAAATTTGCGGGAGTGCTCGGTTCTGCGGGCGATTCGACGATGATTTTGCCCATGGGGTTTGAGCCGGCGAGGCGCTCGTTGCCCGGGCAGGTGACGCCTCGAGAAGACGCGCGCGATCATTGGTTATGCATGGGGCGCCTCGTCGAGATAAAGGGCGTCGACCTGGCGATTGAGGCGTTTTGCCGCGCGGATTTTGCGCGCCCGACGACGCTTCATATCGCCGGCGATGGGCCGGAGCGGGCGCGGCTTGAGGCGCTGGCCCGTGGATTGCGCGGCGAGGGCGAAAACACGCGCGTTGAGTTTCACGGGGTGGTGAGCGGGGCGGCGAAGGCGGCGCTTTTGCAGCGCTGCGGCTTCGCGCTCTTTTGCTCGAAGACCCTCGACAACGGGCGTCACGAGGGGCTCCCGATTAGCTTTTTGGAGGCGGCCAGCCACGGCGCGATCGCGCTATGCGCCGAGATTCCGGGCCTGTCGGATTATGTGGTGACGCCTGATGCCCAGACGGTTTATACCCGCGACATATCTGCCTGGACCCGCGCCATCGAGCGACTCGCCGGCTCCTCCGAGCAGGTGCACCGACAGCTAAGCGAAGCCCAGCGCGCGCGGGTCGACGCGCTCGCCTGGCCCGTGCTCATTGCTAAATGGGACGCGTTGCTCCGCACGGTCGCAGTCCAAAGGTAATTGATTTTCGTTTTCGACTTGTCAAATATACCGGGCTATGTGCACACTGGCGGCCCCGAGAGGGCTGGATTTTGTTATTTAGGGCCCTAAGATCGGGCTATCAACTATCTTTTAAGGAGCAGCATATGCGTCATCTCAAGAATCTCCTCATCGCCGTAATCCCCATGCTTCTCGTGTCGAGCCTGATGCTGATGGGCTGCGAGAAAAAGGCAGAAGAAACGGCCATCGAAAGCGGCACCTACGCGGGGACAGTTAAGAAAGTCGTGCCCGAGAAAAAAGAGATCTATGTGGACTCCGAAGGTCGCGAATTTGAACTCTATTTTACCGAGACCACGACCTTGACCCTGAACGACGAGCCCGCCAAATTCGACGCGCTCAAGACCGGACAGAAGGTTGAAGTTGAGGTCAAAAAGGTGGGTCAACGTCTCGACCCGATCTCGGTGAAGATCCAGGAATAATGGCTTGTTAAGGCCATCGAGTAAGTTGGTACCTGTTGTATTGAGTTAGCGAGCTGTCGCGTATGTCAGTGGTCCCCGATATGTTGCGGGTGGAGATGTTCCACCCGGTCGTCGTGCATTTTCCCATCGTGTTGCTTTTGTGCGGCACGATCGCGCGACTGATCGGTGAGTTCGTGGCAAGCGACGGTGTTCTGGGCTTTTTAAAGCCCGCCGGCCGCGCCGCCTTATTGGTCGGCGCGGCCCTGGCCTGGCTCGCCGTTTTTACCGGGGATTTGGCCGACGGCGAGGTCTCCAGGATGCTGTGCGACCCGCGGGTCAAGCAATCCCACGAGGACCTGGCCTATGTGGTCGGGTATATCTTCAGCGCGGCGATTCTCGTCGACCTGGGCGCGGCATATTTCAAAGCGCAGGGCCGCTTGCGCGTTGGGCTCACGGTGGCCGTGCTGCTCGCCTGTATCGGCGGCAGCGGCCTGATGGGCTACGTCGGCCACCTGGGCGGCCAGCTCGTGTATCAGCAGGCCGCCGGCGTCTATCATCCCACGCCGGAGTGCACCGAATTTACGGACACTTATTGAGGCGAGGTTTAGGAGTTCTGGGCGAGCACCCGCAGGATCTCCTCGCCGAACATCTCGCGTTGCCAATCTAGGATGGGGATAAACGCGTCGAGCCCGTCGATGGTGGCGGGCGGGTCGGCGGCGATGTCGGTGAGCGTCGAGTTCGTGGCGATGAGCATGCCCGGGACGCCGAGGCGATCGGCGGTGTGATTGCGCCAATCGATCAGCGCACGCCTGCGCGCCTCGATGACCAGGCTCGACGGCGGCTTGCGCTCGGTGGGGCGTTTTTTGGGCGGGAGTTTGGTGTGGCGCGCGTGGTCGATGGCGCGCAAAATCGTGTCGCTATAGTTGGCGATGAGCTCTTCGGAGAGCCCTTTGATCTTGCGCAAGCCCGCGATATTTTTGGGCTTTTCTTTGGCCAGGCTGCCCAGCGCGCGGTTGGGGAAGATATGCACCGGCGCGCGATTTTCCTTCTCGCAGATCTCGTGGCGCGCGGCGTAGAGCTCGCGCAGCGTGGCGCGGCCCTGCGCGTCCAGGCGACTGCCAACTTTCGCGTGCACCTTCCACCAACCCTCCGGGTCAAATTCTGAGGCCTGGTAATCGCTGGTCGAGGCGATATAGGCGCAGTGCTGCTGGAAGGGCCCCAGCCACCCGGTATTTTCGAGTTCGGGCAAAAAACGCTCGCGCAGCGCGAAGAGGTCGACGACGTCGGCGATCGCATATTCGCGCACCGGCGCCGGGATGGGCCGGGTATTCCAGTCGTAGGTCTGGAATTGGCCGGGCGGGGTCTTGCCGATGATATTTTTCTGCAGCCAGGTCAGCCCGTTGCGCTCATAGCCCAGAAATTTGGCCGCCACCTGGGTGTCAAAGATATTGGAGACGCCGATATGATAGTCGCGATTGAGCTCGCGAATATCGTTTCGCCCGGCGTGCATCAGCACCGGATTTTTGGGGTCTTCGAGCAGCTCAAAGAGCGGGGCGAGCCCCTGCGGGCCAAGGCGAAGCGGGTCCACCAGCGCTCCCTGCTCGGGCGTGCCGACCTGAATCAGGCACACCTTGGCGTGATAGGCCTGGAAGTGGTCGCTTTCGGTGTCGACCGCGATGACTTCGCCGGCAATCTGCGCGCAAAAGTCTTCAAATTCGTCGGGCTCGTCGATCCAGGATATGCGCATAATTTCGAGTCGTTTGGTGGGCGCTTAGCGGCGTAGTCGGGGGCGGAATCGGAACATAGAATCCGCTTGAGCGGCCAATTTAGGTGAAAATAAGGCGATGCGAATAATCGCATAGTTCCCAAATAGTTAGCAGTGATTGGGGAGCGAGCGCAAGATAATGGGGCGAAGTATTTGGGGGCCTATGCACCGTTTAGTTGTGAATGTGGCAAAAACGCATGTCACAATCGCCGGGCGAATGCTGCGTCACCTGCTTCACCGGAAAAAAAGAGGGAGCGCCGGTGGGCGCTCCCTCATAAATAAATAGCAAACCATAAATATTCAGGTACCTATTTCTAGCGGCTATCTATCCAACATCATTCATCAATTGAAGGCGAAATAGCGCATCTGGGCCGAATATGCCACAGAAATTTATAAGTTTAGTGGAAGATGAAAGCTGGGGTCCGGGGTGCGGTCCAAATGGTGAGCCTTGAGGGTCGAGTCGGTGGTGTCGCTGGAGGTATTCGAGGTGCCAAGGACGGCGAACATCGCGCGCATGCACATCATCAGATAGAGGAGCATGGCGGTTTGCTGGTTCGGCCCGGTCTTGGCGGGGGTGTCGCGGGTCCACTCGGTGGTGGCGGCGTTCTCCTCGGCCAATTGCATCATCTCGGCGCGCATCGCGGCCTGGATGGCGTCTTGAAGGGCCTGGATCATCTCGGGCGCGGAGTTAAAGCGCGAATCCGGGCGCTTGGAGAGCGTGCGCAGGATGACGTTTTCGAACTCCGGCGACAAGGCCGGGTTGACCTCGCGCGGGCTCGGCGGCATGCGATTGGCGTGGGCTTCGAGCAGGGCGCGCGGGTCTTCTTCGGCGAAGGGGCGCTGGCCGCAGGCGGCTTCGTAGAGCATCACGCCGAGGCTATAGATATCGCTGGTTTGCCCGACGCTGTCGGGGTCGCTGACCTCTTCGGGCGAGATATACGCGGCGGTGCCGGCGATCTTGGAGCGCTCCTGGGCGCTGATCGGCTGGTCGGAGAAGCGCGCCAGGCCGAAGTCGATGACCTTGGCGACCAGGCGGCCCTGCTGGGTCGCGATGAGGATATTTGCGGGTTTGATATCGCGGTGGACGACGCCGTGGCTGTGCGCGTGGCTCAGCCCGCGCAGGATGTCCGAGAAGAGGCAGGCCAGCTCCATCTGGCTGGCCGACTTCGCCCGGGTGCGCATCCAATCCTCCAAGGTCGGCCCGTCGATATATTCCATGACGTAGGCCAGGTGCCCGTCGATCTCCATGATCTCACGGAAATTCACGACGTTAGCGTGGCGCATACGCATCATGATGCGCGCTTCCTGGTAGAATTTGCGGCGCTTGGCGGGGTCGGCCAAGAGGTGCGGGTGGAGCACCTTGACGGCGACCTTCTCGAAGCCGTCGACGGGGCGGGCTTCGTAGACGAAGCTGGTCGCGCCCTTGCCGGCGAAGCCGTTGATGACATATTTGCCGAATTGGTCCCCGTAGCGCAGAGTCGGCTGCGGTCCCTGACTTGATTTTGTCTGGGATTTGTCGCCAAGTGGCGGTGGAGTCGCGGGGGTACGCGGCTTGCGTGGAATTCGTGATTTCATCGGGCCCTCCGTAGCGGCGGTATCAGGTCGCATCCTTGCGACGAACCAGTTGCAGCACGGCCATCGTGCCCGAAATCGCGCGACTGTCAAAAAAATATGTGCGCGATGCGCATCATTCTATTAGATGGGGCCGACGCGTCGCATGAGCGCGACGCCCCAGGGAGTTATAGATGAACATAACAATTCGATATTTTGGTGGGATTCGCGAGCGCCTCGGAAAAGACGCCGAGGAGCTGGAGTTAGAGGTCGCCAAAGATCGAGCGGGCGAAGATGCGCAGCCGACCGTCGATGATTTGTGGCGCGCGATTTTTCGGGCGCATCCGGAGCTTGAGGGCATCCGGGAGTCGACGCGGGTGGCGGTGAATCGGGAGTTCGCGCCGCCCGAGTTGGCGCTGAGCCCCGATGATGAGGTCGCCTTGATTCCGCCGGTGTCGGGCGGCGTTGACGTGCCCGACGCGCGCGAAGATGCGACCGAATGTGCGGACCCGACCGGCGCGTTTCTGATGACCGACCAGCCGCTGGATACCGAGGTGGTGCGTGCGTTCGTGTCGCGCCCGGAGGCCGGCGCGGTCGTGGTGTTCGAGGGCGTCGTGCGCGACCACACGGGCGACCGTAAGGTGAGCTATCTTGAGTATGAGACCTACCTTGAGATGGCGCTCGCTAAGTTGGTGGAGTGCGCCGACGAGGTGGTGTTGCGCTGGGGTGGGGTGGTGATTGCGATTCATCATCGCTACGGGCGCCTGGAGATCGGCGAGAAGGCGGTGGTGATCGCGGTGTCGAGTCCGCACCGCGTCGCGGCGTTTGAGGCCTGTGCGTTCACCATCGACCGCCTCAAGGAGATCGTGCCCATCTGGAAAAAAGAGGTCAGTCCTGACGGTGATGAGTGGGTCGGCATGGGGGCCTGAGTATCGGGCAGGCACAAAAAAGCCCGGGCGTTCGAGACGCCCGGGCTTTTTTGTGGAGTACGCCGTCGATCAGGAGTCGTGGAAGATCTTCAGGTCGACCGCGCGATCCGGCTCGCGCAGCTTATCGAGGGCTTTGGCCTCGATTTGGCGGATGCGCTCGCGGGTCAGGTTGAAGTCCTGGCCGACCTCTTCGAGCGTGTGGTCGGTCTTCTCGCCGATGCCAAAGCGCATGCGAAGGATCTTCTCCTCGCGCGGGGTGAGCGAGGCGAGCAGTTGCTGGGTCTCCTCGCAGAGGTTCTGGCGAAAGGCTTCTTCGGCCGGGTCGACCGCGCCTTCGTCCTCGATGAAGTCGCCGAGTTGGCTGTCGTCCTCGTCGCCCACGGGCGTCTCAAGGCTGACCGGGTGGCGAGAGATGCGCTGGGTGCGGCGCACGGCCTCGACGTCCATGTCGAGCTTCTCGGCGATCTCCTCGGGCGTCGGCACGCGCCCGAGCTCTTGCTCCAGCTCGCGCGAGGTGCGCGCGATGCGGTTGATGGTCTCGATCAGGTGGACCGGGATGCGAATCGTGCGCGCCTGGTCGGCGATGGCGCGCGTGATGGCCTGGCGAATCCACCAGGTCGCGTAGGTCGAGAATTTATGACCGCGTTGGTATTCGAATTTCTCGACCGCGCGCATCAGCCCGAGGTTGCCTTCTTGGATGAGATCCAAAAAGTGCATGCCGCGGTTGACGTAGCGTTTGGCGATGGAGACCACGAGGCGAAGGTTGGCCCGAATCATCTCGGCCTTGCCGCGATCCGCGCGCTTTTCGCCCTGGCGAATGGCGCGTGCGAGCTCGATGATCTTGTCTTCGGGCAGGTGAAATTGCTGCTCGATGCTGGCGATGATGCGCCGCGAAGAGTCGACGATCTGGCGGGTCTCTTCGAGGTGGCGCAGATCGAAGGGGAGCCCGGAGAAGTCGATCTCCTCGCCCTGCTCAAGCTTGTTGAGCAGCGCTTCGAGCTCGGATTTCGGCACGTAAGCGCTGCGAAAACGCTCATTAATGCGTTGGTGACAGCGGTGAATATTATTCATCGCCTCTTTGAAATTATTGGCGATCTCGTTGAAATAGCGCTGCGACAGCCGGGTATTATGGATCGCGTCGACCAGGTTCTCTTGAGCCTTATCGAGGGCTTTGGTCGCTCGCTTTTGGGCGGCTTCATCGCCCGAGGACTCCAGCACCTCGATGAGCTTGTCCTGGGCGGCGCAGACCTTGTCCCAGGCGGCTTCCAGGCGCACGAAGCGCTCGAAGACATCGGGCGCCACCGGCATCTCGCTGTCGGCGGCGCTGGGGGTGTATTCCTCGAAGACCTCGCGGGCGCGCGCCGAGCCGGACTTCAGGCGCTCGGGCAGGGCGAGCATCATCTCGATGGCGGCGGTCGTGTTGACCAGGATGTTGAAGACCTCGAGGCGTCCCGCCTCGATTTCTTTGGCGACCGAGACCTCGCCCTCGCGGTTGAGCAGGCCGACCTCGCCGATGCCGCTTAGATACATCTTGACCGGGTCAAAATCGCGCCAGTTCTCAACGCGCGTGCGCTGGAGGCGTGCCTGTCGGCGCCGGTGGGTGCGCTCCGCGATCAGATCGTCACGAGGGATGGACGCTCCCGCGGTGGCGGTCGCGCCGGTCGGTTTTGGCATTTGGGAGTTCTCGGTCATTTCGCCGTCCTTCATTCGATTGAAGATGCCCATCATATCTCGATTTGCGCCGATTCATCGATTACTATGACATTTTTGTCTCAGGCTATAAAAAGATTGCCTAGGATAGACCATCTTTTCGGGCTCCCTGGATGCGAGAAGGGTGCCGCAGACCGTGAGAAACGTGTGTTGGCCGGATTGGGACATCTTGGCAGGGCCAATACATAGTAACTATTAAGCAAGTTCCGTGCACAAATCTCATTGCGATGCAAAAAAAGATTATTTCTCTGGTTTATCCGCAACGCGTCGAAAGCAAAGAAGCCGCGCCCAGGGGAGGGCACGGCTTCTAAAGAGCGCTTGAGTCAGGCGAATCATTCCATCGGCTGGCGCTTAAGTTGTTGAGGACCAATCAATCCGGGCGCTGCGCGAGGCTGGCCAGATGCTGGACCTGGCGGCGTAAGCTATCGAGGATCGCCGGGTCGAGGGCGCCGGGGGTGGATTGGGCCGGGCGGGCCTGAAGGTTTGCGATGGTCTGGTTGGCCTGGGCGAGTTCGGCCTCGAGCGCTTCGATCTGCGCGTCCTGTGCTGCGAACTCGGCGAGTTGCCCCATCAGCGTGTCGATCTCGGCGGCCTGCTCATGGGTGTGCGCGACCTGGGCCTCCAGGGCGGCGTCGAGCTCGGCGGCCAACGATGCCTTCTGCTGAAGCTCGGCGATCTCGGCCTCGAGCTCTTCGATGCGCTGGGCCTGTGTTTCGTTGCGCTGCTCCCACAGATCGGTCTGGGGCTGGGGCTGCTGGGACGCCTCGGAGGCGGTGTCCAGGCTGATGAGGTTCGGCTTGCCCTCGCCCTCGAGCTCAAGCTGGCGGCGGGCGCCTGCGATGGTGAACATCTCGTCGTAGAGAAGGCCCCGAATCTGGCAGATCAGCTCGATATCTTCGCGTTTGTAGCTACGCTGGCCGCTGTCGGTTTTATCGGGTTGGAGCATCTCGAACTCGCTCTCCCAATAGCGCAAAACATAGGGCTCCAGGTCGAGCAATTTGGCGACTTCGCCAATCTTAAAAAATGTTTTTTCGGGGATGTCCAACGCTTCGATTTCCATATTCCGATTCCTTGGCGGGGCCGCGGTGTGATTGAGCAGTGATAGAGCAGGGTTAAACAGGGATTAGGCGTCGCCGTTGAGCTCATCCTTGAGCACTTGGCTAACTTTGAAACGCAATACTCGACGCTTGGGGATCATGATCTCAACGCCCGACTGGGGGTTTCGACCAATGCGCTCACCTTTTTGGCGGACTTCGAATTTGCCGAAGCCGCTGATCTTGAGTTCATCCCCGGTTTCCAGGGTTTCTTTCATCAACTCTAGAACTGTATCCACACAATCGGCGGCTTCCTTTTTGGATACCCCAACGCGGTCGTAGACGGCGTCTACAAGGCCGGCTTTTGTCATCGTCATGAAGAAACTCCTCATTAAACCAGTTAATCTTGTTTATATCATCCCAGATCTGACGAATAGCATCGCTGCGCGCATCTGTTACAACATCGCTATAGTTATCGCGTCACAATCGCAAATAATAACGAATCTGGCGAGCGATATTATCGCGAATCGCTCGCCAGATGAATGCAGGATTTTTAGCGGTTAAATCCGATGCTTTCAAGGAGCATCTTCGAGAAGGCAGCGAAAATAAAGGATTATCTTGCTAATTTCTCGCGGCTCCTCGCGCCCGATTTAGCCGCGAAGGGTCGCCTGAACCTGGGTCTCCAACCATTCGATCAGGCGCTTATCAGCGCGCTCAACGAGAGTATCGGTGAGCGTTTTATCCGCGGCGCGGTACACCACCGACAGCGCCAGTGATCGCATGCCCTCGGCGACCTGCTCGCCGGCGTATACGTCGAAGAGTTCGAAGGACTCAAAGATCGCGCCGAAGTCGGGGTCTTGGTCGGCCAGGCGCGAAATGGCGCGCTCAAGGTCGGCGTATGGGGTCTCGAGACCGTAGGTCAGCGCGAAGTCACGGGTCACCGCCGGGAAGCGCG
Source organism: Bradymonas sediminis (assembly GCF_003258315.1). Classification (GTDB taxonomy): domain Bacteria; phylum Myxococcota_A; class Bradymonadia; order Bradymonadales; family Bradymonadaceae; genus Bradymonas; species Bradymonas sediminis. The sequence goes on from NZ_CP030032.1 coordinate 758,880, forward strand.
GCGGCGCGCTGAAGCGGCGCTCGACGGGCTTAAGCGCGAAGAGTTCGTCCAGGTAGAGTTCGGCGACGAAGACTTCGGCGTCGACGTCAAGATCCGAGGCGACCATCGGGTGCAGGCGGCC